>JAHDDY010000023.1:8813-10151 GCA_020629115.1 Paracoccaceae bacterium | reverse complement strand
GGCACCGCCCATCAGCAGGCCTAGGCCCTCCGCCGTCGCCTCTCCGATGGGGCGCGATTCGGACAGATGGCCCCGGTGCAGCACGGCCACCCGGTCGCACAGGGCGAATATCTCGTCGAGGTCCTGACTGATGACGACGATGGCCGCGCCCCGCCCGGCCAGCTCCATCAGCGCCTCGTGGATCACCGCCGCCGCCCCGGCATCGACGCCCCAGGTCGGCTGTTCCACGATCAGCACCGCCGGATCGCGGTCGATCTCGCGCCCGATGACGAATTTCTGGAGATTTCCGCCCGACAGCGCGGCGGCGAAGGGATCGTCGCCCTCGGCCCGCACGTCGAACCGCTCGCGCACCGCCCTGTCGGCCCCGCGCGTACGGCCCGTCGCGTGGTGGGTGAGGTAGAAATTCTCCGACAGGCGCATGTCGCCGATGGCCGAATGCCCGACCCGGCGCTCGGGGGCGAAGGCCATGCCCGCACGGCGACGTCGGGTGGGGCCGAACGTGCCGACCGGCGTGCCGTCGACGCGCACGGCGTTCCCGCTGCGCACCGGACGCTCGCCGCTCAGCGCCGCGAACAGCTCCGACTGCCCTTCGCCCGCGACCCCCGCGATGCCGAGTATTTCGCCTCGACGGGCGACGAAGCCGATACCGTCGAGCGCGACGCCCTCCGGCGCGGCCAGGCGCAGGTCCGATACCTCCAGCCGCGGCGCCCCGACCGCGCGCGCCTGCCGTTGGGGCGGCATGACGGTCGCACCGATCATCATCTCGGCGAGCGAGGCGGCGGTCTCCTCGCGCGGGTTGCAGGTGGCGACCACCTTGCCCCGGCGCATCACCGTCGCTGTCCGGCACAGGCGGCGCACGTCGTCCAGACGGTGCGAGATGTAGAGGATCGCGCAGCCCGACTCCGCCAGCCGGTCGAGCACGATGAACAGCGCCTGCGCCTCCTGCGGCGTGAGCACCGAGGTCGGTTCGTCCATGATGAGGAGGCGCGGGTCCTGGAGCAGGCAGCGGATGATCTCGACCCGCTGGCGTTCGCCCGCCGACAGGTCGGCCAGGCGACGGTCCGGCTCGATGCCGAGGCCGTATTCCTCGCCGATGCGGCGCACGTCCCGCCGAATCGCGCGCAGGGATCGGTCGGGCAGGACGACGGCGAGGTTCTCGGCAACGCTCAGCGCCTCGAAGGTCGAGAAATGCTGGAACACCATGCCGATGCCCCGCTCGCGCGCCGCCGAGGGGCTGTCGATACGGGCGGGCCGGCCGTCGAGGGCGATGGTCCCGGAATCGGGCTGGAGCACGCCGTAGATCATCTTCACGAGGGTCGACTTGCCCGCGCCGTTCTC
>JAHDDY010000023.1:0-8713 GCA_020629115.1 Paracoccaceae bacterium | reverse complement strand
GCCTCGCGCACCGGCGGGCGGGGCCGGGGCGGGCGTATCGTGGAGGGACGGCGCGTCTCGACAGGCTTCGCGGACCCTTCGCCGGTCACGGAAAGCGTCACGGTGTCGGGCGCGGTCTGGGTCGGTACGTATCGGGCGGAAACGGGATGCGCGGTGCCCGTCGTCGTGTCGGCGCCCCGGTTCCGGGACGCGGCGTCCGCGCTATCGTCATCCGCTTCCACGATGCGCCCTTTCCCGAACCAGCCGCTCGCCGGCATCGCGCCGGACCGTCACACACATGCCGGGCAGGGGGCGGGGTGTCAACCGTCGCGGATCGGTGCCTGGGCCGCCGTGGTGAAGGGGCCGCCGATGGACGACGTGGCGGCACGGATCGGGGCCGCATCGCCCAGCGGCTCGCACATCGTCGCCAGAACGGAGGGCGCGGGGGCCATGTCGCAGCCGAGGATATCGTCCTCGTGATCGAGACCGCCCCGCGAGAAAAGCCTACCGAAAATCGATCCCATGGTCCTGTGCCCCGAACTGCGTTTCCCCTGGTCGACAGTTATGCCGACGGTTGATCCTGTCCACCTTAAAACTTGCAGGTTTACAGGTTTTTGATCCGCCTACGGCGATTCTCCGGGGCCGTGCAATTTCAACGCCAAGCAGATCGTTTCAGGGCAGGCCGACGAATCCGGCGGGGGTGACGACGCCGTCGAGCCTCTGGTCGGTCGGTTCAACCGGGACGGCATCCGTCTCCTGTTCGGCGTAGGCGTATCCGTAGGCCCGCGCACCGCCCTTTGCGCGGAGCAGTTCGAGCGTGCGGTCGTAGAAGCCGCCGCCGTAGCCGAGCCGCCAGAGCGCGCGGTCGAAGGCCAGCATGGGCGCAACGAGGACCCGCGGCACGACCTCCGGCGCATCCACCGGAATCTCCGCGCCGAACGCGCCCGTCTCCATGCGGGAGTCGGGGGTCCAGCGGCGAAACGCGAGGGGACGGCCCGCGCCGAGGATGACCGGCACGCAGAGCGTATGCCCCCGCGCATGCAGCGCTTCCATCAGGGGCGTGGGGTCCAGTTCGCTGACGATGGGGCGATAGCCGGCAATCGCGTCCGACGGGTCGAGCGGCACCGTATCGAGGAACACCGCCATCGCCCGCGCCGCCGCGTCGGGCTGCGCCGCGCGGGCGGCCTTGCGGCGGGCCTTGGCGGCCTTGCGAGCCGCATCCTTGGTCTGGGAAAGGGTCATGGGTGGCGGAGCCGGTTCATCCGTTGAAAGACGAGATCCCCGCTAGCCTGGCAAACCAGGTGGGCGCCGCATATCCCGGACCACGGTCCGGGGCAGGGGCAGCTCCCGCAGAGATATTTATGGCTGGTGGGTTCTGTTTTCTGACGCGATGTCCAGCGCCCGCCGGATGACAATGTAGGAAGGCCGCGCGCGGATTTCCAGTCCCTTACATCGTCGCGCCGATTATCATCGCCAGCGTCGCGCCGATGGTCAGATGGATGCGCAGGCGGCGGAACCAGGGCGGCAGGTCGCTGCCCAGATCGTAGGCCAGCGCGGCGACGAAGCCGGCGGCCAGAATCCAGAACCCCTCCTGCCCGACCCGGATGAAGGCCACCCATGCCGCGAGCGAGATCAGGATCGCGATGATCATCGCGACCCCCGCCTCCGGCCTGTCGAGCGAGCGCCCCCAGACGATCCCGCCCAGGAAGGACAGGATCACCGTGCCGTAGCCCAGCAGCCACAGGCCCGCGATGGGGGGCGACAGAACCTGCGTCGTCAGCGGGTCGAGCGCCAGCCCCGCGAAGGGGATCAGCCCTGCGTATCCCAGAACTTGCGCGGTGCGCGCGGTGTCCATGTCCGTCCCTCCTCATGCCGTGCACGGAGCGACATAGGCCGCGCATCGCCCCGCGCCATCCGAACGGCGCGATCAGGCCGCCACCCGTCTCGCCCGCTTCGTCCGCACGGCCCAGAGAATGACGGGTAGGGCGATGAGAACGAGGGCGATCCAGGTCGTCACCGGCGCGATCCACCATTCCTGCCCCTTGCCGTCGCGGTCGAAGAAGGGGTTCCAGAAGATGGCGAAATCGCCGTCCGAGAGCAGCAGGGACTGCCGCATCTTCTCCTCGGCGGTGGTGCCGAGGACCACGGCCAGCACCGCCGGCGCGAGCGGATAGTCGAGGATGCGCAGGAAATACGCCCCGATCCCGAACAGCACCATCAACCACACGTCGTACATGTTGTCGTAGGCCGCGTAGGTGCCGATGACCGACAGCACGAATATGACGGGCGCGAGGATGGTGAAGGGCATCCGCAGCACCGCGAGGAACAGCGGGATGAAGGCGAGGTTCACCAGCACCGCGACGAGGTTCGAGATGTAGAACGATCCGATCAGCGGCCAGACGAATTCGGGCCGGTCCTCGAACAGGCGCGGCCCCGGCTCCAGCCCCCAGATCACCATTCCCGCCAGCAGCACGGCGGTGGTGGGCGAGCCGGGGATGCCCAGCGTCATCATCGGCAGCATCGCGCCGGTGGAGGCAGAGTTGTTCGCCGCCTCGGGCGCGGCCACGCCGTCCGGGTTGCCCTCGCCGTAGCTTCTGGGATTGCGGGAGGTCATCTTCGCGACGCCGTAGGCCATGAGCGAGCCGGGCGTCGCCCCCGCCGCCGGCAGAATGCCGACGAAGAAGCCGAGCAGCGAGCCGATGGTCGTGCCCTTCCACGCGTCGCGCATCCCGGCGATGCCGCTCAGGATGCGCCGCCCGCTTATGGTCGTCTCGCTCATGGTGATCTTGTAGCGGCTGGCATTGATGGTCCACAGCATCTCGCCGATGCCGTAGACCCCGATGGCCAGCACGAGGAACTGGATGCCGCGGCTGAACCAGCCGACCGAATCGAAGAACGGCACCGCATCGGTGCTCGCCCCCACCGCCTCCATCACCGCCGCCTGCTCCCGGTCGTTGAAGAAGATGAGACGCGGCTCGCCGGATATGGTGTCGAAGCCGACCGTCGCCAGCAGCAGGCCGAAGAAGATCGAGAACAGCGTCTTCGGGATGTCGTCGCCCCCCAGCCCCACGAAGGTCGCGAAGGCCAGCAGCATGAGGGCGAAGATCTCCGGATTGCCGAAGTCGAGCGCCACGGCCGAGAGGGCGGGCGCGAAGCCGGTGAAGAACAGCGTCGCCACCGTGCCCCCGATGAAGGAGGCGATGGCGGCGGTGACGAGGGCGCGGTCGGCCTGCCCCTTCAAGGCCATGGGCCGCCCGTCGAAGGTGGTCGCGACGGCGGTGGACGCGCCGGGGATGCCCAGCGTGATCGAGGAGATGGCCCCCCCGTACATCGCCCCGTAATAGATCGCCGCGAGAAAGATCATCGGCGCGGCGGGGTCGGCGGTCGCCTCGTTGATGACGAAGGTGAAGGGCAGCAGGATCGCCACCCCGTTCACCGACCCCAGTCCCGGCAGCGCCCCGACGAAGAGACCGACGACCACGCCAATCACGGCGAGGGCCAGGTTGTGCGGCTGGACGGCGATCCACAGGCCATCCATGAGCGCGGCGATTATGTCCATGGGTCGAACACTCCATGAATGACGCTCTGCCCCGGACTCGATCCGGGGCCTGTCGAGGCGGAGCGCGTTGTTCGAACAGGTCCCGGATCGAGTCCGGGACAGAGTATGGCTTGTATCATCAATACCGCGCCCGCCGCGCCGTCACCGCGAGGACCGCGCCGCTGACGAGGAAGAACAGGGCGATGACGAGGAGCGGCTGGCCGCGGAAGAACTCTCCCGCCGGGGTGTAGATCGCATCCTCGATCCAGCGCAGGCCCTTGGGCTGCACCTTCGTCATCACGATATCGAAGAAGAGGTAGAGCCAGAACGGCACCACGACGCTCGTCGCCAGCGACAGCGCCAGGGGATGCCGGCCCAGGATGAGCATGTAGTAGAGCATGAAGACCGCGATGGCCGCGTACATGCCCACGAGGTCGATGAGGATCAGGAACCCGACCAGTCCGCCGCCGACCAGCAGCAGCATCCGCTTCGCGTAGCCGTCGAGGAACGGCTCCTCGGAGCGGGATGGCGGCGAGGCGCGGCGGATGGCGTTCACGAGAATCCAGAGGCACGAGACCAGCATCCCGAGCGCGAGGTAGAAGGGCCAGAACCCCTTTCCCGGCCCGCTGCCGTCGATGTTGATGCCGGTATTCGCCCAGTGGACGTATTCGGTATCCCATTCCGGCCCCTCGCCCGCCTTCCACATCAGGTAGACGGAGAGGAGGGCGAGCAGGGTGGCGGTGACGAATTCAGCGCGTCGCATGGGTGGCCCCGGATGTACGATACGAGGGTGGCCCCGCACGGAATGCGGGGCCGCTCCGGTTCGGCGTGACGGATGGTGTCGGTGCGGCGCCTACTGGATCGCGCCGGACGCCTTGAGGATCGTCTCGTGATTGACGATCTGCTCGCCCCAGTAGGTCGTCAGGTCCTCGCCGGACATGAACTCGCCCATCAGGGACTTGTCGTTCTTGTACTTTTGCCAGGCATCGGACTCGAAGACCTGGGTGAAAAGGTCGGTGTAGTAGGCCTGCGCCTCGTCCGACATGCCGGGCGCGCCGACGACGGAGCGCTGCATGAAGTAGGCGAAATCGTCGCCGTCGCTGACTTCGTTATGGGTGGGCGTGTCGGGGAACATGGGCAGGCGCTCGTTGGTGAAGGCCACGATCGGCACCACGTCGCCGCTTTCGTAGAAGCCCAGCGCCTCGGAGGGATTGTTGACCGAGGACTGGATCTGCTTGCCCGCGAGATCCTTGGCCACCGCGCCGCCGCCCTTGTAGGGAATGTACTTGATGTCGAGACCGTAGGCCTCGTTCAGGTGGTCGGTGATGATGTTGTCTTCCGAATTCTTGCCGGTGCCGCCCATGACCCACTTGTTGCCGCGCGCGCGGACCTCGGTCAGGAACTCCTCGAAGGTCTCGATGCCCTCGTCCTTGTGGACCCACAGGACGAAGGTGTCCTCGGCCATGCGCGCGACCGGGGCGAAGGCCATGCTGTCGACCTTCAGGCCCGGCTGACGGAGCGGCGTGGTGTAGAAGGAGTTGAGCGTGACCATGATCGTGTGGTCGGGGTCGTTCACGTTCTTCATGTAGTTGAGCGCCTCGGCGCCCGAGCCGCCGGACTTGTTGGTCGGGACGAGGGGGACGGAGGTCATCTCCTCCTGCTCGACGATGGACTGCATCAGGCGGGCCATCTTGTCCGCGCCGCCGCCCTTGCCGGCCATGATCACGAAGTCGATGGGCTTGGACGGTTCGAAAGCGGATGCGGCGGTCGCCGCGAGCGTCATGCCGAATGCGGCGGCGCTGAAAGTCAGGGTCTTGAACAGTCGCATCGTCGTTCCTCCGGGTTGGTGCAGGGGCGATGCCGCGTCGACGCGCGGTTCGTCGCGTGGATGATGGCGGATGCTGTACCTGCGATTCTTCCGAAATGCAACGATCTAAAGAAATAAAATTTCAACTTACCTCATAGAGACGCATCAATGTGTCAACACAACGGGCATTTCCGCATGGTCGACGACGGTCTGGGTATTGCCGCCGAAGACGGTCTCGCGCTCGTGACTGTGACCGTAGGCCCCCATCACGAGGATGTCGGCTTCGGCCTCTGCCGCGCCGTCCAACAGGTCATGGCCGACCGAGCCGCGATGCGGTGCGAAGCGGGCGATGCGGGCCGCGATGCCGCGCAGGGACAGGACGTCGACCAGGTTCTCCGATGTCGCGCCGTGCACCTCCTCGCCGGAAGTCAGCACGGTGACGGCGCGCGCCCCCTCGATCAGCGGCATGGACAGCGCCACGGCCCGGCTCGCCTCGACCGACCCGTTCCAGCCGATGGCGATATGCTCGCCCAGCGTCCCGGGCGGGGTCTCGCGGGGCGGGCACATCATCACGGGGCGGCCACTGGCGAAGAGGGCCGAACGCAGCGTGTTCGCGCCGAGGTTCCGGTCCCGGTCGGGCTTGGGCACCATGATGAGGTCGGCCAGCCGCCCGTGCAGCTTGAGCACGTCGATCTGCTTGCCCGCCGCCTCCTGCCACGACGCGGTCGGCACGCCCGCGCGGGCGGGGCCGTGCTCCAGCCCCATCCGCCCGACGAGATCGAGAAACTCGGCGTACAGCGCGCGCTCCTCCTCGTCGGCCAGCTTGGCGGCCGAATCGGCGATCTGCTCGCGCATGAAGCCCGGCACGGGCACGCCGTAGGGCAGCAGGTCGCCGGGGCGGGGGCGGCAGTGCAGCACCGTCACATGCGCCGCGAACCGCTTCGCCAGCACGGCGGCATGGGCGAGGACGTTGTTGCCCTTGCCGTCGCCGCGCACCGGCAGGGTGATGGTGTGAATGCCCATGGCGCGTCTCCTGTGCGGTATCCGAGGGAACGCCGTGGATTATAGCGCGGGATGCGGCGATGTCCGGGCACGACGACGCGCGGCGCATCGACCGGCCCGTACCCGGCTTCGCATCAGATCGGGATCATCGCCTCGTGGCAATGCTCGATCAGCGCGTCGCGCACGCGCACGCCTTCCGCCTCGGCCCCGTCGACCACCGTGCGCATCGCGGACAGGTCGGCGGCGAGCAGGGCGCGCTTGACGGGACCGATGGAGGCGGGGCGCATCGACAGGGCGCGGATGCCCATCGCCCCGAGCGCCAGCGCGTCAAGCGGCCGTCCCGCCGCCTCGCCGCAGAAGCTCAGCTCCGTCCCGCCCTCGTCGCATCGCTCGACGATCATCCGCACCAGCGACAGGAAGGCCGGATGCGTGACCTCGTAGCGCCCCGCCGTGCGCTCGTTGGTGCGGTCGGCGGCGAAGAAGAACTGCAGCAGGTCGTTGCCGCCGATGGACACGAAATCGGCCATCTCGAAGAACCGCTTCTGCGCGAAGGCGAGCGAGGGCGTCTCCAGCATCGCGCCGATCTTGATGTCGCTGGGCGGCACGTCCATGTCGAGGCGCTCGACCTCCTCCAGCATCATGGCGCGCGCCTTCTCGAACTCGCGCAGGGCCGCGACCATGGGGAACATGACCCGCAGGGGCCGCCCGCTCGCCGCGCGCAGCAGCGCCTGAAGCTGCATCCGCAGCACCACGGGCCGGTCCAGCCCCACCCGGATCGCGCGCCAGCCGAGGGCCGGGTTGGCCTCGCGCGGCTGCTTCATGTAGGGCAGCACCTTGTCCGAGCCGATGTCGAGGGTGCGGAAGTTGACGATCCGCCCGTCCGCCTTGTCGAGGACATGGCCGTAGAAGCTCGCCTGATCCTCGCGCGTGGGCATGGTCTTGTTGAGCATGAAATGCAGCTCGGTGCGCAGCAGGCCCACCCCCTCGGCCCCGCTCTCGTTGAGGCTGGGCAGGTCGGCGGCCAGCCCGCCGTTCATGTAGAGCCGCACCGCGCAGCCATCCACCGAGCGGCAGGGCACCCCGCGCAGGGCGGTGAAGCTCGCCTTCTCCTGCGCGCGCAGGGACAGCTTCTCCTCGTAGGCGGTGACCACGTCGGCGCGGGGGCGGATATGCACGTGGCCCTGGTCGCCGTTGACGATCATCGTGTCGCCGCTCTCGACGGCGCGCAGGCAGCCCTTGGCCTGCACGATCAGGGGGATCTCCATGGCCCGGGCGACGATGGCGGCGTGCGAGCCGATGGACCCGTCCTCCAGCACCACGCCCCCCAGCGTGCCGCGCGGGTAGTCCATCATCTCGCCCGGCCCGAGCGCGCGGGCGACGAGGATGGCCCCGTCCTCGGGCTGGTCGCGCCCCGCATCGGGCAGGATGAGCCGGCGCATCAGGCGTTGAGCGATGTCGTCCATGTCGTCGAACCGCTGGCGCAGGTAGGCGTCGGACGCCGTGCCGAGCTTGAGCCGCGCCTCGGTGCGCGCCGCATCGACCGCGGCCTCGGCGGTCAGGCCCGAGACGATGAACTCTTCCAGCTTGCGGACCCAGCCGCGGTCATTGGCGAAGAGGCGGTAGGTCTCCAGCACCTCGCGATGCTCGCCGTTCGCCGCCATCTCCTCGTCGTCCAGCATCGAATCGATATCCGCCCGGAGGCGATCCAGCGCCTCGCGCAGCCGGATGCGCTCGTGCGCGGGGTCCTCGGCGATGGGATTGGGGAGCAGCAGCTTCGGCTCGTGCAGGTGCGCGGGGCCGATGGCCACCCCGTCGGCGGCGCCCTGTCCCTGCACGTGGACCGGCTCGCCCGGCTCCTCGTCGCCCTCGGCCCGGGGAACCAGCGTCCCGGCCTCCGCCATCTCGGCGATGACCATGGCGACGAGGGCGAGGGCCTCGCTCTCCTCCTCGGTATAGCTCATGGCGCGCTCGTTCTGCACCGTGAGCACGCCGAGGTTCCGCCCCAGCTTCTGGATGGGCACGCCGAGAAAGGAGGTGTAGCGCTCCTCGCCCGTCTCCGGCAGGTAGCGGAAATCGGGATGCTCGCGGGCGCGGGCGGTGACGATGGGGCGGCCGTCCCGGGCGATGATACCGACGAGGCCCTCGCCGATCTTCAGCCGCGCCTCGTGCACCGCCTCGCTGCGCAGGCCCTCGGTCGCGCTGAGCTGGAGCGTGTCCTGCCCCCGGATGAGATAGACCGAGCAGACCTCGGCCCCCATGGAATGTGCGATCAGGCCGACGATCTGGTTCAGCCGCTCCTGCCCGTCCCCCGGCGCGGCGAGGGCCTGGCGCAGGCGGCGCAGCAGCAGCTTGGGCGAGGACGCGGCATTCGGCCCGGGCCCGCGCCC
>JAHDDY010000022.1:2718-47905 GCA_020629115.1 Paracoccaceae bacterium | reverse complement strand
GGAAGGTCGAGGCGATGAGCCTCGACGTGCGCAACCAGCGCGGCAACGCCTACGTTCGCGATACCGTGCCGGAAGGTTGAGCCATGCGCGCGGGTTCCGGCGGGCGGACGGGGATGCGCGGGTGAGCGGCACGGCGCGATTGCTGCCCACGCTCGTCGCGACCTACCTGATCTTCGGCGCGGGCTACGTCGCGGCGAAGATCGCGGTCGAGGGCGGGGTGCCGCCCCTGATGCTGGGCGCGCGCTTCGCCCTCGTGGGGGCGCTGCTGCTGCTCTGGCGCGTCGTCGCCGGGCGGGCGGTTGGGGTGCGCTCCCGCGCCCCGTGGCGGGGGGCGGCGGTGGCCGGGTTGTGCATGTTGCTCGGCGGGCAGGGGATGGCGGTGATCGCCATCGCCGACCTGCCGGCGGGCACGGTCGCCCTGCTGATGGCGTCCACGCCGCTCTTCGCGGCACTGATCGGGCATTGGGGCGGGTTCGCCCCCGTGACGGCGACCGGCTTCGGGGCCATCGGCCTCGGCGTGCTGGGCGTCGGGGTGCTCGGGGCCGCCTCGCTCGGTGCGGGGGGCGCGGTGCCGGTGCTGCTCGTCATCGGGGCGGCGCTGGCATGGGCGACCGGCTCGACGCTGGGCGAGCGCATGGCGCAGTCCCCCGACGCCCTGACCGCCAGCGCGATGCAGATGATCGTGGGCGGGGCGGCATTGGCCATCGCCAGCGCGGCGGCGGGCGAGTGGGGGCGGGTCGATCCCGGCGCCATCGCGCCCGCCGCCTGGGGAGCCGTCGCCTTCATGGCGCTGGCCGTCAGCCTCGTCGGCTTCCCGCTCTTCGTCCACCTCACGGAGGTCGCGCCCCCGGCGGTCGCGAATTCCTTCGCCTATGTCGCGCCCGCCGTCTCCGCGCTGCTCGGCCTCTTGCTGCTGGGCGAGCGGTTCGGCCTGCCGCAGGCGGCGGGCTGCGCGCTGATCCTGTCGAGCGTCGCGCTGTTGCTGCGCTTCGGCCATCCGCCGTCCGCGAAGGGCGGCGCGACGGCCTGACATTTCACACCATCCACGAAAGGACAGACCATGACCGACACGACCCGCCGCCACCTCCTGACCGGGGCCGCCGTCACCACCGCCGCCGTCGCCCTGGGCGGGACAAACGCTTCGGCGCAATCGACCGCCGCGCCCTCGCGCGCCGACCGGCGGATGCTCGGTGGGCTGGAGGTCTCGGCCCTCGGCCTCGGCGTGCAGAACATGCACCGCACCTTCCACACCATCGTCCCGAACCGCGACGACATGCTGGCCCTGATCCGCACGGCCTATGACGAGGGCGTGACCTTCTTCGACTGCGCGGAGGTCTACGGCCCCTTCGAATGCGAGCGCATCCTCGGCGAGGCCATCGCGGATTTCCGCGACGCCGTGCAGATCACCACGAAATTCGGTTTCGACATCGACGCCGAGACGGGGGCGATCGCGGGCGTCACCTCGCGACCCGATCGCATCCGCGCCGCCGTCGAAGGCTCGCTCCGGCGCCTCGGCACCGACCGCATCGACCTGCTCTACCAGCACCGCGTCGATCCGACCGTGCCGATCGAGGACGTGGCGGGCGTCGTCTCGGACATGATGGACGAGGGCAAGGTGCTGCACTGGGGCCTGTCGGAATGCGGGCCGAAGACGCTGCGCATGGCGCACGGCCTGCTGCCCGTCGCGGCGGTGCAGAGCGAATATTCGATGCTCTACCGTGGACGCGAGGCGGATATCCTGCCGATCTGCCGCGAACTGGGCATCGGCTTCGTGCCGTTCGCGCCGCTCGGCTACGGCTTCCTGACCGGGGCCATCGACAGGGTGACGGCCTTCGCGCCGGGCGACTTCCGGGGCTTCACCACGCGCATGGACCCCGAGAACCGCGAGGCGAACATGGCCCTCGTGGACCGCGCCCGCACATGGGCGGAGCGCAAGGACGCGACGCCGGGGCAGATCGCGCTCGCGTGGCTGCTGGCGCAGGGACCGGACGTCGTGCCGATCCCCGGCACCACGAACGTCACGCATCTGCGCGACAATATCGGCGCGATGACCGTCTCCTTCACGGATGGCGAACTGGCCGACCTGACCGCCGCCCTTGACGCCATCGAGGTGCAGGGCGAGCGCGCCCCGCCCGTGGTGATGGAATGGAACGGGGCCGAGGCACCCGACGCGACCTGACCGACCGCCGGTCCGCGCCATCCGCGCGGGCCGGACCTTTCCCGTTGAGCCAAGGACGGAGCGATCCCGTGACCACCCGGCCCCACGACCATCCCGGCGAGGCGATGCCCGCCACGCGCTTCGTCCTCAACGGCACCGACCGCGCCGTCACGCACGAGGCGCGCGTCACCCTGCTCGACCTCCTGCGCGAGCGGTTGGGGGCGACGGGCACCAAGAAGGGCTGCGCCGAAGGGGCGTGCGGGGCCTGCACCGTCCTCCTGGACGGGGAGCGGGTGAATGCCTGCATGGTCCTCGCCGCCGCCGTTCATGGGCGGGAGGTGACGACCGTGGAGGGGCTGGCCGCCGCGGACGGCACGCTCCACGCCGTACAGCGCGCCTTCGTCGAGCAGGACGCGCTGCAATGCGGCTACTGCACGCCCGGTCAGGTGGTCTCGGCGGTCGCCTGCATCCGCGAGGGACACGCAGGGTCGGAGGTGGAGATCGCCGAATGGATGAGCGGCAACCTGTGCCGCTGTGCCGCTTATCCCCAGATCGTCGCCGCAGTCCAGCAGGCCGCCGCCGAACTGGGTACGCCGCAGGGCGGGGCGTCGGGGGCCGTGCAATCCACCGCGCCCGCCGCGCGCGCCTGACGAGGGAAAGGACCGATGGAGAATTTCACCTACGCCCGCGCCGACAGCCCGGAGGCCGCCATCCGCGCCGCCGCCGACGGGGCCGTCTTCGCGGCGGGCACTACCGAACTCGTCAACTGGATGCGGCTCGGCATCGTCGCTCCGCCCGCCCTGACGGATATATCCGGGCTGGATCTGGCCGCCATCGCCCTCGCCGATGACGGGGCGACCCTGACCGTCGGCGCGCTCGCCACGCTCAACGCCGTCGGCACCGCGCCCCCCGTGCGCACCCACGCCCCCGCACTGGCCGAGGCCGCGCTGAAGGCCGCATCGCCCCAGTTGCGCAACCGCGCGACCTTGGGCGGCAACGTCCTGCAACGCACGCGCTGCCCCTATTTCCGGGCCGAGGCGGCGGGGGAGGGGCGGATGCCGTGGCCGTGCAACAAGCGCGTCGCCGGGTCGGGCTGTGTCGCGCGGGAGGCGCCGTTCGACCGCGCCGCCCTGTTCGGCTGGACCGACGACTGCGTCGCGACCCAGCCCTCGGACCCCGTCGTCGCCCTCGCCGCGCTCGACGCCGTGGCGCGGGTGCAGGGACCGGACGGCATTCGCGAGGTCGCGATGCGCGATTTCCACCTCGACCAGCAGGAGGGCGGCGCGGCGACCGAGACGCGCCTCGCCCCCGGCGAGATGATCCTCGGCTATCGCATCCCCGTCGACGCGGCGGCGCGCGGGTCGGCCTATCTCAAGGTCCGCGAGCGCGAGAGCTACGAATACGCGATGGTGTCGGCGGCGGTGTGCCTCGACCATGCGGACGGGACCATCCGCGCCCTGCGCATCGCGCTCGGGTCTGTGGCGCAGAAGCCGTGGCGCCTGCCGCAGACGGAGGCCGCGCTGGCCGGGGCCGCGCTCGACGAGGAGACGGTGCAGGCGGCGATGGATGCGGCCCTGCGCGATGCCCGGCCCCTGCCGGGACAGGGCTGGAAGCCGCGCCTCGCGGCGAATGCCGCCACGCGCGCGGTGATGATGGCAGGAGGGATCGTCCGATGACCGTTTCGCCCCGTACCCGGGACATCCACCACGTCGATATCGGCACCGCCCGCCTGATCGTCGCCCCCGGCGGCGCGGCGGCGGCGTTGCCCGAGACCGGCATCGGCTCGACCGAACGCCGCCTCGACGGCGACGACAAGGTGACGGGCCGCGCGGCATACGCGGGCGAGGAGATGCCGCCGGGCACGCTGCACGGCGTGCTGGTCACGTCGCCCGTCGCCAAGGGGCGCATCGTCGCCATCGGGACGGATGCGGCCCTGGCCGCCGACGGGGTGGTGCGCGTGATCGTGCCCGACGACATGCCCGCCCTCGCCGCGCCGTCGGTTCCGCCCGTCGCGCAATCCTTCGTGCCGATGAGCGACACGTCGATCCGCTACGAGGGACAGCCCGTCGCCATCGTCCTCGCCGAGACATTGGAGCAGGCCGAGCACGGCGCGGCGCTGGTCGACCTGCGCATCGAGGCGGAGACGCCGACCGTGTTCGAGACTGCCGAGACCGTCACCCCGCGCACGGAGGGCAACGGCTACATCCTCGGCGCGCTCGACCCCGCGCGGGGCGATGCGGAGGCGGCGATGCGCGATGCGGCCGCCACGGTCGATGCCGTCTACGTCGCCCCCACGCGCCACCACAACATGATGGAGCCGTCCGCCACGCTGGCCGAATGGCGGGGCGGCGCGCTGCACATGCACGATTCCACGCAATGGACCTACGGCGTGCGCTACGCGCTCTCGGGCCTCCTGTCGATGGAGCCGGGCGACATCCACGTCCGCTGTCCCTTCACGGGGGGCGGCTTCGGGGCCAAGGGCTATGTCTGGCCGCACCAGATCCTCGCCCCCCTCGCCGCGCGCCTCGCGGGACGGCCCGTCAAGATCGCGCTGAGCCGGGCGCAGTGCTACACCGGGTCGGGATACCAGCCGGTCGTGCGCTCCCGCGTCGCCCTCGGGGCCGATGCCGACGGGCGGCTGACGGCGATCCGGCACGATACCGAGAACGTCACCTCGACCGCCGACGACTATGTCGAGTTCGGCAATGCGGGCACGCGCAGCCTCTATCCCGCGCCGAACCTGTCGTTGACCACCCGCATCCGCCGCGCGGATGTCGGCACGCCGACCGCCATGCGCGCGCCGCACGAGGGGCCGGGCATGTTCGCGCTGGAATCGGCGATGGACGAATTGTCCTACGCGCTGGACATGGACCCGCTGGCCCTGCGCCTCGCCAATTACGCCGAGACGGACCCGGCCAACGGCAAGCCCTTCTCCTCCAACCGCCTGCGCGACGCCTATGCCGAAGGGGCGCGGCGCTTCGGCTGGGACGCGCGGCCCCGGCGGGTGCGCGCCCGGCGCGAGGGGCCGCGCCTGATCGGCTCCGGCATGGCCTCGGCCATCATGTCGACCTTCCGCTTTCCGGCCTCCGCGCGGGTGTGCCTGACCCGGGACGGGGCCATCCGCGTCGAGGCGGGCGCGCAGGAGATCGGCACCGGCACGCGCACGATCTTCCCGCAGATCGCCGCCGAACGGCTGGGCATCGCGGCGGACGGGATCGAAATGGTACTGGGCCGCACCGATCTGCCCGAGACGGGCGGCACCTTCGGCTCGTCCTCGACCATCTCGGTCGGGTCGGCGGTGGCCGATGCGGCGGATGCCCTGCGCGCGCGGATCGAGGGGCTGGCGGACGGCACGCTCCCTCCGCGCGAGGCGTGGCCCGCCCTCCTGCGCGAAAACGGCACCGGCGAACTGGTCGGCGAGGGCGGGTTCTCCCTGCCGGGCGACGCGCCCTTCGACGCCCATGGCGGGGCGGGGGAGCATTCGATGCACACCTGGGGCGCGGTCTTCGTGGAGATGGCGGTGGACGAGGCCCTCGGGCTGGCGCGGATGCGGCGCTGCGTCGCCTGCTACTCGGCGGGGCGCATCCTCAACCCCGTGACCGCGCGCAGCCAGATGATCGGCGGCATAATCTGGGGTTATGGCCGCGCGATGCTGGAGAAGAGCGCGATGGACCCGCGCAGCGCACGCTACCTGAGCAAGAACCTGTCCGGCGTCCACCTACCCGTCAATGCCGACATCCCGCAGGAGATCGACGTCTCCTTCATCGAGGAGCACGACCCCCACGCCTCGGCCATCGGCGTGCGCGGCATCGGGGAACTGGGCGAGGTCGGCGTCGCGGCGGCCATCGCCAATGCCGTGTACCACGCGACGGGCCGCCGGGTGCGCGACCTGCCGATCACGTTCGGGGATCTCGTCGGGTGATTCAGCTCATCCACTCGGCGATCTTGCGGTATTGCTGCATCTTCAGCGCGGTGGTGCGGTAGTAGGTGACCAGCGCGCGGATGGGGCCGGCGATGCGCTCGAAACCCGACATGAAGGCGACGATGACGCCGAGGCTCGTCTCGCCCTGGATGTAGAGCCAGCCCCCGACCGCCAGCACGCTGATGATGGCGAGGTTGTTGAAGATGTTCACGATGGCCTTGCCCAGCAGCTTGAGCAGCGTCGAGGCCATGCGGTTGCCGTAGAGCGCGACGAGATGCGCGCGGAACTGCGCCGGGTCGTGCGCCTCGGCCTTCTCCAGTTCGATGATCCGCTGGGACAGGGCGCGCATCTTCTCGGTCCTCTCGCGCATGAGGCGGTTGAGCGGGCGCTGGATCAGCGGGACGGAGACGAGTTGCGGCAGCAGGAAGATCATCGACACCAGCGCGATGGTCGGCTCGACCGCGATCATGTAGCCGAGCGCGAAGGTCAGCAGCGCGATATCGGCCAGCGGGGCGGCATAGCCCGACCCGACGAACTGACACACCTGATCCATCTCCGACCCGATGACGGCCACGTTCGCCCCGGCGGTCTGGCGCTCCTCCGGCGTGCGGTGGGGGCGGCGCTCCAGCTCCAGCCGCACCAGATCGGAGCGGCAGAAGACCAGCGCGCTTTCCGACAGCCATGTCTGGTACGCCCCGAAGGCCATCTTCGTCAGCGTGCCGAGCAGCATCACCCCCAGGAACGCGGCGATGAGCACGATCAGCAGGTCGAGATCCTCCCCCTCGATGGCCCGGTTGACGATGCGGCGCTGCAGTTCCAGCGGCACGACGGCGAGCGCGGCCGTGGCGAGGGCCAGGGTGCACAGGGCGAGCTGATGGTACCCGCTCATCCGCCAAACGAAGGCGAAGATGTTGATCCGCGATCCGGCCCCGCGCGAGAAGGACGGCGGCTTGGGATCGCGCCTGAACAGGCTCATGGGGGGTCTCCTCCGTCGGACGCCGGGGCCTTGCGCGCGGCGGCAGGACCACGCTCGACAAGATGGCGGCGAAACCCGGAGTTGCCAGTGCGCCGAGAGCCGGAATACCCGTCCGGGCGGCGATTGCCGGGGCGTGCGACCGTACAGGTTGCGCCTTCTTCCTTCCATCTGCATATGCCGCGAAATTTGGCGTTTTCACCATGTGTCGTGGCCGATATGCTCCCGGGGAAGGAGCGAACCCATGGGAGGACCGGAATCCATGAACGCATGTCCGGGGGTGACGGGTGCCGGAAGCACCGTGATGCGAGGCCTGTTCCTCGCGGCGGCGGCGGCTCTCCTGTCCGGCGGTGCGGCGGTGGCCGAGACGTCGGGCGGTTTCATGAAGCGCTACGATCCGCTCGCCTCCATGAAGCGGGCCGAGCATTCGCCCGCCGATCCGGACGACGCCGTCCAGGTCGCCCAGGGGCGCCTGCTCTATGCCGAACATTGCGCCGCCTGCCACGGCGTGGCGCTCGAAGGGGCCGTGGACTGGGAGACGCCGGAAGCGGATGGCAGCTACCGCCCCCCGCCCCACGACGACAGCGGCCACACCTGGCATCATTCGGACAGGCAACTGTTCGAGTACGTCAAGCTCGGCGGGGAAAAGCTGTTCGAGGACTATCCCGACATCGTCTCGAACATGCCCGGCTTCGGCGACGTGCTGAGCGACGACGCGATCTGGGATATCTTCGCCTTCATCAAGGAAAGCTGGTCCGAGGAGAATCTCGACTGGCAGCGGACGGTATCGCAGACCGACCCCCTGCCCGGCATGGCGGAAGGCGGGGCGGACGACTGATCCGACGACGGGATGCCCGCTACCGCGCCAGCCATGCGCCTACGCTCGCCGCGAGGGTCGCGCGGCGGGCGTCGGTCAGGTCGTCGAGGCCGAGGACCGCTGCGAGGGCCGTCACCGTGGCGGGGATGCCGTCCGCCGCGTCGATGGCGCGGGCGATGCGCGCCGCGTCGCCGTCTGCCAAAGGCTGGCCCGCCCGGTGCCGGTGGAGGGCGAAGGCGATCCACGCGGCGACGGCCTCCCACGCCTGCGGTGCCGGGCCGTCCGCGCGCAGGATCGGCACGATCCGCTCGCGCAGTTTGAGGCTGCCGTCCATGGCGATCTGCGCCAGTTCGTGGCGCATCTCCGGCACGGCGAAGCGCGCGGCGAGGGCGTCGCGATAGGCGGGCGCGGTCTCGCGCACGGGGGCGGGCAGGGTGACCGCGCCCTCGTCCCACAAGCGCATCACCCCCGCGCGCAGGGCCGGGTCGGCCATGGCCTCGTGGACGTGGGTATGCCCGGCCATCTGCCCCGCATAGGCGAGGAAGGAATGCGCCGCGTTCAGCAGGCGCAGCTTGCGCTGCTCGAACGGGGCCACGTCGGCGGCCAGCGTCGCGCCCGCCGCTTCCCAGTCCGGGCGCGGCCCGGCAAAGGCGTCCTCGATGACCCATTCGGAGAACGCCTCGGTCATCACCGGCGCGCGCGCCGTCCCCCCGGTCCGCGCCGCGATCTCGGCGGCCAGCGCGTCGGAGGTGGCCGGGGTGATGCGGTCGACCATCGTGTCGGGATAGCGGTTGCCGGGATCGTGGGTCAGGTCCGCCGCCCCGGCGAAGCGCGCCATCGCCGCCCCCAGCGCCCGCCCGTTGCCCGAGAGATTGTCGCAGCTCAGCACCGTCAGCGGCCCCCGCCCCGCCGCCGCCCGCCGGGCGAGGCCGTGGGCGAGCAGCCCCATCGCCCCGGTCGGCACCGGCCCGGCGAGGTCGGCCGCGATGGCCGGATGCGCCAGATCGAGCGCGCCCGCCGCGTCGAGGCCGTAGCCCTTCTCGGTGATCGTCAGCGTGACGACGTGCAGGTCCGGGTCGGCGAAGGCGTCGATCACGGCCCCCGGGTCGGCGCTGGCGAGGATCAGGCGGTCGTGCACGGCGATGCGGCGCACCGTCAGCCCGTCCGCCCCCCGGATGCCGAGGTCGTAGCCCGCCCCGTCCTTCAGGGCATCGTGGAGGGCGGCGTTGCGCATCGCGACGCCGGTGACGGCCCAGCCGCCCCCCGCATCGGCGGTATAGACCGCCTGATGCGCCCGGTGGAAGTTGCCCACGCCCAGATGCAGCACGCGCGGCATCGTTCAGCCCTCCCCGAGGCGGTAGGTCTTGACGGCGAGGTCGCGGGCCAGCAGCCGCGCGACGGCCTGCGCGTCCGCCTGCCTCATCACCCCGCGCCCGACCTGCCCGGCCAGGTGCAGCGCGACCCCCCGCCGCCAGAGATCGTGCCGCGCGGGGATCGAGAGGAAGGCGCGGGTATCGTCGTTGAAGCCGGCGAGGTTGCGGTATCCGGCGGTCTCCACCACGGCATCGAAGTAGCGGGCGATGCCGTTCAGGCTGTCGTGGAACCACCAGGGCGGCCCGATGCGCAGGGCGGGCCAGTACCCCGCCATCGGGGCCAGCTCGCGCGCGTAGGTGCTCTCGTCCAGGGTGAACAGCACGATCCGCAGCCGGGGATCGCCGCCCACCCGGTTCAGCAGCGCCTCCATCCCCGCCACCCAGTCGACGGCGACGGGAATGTCCGCGCCCATGTCCGGCCCGAAGGTGGCGTGCAGGGCACGGTCGGTATTGCGGCGGCTGCCCGCGTGGATCTGCATGACCAGCCCGTCCTCGACCGACATCTGCGCCATCTCCGTCAGCATGTGGCCGTGATAGGCCGCCGCCTCGTCCGGCGTCAGCGTCCCGGCGACCGCGCCCGCGTGCAGGCGCTCGACGGCGGCGCGGTCGAGCCAGCGGGTGACGGGGTGCAGGATGGCGTGGTCGGTGGCCGTCGCCCCCGCCGCCCGGAACGCGGCCCGCCGGTCGCGCAGGGCATCGAGGAACGCGCCGTACCCGGCCACGTCCCGCCCCGTCATCGCGGCCAGTGTCCGCAGGGCCGCGCCGTGGCCGGGCTGCATCGGGTCCAGCAGGGCGTCGGGCCGGAAGGTCGGGACGACCCGCCCGCCCCAGCCCGAGGCGGCGATGGCCGCATGGTCCGACAGGTCGCTCGTCGCCGGGTCGGTCGTGGCCAGCACCTCGATGCCGAACCGCTCGAACAGCGCCCGGGGGCGGAAATCCGGCTCGGCGAGACGGGCGACGATCCGGTCGTAGACCGCATCCGCCGTATCCTCGCCCAGCGGCATGTCGATGCCCAGCGCATGGCGGAAGGTGTGTTCCAGCCATTGCCGGCTCGGCGTGCCGAGGAACAGGTGCCAGTGCCGCGCGAAGAGGCGGAACACGTCGCGCGGGTCGCGCCCCGCCCCCTCCGGCCCGATGCCGAGATCGGCGAGGGCGACGCCCTGGGAATGCATCATGCGAAAGACGTAGTGATCGGGCTTGATCAGCAGCGTCGCGGGGTCCGGGAACGCGCCGTCCCCGGCCCACCAGGCCGGATCGCAATGCCCGTGCGGCGAGACGATGGGCAGGTCGCGGATGCCCTCGTACAGCGCCATCGCGGGCGGGGGCAGGGCGATGCCGGACGCCTCGCTCATTCGAAATACTCCCCGTGGCTGTGCCGGATGTCGGCGATGGTCTCGTCGAGGCGCGCGAGGTGGCGGCGCACGACGATGGTCGCGTCCCGCTCCGACCGCGCCTCCAGGGCGGCGGCGAGGGCATGGTGGTCCTCCAGGAGGGCCGTCGCTTCGCTGGTCCGCCCGAGGCTGAGGAGGCACAGGCGGTCGACCTGGCGCTTGCAGTCCATGATGGTCCGCGCGGCCATGCCCAGCCCGGCCCGCTCGCAGATCAGGGTGTGGAAGTCGCAGTCCAGCGCGTGCAGCGCGTCGAGCCGCTCGCCCGCGATGGCCTCCTCCTGCCGCGCCAGGTTCTCGGCCAGCGCCGCCGCCATCGGAGCCGTCCAGAGCGTGCAGGCATGGCGCGCCACCTCCAGTTCGAGGGCGAGGCGGACGAAGCGGGCATGCTGTATGCGCTCCATCGAGAAGCCCCGCACCCGCGTCGCCCGCTGGGGGCGGATGCGCAGCAGGTCGATATTCTCCAGCCGGTTGAATGCATCGCGCACCGGCTGCCGCGAGACCCCGAACCGGCGCGCGATCTCCACCTCCGACAGCTTCGCGCCCGGCAGCAGGTCGAGCGAGGCGATCCGGGCGTACAGGTGGTCGAAGACCTGATCCGTGGTCGTGCGTCGTTCCGGTTCGACGAGGGTCTCGGGCATGGGTCGGTCCGTCGCGCGTGGTTGATCCGGCAGGCGGGACCGTCCCTAGCACGATCCGCACCGCGCTGGAAATCGCGCCGGAACGACAGGGGCCGAGATGACGCTTGACAGGACTGGCATACTAGTCATCAACTGAAGGTAACGAAGAACGTATCGCAGAGGGACGGACATGGCGGAGAATGGCGAACTGGACGGCAGGGTCGCGGTGGTCACCGGGGGCGGGCGCGATATCGGCCGGGCCTGCGCGATGCGCCTCGCCGAGGGCGGGGCCGCGGTCGCGATCAACTATCACAGTTCCGCCGACGGGGCCGAGGCGGCGGTATCGGAGATCCGCGCCGCCGGGGGGCGGGCGCTGGCGATGGGCGGCGATCTGACCGACCCCGCCGCCGCGAAGGCGCTGGCCAAGGCCGCCGCCGACGAATGGGGCGGGCGGATCGACATCCTCGTCCACAACACCGGCGGGCTGGTCGCGCGCAAGACGGTGGCCGAGATGGACCTCGACCACTGGCGGACGGTCATGGACCTGAACACCACCTCCTACCTGCACATGATCCAGGCCGTCCTCCCCCACATGACGGAGGGCGGGTCGATCGTCGCCATGGTCAGCCAGGCCGCGCGCGACGGGGGCGGGCCGGGGGCGGTGGCCTACGCGGCCTCGAAGGGCGCGATGCTGTCGATGACGCGCGGGCTGGCCAAGGAGCTGGGACCGAAGATCCGCGTCAACGGCATCTGCCCCGGCATGATCGACACCGATTTCCACAACATCTTCTCGAAGCCGGACGTGCGCACCAACGTCGCGAACGCGACGCCGCTCAAGCGCGAGGGCCGGCCCGAGGAGGTGGCCGACCTGACGGCGTATCTCGTCTCCGACCGCGCCTCCTTCATCACCGGCGCGAATGTCGACATCAACGGCGGGCTGGCCTTCAGCTAGGCGGGGAGGGGCGGGCCTGCCCCCCCTGCCGGGCGCCCCATCGACCGTTCCGCCCCGCGCCGGGGGGGCTTCTCCCGGCGCGGGGCATCCTTGTTCACGAACCGGAATCGCGTGCCGAATTCCGGCGCGGCGGAGGCGAACGTCGCCTCGCCGCCGTTCATCTTCAAGGATATGACCCACATGTTCTGCGTGCTCGAAGGCGAGGGCGGGCAGATGATCGCCGACGGCATGGCCGCCAAGGGCATCATGCCGCCTGCCTGGTTCGACGCGGGCGCGCGCTCCTTCTACAACGCCAAGGGCAAGGGCATCGAGGCCCCCGGCGACGTGGAGGGCATAAAGGTCCGCGTGATGAACAACGACCTCTGCTCGGGCATGATCGCCGAGATGGGCGGCAACCCCTCGCCCATGGCCTTCGCCGAGGTCTATCAGGTGCTCAAGACCGGCGTGGTCGACGGGGCGGAGAACAACTGGTCGTCCTGCGAATCGACCGACCATTACGAGGTCGCCGACCACTACTCGCTGAGCCAGCACCTCATCATCCCCGAATGCCTGTGCATCAATACCGACGTCTATGACGGCCTGTCGGAGGAGATGCAGGAGGCCGTGAGCGCGGCGGCGGCCGAGGCGGCGCGAGCCGTGGGCCGAGCGCGAGGCGGCGAGCCGGGGGAAGGTGGTCGCGGCGGGCGTGACGGTCAACGAGATCGCCGACAAGGGCACGTTCCAGGACGCGATGAAGCCGGTCTACGGGCGCTACGTGCTGAACGCGACGCCGACCTGGGTGGAGCAGGCGGCGCTGCTGCTGCTGCTGGTGATGGTCATCGCCTTTCTCGGGGCCGCCGTGGGGGTGCACGAGAATTCGCATCTGGCGGTCAACATGCTGCGCACGACGGGACCGCCGCGCCTGCACGCCGTGCTGGTCGTGCTCACCGACCTGTTGCTCGCGGGGTTCGGGGCGCTGATGTTCTGGTTCGGGCTGAAGCTGACGATCTTCAAGTGGGGGTCGATGATCCCGCTGATCCAGATTCCCGAAGGGCTGCGCTCGCCGCCGCTGACGGTCGGGGGCGCGCTGATCCTCCTGTTCTCGCTCAGCCACCTTCTGCGCCTCGCCTACGGGCGCGACGCGCGCCGCGACGACTTTCAGTAGGGGACGCCCATGGGACTCGCGCTGCTTCTGGGCCTCTTCGCCGTCTGCGTCGCCATCGGCACGCCGGTCGCCTTCGCCCTCGGGATATCCGCCATTGCGGCCTTCTGGTTTGAGGGGCTGCCCCTCGTGGTCGGATTCCAGCGCATCATCTCGGGCATCAACGTCTTCTCGCTGATGGCCATCCCGTTCTTCATCTTCGCCGGGGAGCTGATGTTCCACGGCGGCATCGCCATGCGGCTGGTGCGCTTCGCCTCGGCGGCGGTGGGGGCCGTGCGCGGCGGCCTCGGCATCGTGAACGTCTTTTCCTCGATGCTGTTCGGCGGCATCTCCGGCTCGGCGGTGGCGGATATCTCGGCCCTCGGCTCGATCCTGGTGCCGGTGATGAAGGAGAAGGGCTACGACGCGGATTACGCCGTGAACGTGAACGTCACCTCCTCCATCGCCGGCATCGTCATCCCGCCGAGCCACAACATGATCATCTTCGCCATCGCGGCGGGGGGCGCCAGTCGGTGCGCACCACCGCCATGGTGATGATTCTCATCGCCTGCGCCGGGGCCTTCGCCTACATGCTGACCTTCTATCAGGTGCCGTCGCGCATGGTCGACCTGCTGACGGGGATAACCGAGAATCCCATCGCGATCCTCCTGATGATCAACGCCGTCCTGCTGATCCTCGGGATGATCATGGACATGTCCGCGCTGATCCTGATCTGCACGCCGATCTTCCTGCCGGTGGCGAGCGCGCTTGGGATGGACCCGCTGCAGTTCGGCATCATGAGGATCGCCAACCTGGGCCTATGCACGCCGCCCGTCGGGTCGTGCCTCTTCGTCGGCTGCGCGGTCGGGCGGCTGCCCATCGAGCTGGCGGTGCGCACGATCTGGCCGTTCTACCTCGCCATCTTCGCCGCGCTGATGCTCATCACCTTCATTCCGGCGATCTCGCTGACCCTGCCGGCACTGCTCGGCTGACACTCCAAGGAGCCTCTCCATGGCCGATCTCTGCCCCGCCGGGACGCCGATCCCGCCCATGACCTTTCCGACGGTGCAGGGCGATCCCGTCTCCCTGGGTGGCGCGCGCGAGCGCTGGACCCTGCTCGTCGTCTATCGCGGCAGGCATTGCGGGCGGTGCAAGCCGTATCCGGGCAAGCTCGACGCCATGAAGGCGGGTTGGGAGGCGGCGGGGTTCGACATCGTGGCCGTCTCCGCCGATACCGAGGCGAAGGCGCGCGCGGACGTGGCCGAGTACGGCTGGCGCTTTCCCGTCGGCTACGACCTGGCCGAGGACCACATGCGCGCGCTCGGTCTCTATGTCAGCGCGCCGCTGAGCGAGGCCGAGACGGACCGCCCCTTCGCGGAGCCGGGTCTCTACTGCATCCGCCCCGACGGCACCGTGCTGCTCGTCGCGGTCTCCAACGGTCCCTCGGCCCGGCCCGATCTCGATCAGCTTCTGGACGGGATGATCTTCACCGTCGAGAACGACCGCCCGCCGCGCGGCACGGCATAGGCATCATCGGTCGCCGTCCCGCCGAAGGCTTGCGGGCAAGCCCACGCAATCGTGACACGGGAGGGGCGCTACCCTGGAGGGGCGCTTCCTTTCGACGCGCCGGGTGCGGTCCCTACCGTCCCCAGGCGCGGACCGGGCCGCTGTCCAGATGGACGAAGTTGGACTTGGTGTAGCGGCCCACGCCCCCCGAATCGAGCGTCCGGCCCACATCGGCGATGGTCTTCACGTCGACGCCCTCCATGCGCAGATCCATGGCCATCCCCTTGACGTGGAACGACTTCTTCGCCACCCCGCTGGAGCGTCGGCGCAGGGCCTCGTTGGTGCGCTTCGAGCGGAAGCCGGAGATGACCGAGAACGGACGGTCGTGGCCGATGATGTACTGCGTCGCCGAGACGATATCGATGGCGCGCGGGTCCATGTGCTTCATCTCGTTGGTGCGGAAATCCCGCAGGAGATGATCGAGCCGGGCCATCGCATCGGGAATGTATTCACCATGGACGTAATATATGTCATCAAAGCGTTCGTCCGTTCGCGGGTTGTAAAGGTTGATGCGTCGAAGATCACCGACGCGCGCCGATACGCTGCGAAACGGGCAGAGCAGCAGACCGGCAGCGATGCCGGTGACGAGGCTGCGCCGGGTGCAGGCGGAACGGAGTAGCGGTGTGACTGACATGAACGTGTCCCCCAAAGCGGTCTTGTTGCGCACCGGCGATGCCGCCGATGCCGCGTCGGTGCCATCCCCCCCGGGTGCACCGCGCTGCAATCCCGACTATCGCAAAGGGGCCTTGCGCTTTCCTTTACCGGGTTGTCCGTACACCGTTTCATTGCGGGCAATTTTAATGACGCTGGGCCTGTTAGCCGCCGGGCCGGTGCATGCGACGATGGTCGGAGCCGCCGATCCGGCGGGCGGGGCCGCGCTCCAGAGCGCCTACGATCCCCCCGGCGCGGCGTTCGATCTCTACGCCTCCACCCCCGGCGCGCCCGCCCTGTGGGTGCGCGGGCCGGGGGACGTGTCGCGGGCCGAGGCGCTGCTGACCCGGCTGGAGGACGCCCCGACGCACGGCCTGTCCCCCTCGCGCTACGACGTTGAGGGCCTGCGCGACCGGCTCGCGGCCTTCGCGGCGATGCCGGAGGAGGGCGCGGCGCGGGCGCTGGAGCGGGCGCTGTCCGTCGCCTACCTGCGCTATGCGGGCGATCTGGTCTCGGGGATGGTCGATCCCAAGGCGCTCGAACGCCGAGTCAACGTCGACCCGGCCCGGGCCGATCTCGACGAACTGCTCCGCCGGGCCGCGCGGACGGGGGACGTGGAGCTGCTGCTCGACGGGCTGGCCCCGGCGAACCTGCGCTACCGCCACCTGC
The DNA here is from genome assembly GCA_020629115.1 of Paracoccaceae bacterium. GTDB lineage: Bacteria > Pseudomonadota > Alphaproteobacteria > Rhodobacterales > Rhodobacteraceae > JAHDDY01. The sequence continues at coordinate 31,696 of JAHDDY010000022.1, read as the reverse complement.
GCGCCGCCGTCATGCGCCTGACGGATCAGGTGCGCCGGGGCGGCTGGGGCGAGCCGGTCCGTTCGTCGAGCCTGACGCCGGGCGACTCCTCGGCCGACATCGCCACCCTGCGGCGGCGGCTGATGGCGATGGGCGACCTCGCGCCGGAGCCGGACCTGTCCGGCGTCTCGCCCGATCCCGATATCGCCGCCTATGACGAGCGCCTGATGGGCGCGGTCGCCGCCTTCCAGAAGCGCCACGGCCTGACCGCCGACGGCATCGCCGGCCCGGCCACCCTGCGCGCGCTCAACGCGCCCATCCAGATGCGCCTCGCCCAGGCGATGCTCAACCTGGAGCGCCTGCGCTGGCGGCAGGGGCAGCTGCACGGGCGGCGGATCGAGGTGAACCAGCCCGATTTCCGCATGACCGTCTACGACGACGCCAGCGCGCCCGTCCACGACGCCCGGGTCGTCATCGGCCAGACGGAGCGCCGCCTCCAGACGCCCGAATTCGACGATCACATGAGCTATCTCGTCCTGAACCCGACCTGGACGGTGCCCAAGAGCATCATCCGGCGCGAGATCCTGGCCGACATGCAGAAGGACCCGACCTTCCTCGACCGCAACGACATGATCCTGCTGCGCGGCGGCAAGAAGGTCGATCCCGCCACCGTGGACTGGCAGGCGCTGACCCCCGAGACGGTCGCGCCCTATTCGGTGGTCCAGCGGCCCGGACCCGGCAACGCGCTGGGGAACGTGAAATTCATGTTCCCGAACGGCTACAACGTCTATCTCCACGACACGCCCTCGAAGCACCTCTTCGCCTCGTCCAGCCGGGCGTTCAGCCACGGCTGCGTGCGCGTCGAGCGGCCCTTCGCGCTGGCCTGGCTGCTCCTGTCGGACCAGGTGGAGGACCCCGGCACGCTGATCGACGAGACGCTGGCCCACGGGCGCGAGACGAACGTCCCCCTCGACCGGCCCATCCCCATCACGCTGCTCTACATGACGGCCTGGGTGGACGAGGCGGGTGTTCTCAATTTCCGCGAGGACGTGTACAAGCGCGACGAGATCCTCGCGCGGGCCATGCAGGCCAATTCCTGACGCGGGGGCCGTCCGCGCCGGAGAGACCCCATGCCCGAGACCCATGCCGTCGCCGCCCTCGCCGCCGCCCTCGGCGCGCGCTTCGAGGGGGACGGCGATATCCGCGTCGGCGGCCTCGTCCATCCGGCGGCGGCGACCCCCGACGCGCTGGTGATGGCCAGCTCGCCCGATTTCCTGAAGAGGATCGTGCCGGGAACGGCCCGGGCGGCCCTGGTGGCCGAAGGGGCGGACTGGCGCGCGGCGGGGCTGGAGGCGGCGATCCTCGCCCCGCGCCCGCGCTATGCCATGGCCCACGTCACCCGCGCCTTCGACGCGCCCGACGCGCTGGCACCGGGCATCCATCCATCCGCCGCGGTCGAGCCGGGGGCCGAGATCGGCGAGGGGACGCGCATCGGGCCGTTCGTCCACGTCGCCGCCGGCGCGCGCATCGGCGCGGACAGCCGGCTCTACGCGCACGTCTCCGTCGGCGAGGGCGCGACCCTCGGCGCGGGCGCGCTCGTCCATGCGGGCGCGCGCATCGCCAGCCGGGTCACCGTCGGCGCGCGGGCCGTCATCCACCAGAACGCGGTGATCGGGGCGGACGGCTTCTCCTTCGTCACCCCCGACGCGGGCGCGGTCGAGGCGGCCAGGGCGGGGGGCGGCAGCGAATCCGCCGCGCAGAACCTCGCCCTCGCCCGCATCCACTCGCTCGCCGCCGTCACCCTGGGCGACGACGTGGAGATCGGGGCGGGCACGACGATCGACCGGGGCACCCTGCGCGACACCCGCATCGGTTCGGGCACCAAGATCGACAACCTCGTGCAGATCGGCCACAACGTCTCGATCGGCGGCCTGTGCATGCTCTGCGCCCAGGTCGGCGTCGCGGGCAGCGCCGAGATCGGCGACCGGGTGGTGCTGGGCGGCAAGGTGGGGGTGGCCGACCATGTGAGGATCGGCTCGGACGTGCTCGTCGCCGCCGCCTCGGCCGTCGCCAGCAACGTGAAGGGCCGCTCCATCGTCATGGGCGTGCCGGCCGTGCCGCGCGACGAGGCGGTGCGCTCGGTCATGGCCCTGCGCCGCCTTCCGCGCCTGATGCAGACGGTGGACGCGCTGAAAAAACGGCTTTCCTCAATGGACAGCGACGGGTAATCGGTCTATTGCCTGCGCGGATGGAGGGCGTCTTGAACGACCGGGGAACACGTCGATGACCGATGACGAGATACGCCAGCAGGTTCGCGCCATCATCGCCGAGCAGGCGATGATCGACGTGGAGCAGGTGTCGAGCGACTCCACCATGGACGATCTGGGTCTCGATTCGCTCGGGCTGGTCGAGATCGTCTTCGCCATCGAGGAGCAGTTCGGCGTCTCCGTCCCCTACAACGCCAACGAACCCAATTCCGACGAGTTCGACATCTCGACGGTCAGGGCCGTCGAGGACGGGGTGATCCGGCTCGTGGCGGAGAAGGATTGAGGGATTGATGCGACGGGTTGTCGTTACCGGAGCGGGCGTGGTCTCCGCGCTCGGCATCGGGTACGAGGCCCATGTCGCGGCCCTTCGCGCCGGACGCTCGGGCATCGGTCCCATCGAGCTGATCCCCACCGAGGGCCTGAGCATCGGCATCGCCGCCGAGGCGAAGTCCTATGACGGCACCGCCCGCTTCACCCGCAACGAACTGTCCCTGCGCGACCGGGTGACCCAGATGGCGCTGACCGCCACCGCCGAGGCGGTGGACCGCGCCGGCATCGCCTTCGACGAGGCGCTGGCCCTGCGCACCGCCACCGTCATCGGCTCCTCGATGGGCGGACAGCATACCCAGGACGACAACTACCGCCTGCTCTACCGCGAGAACAAGCCGCGCGTGCATCCCTTCACCGTGCCGAAGCTGATGGCGAACGCGCCGTCGAGCTGGATCAGCATGGACCACGGTCTCAAGGGCCCGACCTGGACGGTCTCGACCGCCTGCGCCTCCTCGAACCACGCCATCGGACAGGCCTTCCACATGATCCGCGCGGGCATGGTCGATGCCGCCGTGACGGGGGGCGCGGAATCGGGCCTCACCTTCGGCGTGCTCAAGGCATGGGAGGGCCTGCGCGTGATGGCCCGCGATGCCTGCCGCCCCTTCTCCGCCAACCGCACGGGCATGGTGCAGGGCGAGGGCGCGGCGATCCTGGTGCTGGAGGAGCGCGGGGCGGCGCTGGCGCGGGGCGCGACCGTCCTCGGCGAGATCGTCGGCTTCGGCGCGACGGCGGATGCGGGCGACATCGTGCAGCCGTCGCTGGACGGGGCGGCCCGGGCCATGCGCGCGGCGCTGGACGATGCGGGGATGGCGGGCGGGGAGGTCGCCTACGTCAACGCCCACGGCACCGCGACCATGGCCAACGACAGGACCGAATGCGCCGCCATCCGCACGGTGTTCGGCGCGCATGCCGACCGGCTGATGGTCTCCTCCACCAAGTCGATGCACGGGCATTGCATCGGCGCGGCGGGGGCGCTGGAGATGGTGGCGACGCTCTCAGCGCTGGACGGCGGCATCGTACCGCCGACGATCAACCACGAGCAGCCCGACCCCGACTGCGACCTCGACGTGGTACCCAACGAGGCGCGCATGGCGGACGTGCCCTGCGCGCTCTCCAATTCCTTCGCCTTCGGCGGGCTGAACGCCGTGCTCGCCGTCCGGCGTCACGCCGCCTGACCGAGACCTACGGCAGGCTGTCGAACGCCGCCGTGAAGCCGTTCAGCGAGATGGGCAGCTTGACCCGCTCGTCCGGGGCGGGCGACACGATGAGGTTGGCCGTCGCCCCCGCCCGCATCTGGTCGAGCATGGCCGGGGCGATGGGCGCGCGCACGACGCATCCATCGGGGATGCACCGCTCGAACGGCACCGCGCGCGGCTCGTTCGTGTCGATCTGCAGGCCCAGCGCGCCGGGCAGGAAGACCCCGAGCGGCACCACGATCTCCGCAAGCGCCTGGACCGGCAGGCCGCGCTCGTCCTGCAGCCCCTTCGGCTTGAACACGGTGAAGACCGCATCCGCCGTCTCGGTCGAGCGCCGGTGCAGCTGCGTCATGATGCAGTCGCCCTCGCCGTAGCACCACACCTCCCACGATCCGTGGGTCGCCTTCAGCGAGGAGGCGGGCAGGGTGGCCTGCTGCGCCGGGGCGGCGGTGGTGGCGAGGAGGGCGCAGAGGAGACTGGCTAGGGCGAGGCGCATCGCGGATATTCCCTGAACAGGCTGTCGGTGGACGGTTCTACGCGGGACGGGCCGTCCTGGCAACGGCCCGTCCCGCCGGCGCGATCCTGCGCCGCCTTTCGTGCGAAAATGAGGCGCCGCGCGCCGGCCATCGTCTCCGCGACGATCCGGGCGCGCGGCGCAGTATCCTATTCCCCGCCATGCATCGCCCGGCGGACCTGCGACTGCGCTCGCTCGATCGGGTTCGCGCACCGGCCCCCGCCGGGTGCCGCGCCGAAGAGCGGGATGATCGCCGCGCTCTCGCCCGTCGGCCGCGACACGGCGCGGGATGCGGATGCGTCCGCCGTCTCCGTCGAGACCGTCGGCCCGCGCGAGAGGTCGTCGAGCCGGCGCGCCCGGTCGTGCAGGCGGTCGACCCGCTGGACGAACCCGTCGAGCTGCGCCGAGAGGGCCTCTCCGTTGCGTCCGAAGACCGGGAAGGGCACGTGCAGCCGCGCCGCCTGCTCCGCGTCGCCCGATCCGGGCATCAGCTCGCCGATGGCCCACAGGCAGGTCGCCGTCATGCGCCAGTTCGTCTGGGCCAGAACGGAGGCCGTGGTCTCACTCTGCTTCTCCACGAGCGCATGGGTCTGGGCTTCCTCCAGCAGGTCGGATGCCTCCTGGAGCAGGTGGCGCAGGATGCGCGAGTCGATGCGTGTCTGCGGCGCGCCGGAGCGGTCGATATAGTCCATGATGAAATCCCCCGATTTCGGTGTGTCCCTGAGCGAGACTCTACCGGGAGGGGATTAAGGCCCGGTCTGCGACGACCGGGAATAATCGGAACAATTTGCGCTCAATGTCGCGCTTTCGGGCGGGGAAGTGTGTCAGGCCACCAGCCGTTTCCTGAGCGCCGGCATGTTCTCCAGCGCGGCGTCCAGCGGCCAGGACGCGGGGGCGTCGAGAACCGCGTAGAGCGCCTCCGGCCCGCGCAGGAGCAGCGTGAGCCGGTTGAACAGGCCCTCCGCGTCGAGCGGTGACGCGGGGATCAGCTCCGCAAGCCCCGCCTCCCGGGTCAGCGAGATGCGCGAGGGCGTCACCGTCTCGGCGAGGACGAGCGCCTGGGGCACCGCGCGGTGCCCGGCGCTGCCGGCCAGCGCCGCCCGCGCGGCGAGCAGCGTCTCGCCCCCTTCCGACCACGGGCCGATCATCAGCCGGGGCAGGGTGGCCCGCATCGCCTTGCGCGTGGCGGCGAGGGTGTCGAAGACCTGCACCCGCGTGCCCGGCACCCGGCGCAGTACGGCCAGGACCGTCGCGCGGCGCGCGGCATCCGGCTCCGTCAGGAAGACGAGGGACTCGGCCATGGCTGATCTCCGGCAGAGGTTGCGACGAGTCCGATTCTTGGTCTCAAAATGTTAATTTTCGGTAACCTTTACAATGTCGGACGGGGCGCTCCGAAGTTGTCCACAATTCTGTCCCCAGCCGGTTCCGAGGCGAGGAACAGGCATTTCGCCCGTCGCCGCGATTCGCCCACAGGGGCCGCTCGAAAAGTCCGAAATTCTTAGAATGGGCCTTGCACCTGCGGATCGCGCACTACTATCACTGGGGTCGGTTCGCAGGCGGCTGCACCATATGTAGTTATGTGCGCGTCCGAACGGCGATATTTGAAAAAACCCGAACGGTCCGAACGGCTTAGCCCGCGCGGACCTCGGACAGCGGCATCGACGGCGACGATTCCGGGCGCGAGGGCGCCCCGGACGCGCCTTTCCAGGGAGCAAGGACCATGAAGATCGAGCGTTTCGAGACCTCCGCCGACGGCGACGCCTATGACGGCATCGCGTTCAAGCGCATCGTCAGCGAGATCCGCAATCCCGACGGCTCGATCGTCTTCCATCTCGGCGACGTCGAGGCCCCCGAGGCGTGGTCGCAGGTCGCCTGCGACGTGCTCGCGCAGAAGTACTTCCGCAAGGCCGGCGTCCCGGCGGCGCTCAAGCGCGTGAAAGAGAAGGGCGTCCCCGAATGGCTGTGGCGCTCTGTGCCCGACGACAAGGCGCTCGACGCGGTGCCGGAAGACGAGCGCACGGGCGGCGAGCGCAGCGCGCGGCAGGTCTTCGACCGCCTTGCCGGGGCGTGGACCTACTGGGGCTGGAAGGGCGGCTATTTCAGCGCCGAATCCGATGCCCGCGCCTATTTCGACGAGATGCGCCGGATGCTCGCCCGCCAGAAGGCCGCGCCGAACTCGCCGCAATGGTTCAACACCGGCCTGCACTGGGCCTACGGCATCGACGGCCCGAGCCAGGGGCATCATTACGTCGACTACAAATCCGGCAGGATGGTCCGCGCGAAATCCAGCTACGAGCATCCCCAGCCCCATGCCTGCTTCATCCAGTCCGTCACCGACGATCTGGTGACCGAGGGCGGGATCATGGACCTGTGGGTGCGCGAGGCGCGGCTCTTCAAGTACGGTTCCGGCACCGGCACCAACTTCTCGAACCTGCGCGGCGAGGGCGAGCCGCTCTCGGGCGGCGGGCGCTCCTCGGGTCTCATCAGCTTCCTCAAGATCGGCGACCGCGCGGCGGGGGCGATCAAGTCGGGCGGCACGACGCGCCGGGCGGCGAAGATGGTCATCGTCGATGCCGACCATCCCGATATCGAGGAATTCGTCGACTGGAAGGTCGGCGAGGAGCAGAAGGTCGCCGCGCTGGTGGCCGGGTCCAAGCTGCACGAGCGGCACCTGAACGCGGTGATGAAGGCCGTGAAGGCATGGGACGGCGCGGAGGCCGATGCCATCGACCCGAAGAGGAACGCGGGCCTGAAGGCCGCCATCCGCGAGGCGCGCAAGGCCTGCATCCCCGACAACTACGTCCAGCGCGTGATGCAGTACGCGACGCAGGGCTACGAGCGCATCGACTTCCCGACCTACGAGGCCGACTGGGATTCCGAGGCGTATCTGACCGTCGCGGGCCAGAACGCCAACAACTCGATCCGCGTGACGGATGCCTTCCTCGACGCCGCGCAGAAGGGCGGGGACTGGGACCTCATCCGCCGCACCGACGGCAAGGTCGCCAAAACCATCCCCGCCGCCGCCCTGTGGGACCGGGTCGGCCATGCCGCGTGGTCCTGCGCCGATCCGGGCATCCAGTACCATGACACGGTCAACGACTGGCACACCTGCCCCGCCTCCGGCCCCATCCGCGGCTCGAACCCGTGCTCGGAATACATGTTCCTCGACGATACGGCCTGCAACCTCGCCTCGCTGAACCTTCTGGCCTTCCGGGGCGAGGACGGCGCGTTCGACATCAAGGCCTACGAGCACGCCGTGCGGCTCTGGACGCTGACGCTGGAGGTCTCCGTCCTCATGGCGCAGTTCCCGTCCGAGGCCATCGCGCAGGGGTCCTACGACTTCCGCACGCTGGGCCTCGGCTACGCCAATATCGGCGGCCTGCTGATGACCATGGGCCTGGGCTACGATTCCGACGAGGGTCGGGCGCTCTGCGGCGCGCTGTCGGCGGTGATGACGGGCGTCTCCTACGCCACCTCGGCCGAGATCGCGGGCGAGGTCGGGCCGTTCGCGCGCTATGCCGAGAACGCGGATCACATGCTGCGCGTCATGCGCAACCACCGCCGCGCCGCCCATGGCGAGGCGTCGGGCTACGAGGCCTTGCGCACCGCCCCGGTCCCGCTCGACCACGCCAACTGCCCCGACCCGCGCCTCGTGAAGGCCGCGACGAAGGCGTGGGACCGCGCGGTCAAGCTCGGCGAGAAGCACGGCTACCGCAACGCGCAATCCTCCGTCGTCGCGCCCACCGGCACCATCGGCCTGGTGATGGACTGCGACACCACCGGCATCGAGCCGGACTTCGCGCTGGTGAAGTTCAAGAAGCTCGCGGGGGGCGGCTACTTCAAGATCATCAACCAGGCCGTCCCGGCGGCCCTCGCCTCGCTCGGCTACTCGGAGGAGCAGGGCCGCGAGATCATCGGCCATGCCGTCGGCCACGGCACGCTGGAGGACGCGCCCGGCGTCGACCACGCGGCCCTGCGCGCCAAGGGCTTCGGCGATGCGCAGATCGAGGCGATCGAGGGCGGCCTCGCCTCCGCCTTCGACATCAAGTTCGCCTTCAACCAGTGGACCCTGGGCGAGGAGTTCTGCACGAAGACCCTCGGCCTCGACGCGGTCGCGATGATGGACCCGTCCTTCGACATGCTGCGCGCACTCGGCTTCACCCGCGAGCAGATCGACGCGGCGAACGCCCATGCCTGCGGGACCATGACGCTGGAGGGCGCGCCCCACCTGAAGGACGAGCACCTGCACGTCTTCGACTGCGCCAACCCCTGCGGCAAGACCGGCAAGCGGTACCTGTCGTGGGAGAGCCATATCCGCATGATGGCCGCCGCCCAGCCCTTCATCTCGGGGGCTATCTCCAAGACGGTCAACATGCCGAACTCGGCCTCCATCGAGGATTGCAAGGCCGCCTACATCCTGTCGTGGAAGCTGGGCATCAAGGCGAACGCGCTCTACCGCGACGGCTCGAAACTGTCGCAGCCGCTGGCCTCGCAGCTCATCGACGAGGACGAGGATGCGGCCGATCTGGTCGAGGCCCTCGCCGCCGACCGCCCCGCCGCCGCCCGGGCCGAGGCGCTGGCCGAGCGCATCGTGGAGAAGATCGTCTATCGCGACGTGGCCAAGCGCGAGCGCGAGAAGCTGCCCCAGCGGCGCAAGGGCTACACCCAGAAGGCCACCATCGGCGGGCACAAGGTCTACCTGCGGACCGGCGAGTACGAGGACGGGCGCATCGGCGAGATCTTCATCGACATGCACAAGGAGGGCGCCGCCTTCCGCGCGATGATGAACAACTTCGCCATCGCCGTCTCGCTCGCCCTGCAATACGGCGTGCCGCTGGAGGAGTTCATCGAGGCGTTCACCTTCACCCGCTTCGAACCCGCCGGGATGGTGCAGGGGAACGATTCGATCAAGAACGCGACCTCGATCCTCGACTACATCTTCCGCGAGCTGGCCGTCAGCTACGCGGGCCGCAGCGACCTGGCCCACGTGGACACGGGCGGGGTGCGCTTCGACGCGCTGGGCAAGGGCGAGGAGGGCGGCTCGAACGTGCGCGAGATCAAGGACGGCGGCAGCGCCCGCCCGGCGCTCGACATGGTCAAGCAGCTCGCCTCCATCGGCTACCTGCGCACCCGCCTGCCCGAGGGTTTCACCGGCGATCTGGCGGTGGAATCGGTCAGCCCGGCGGCGGACGGCTCCAGCCCGGTCGCCGAACGCGTGGCCGAGGCGACCGGGTCCCTCGGTGCCAAGGTGCTCGACCGCGTGGCCGAGGCCAAGATGAAGGGCTTCGAGGGCGACGCCTGCGGCGAATGCGGCAACTTCACGCTGGTCCGCAACGGGGCCTGCCTGAAGTGCAACTCCTGCGGCGGGACGAGCGGGTGTAGCTGAGAAGTCTCCCCCCGCTCCCGGCGCAGACCGGGAGCCTCGACGGGTACGCGCCGCCCGTCGAGGTCCCCGGTCTTCGCCGGGGACGGGGTACGAGCCTGACAAGAGGCCCCGCACCCGCTGCGGGGCCTTCGACGTGACGAAAGCGCATCCGCCGCATCCGCAAGCCGCCACCGGGCACCGTCACCCCCGGGGCTTGACCCGGGGGTCCATCCTTCAACTCGTAATATCGTTCGAGTTGCAAAATGGATTGCCGGGGCAAGCCCGGCAATGACGGCTTTGGCATCCGCAAGGACGCACACCCCGCATATTCCCGCCCCGATCCCGTCCTCCCCATGCCCTATGGCCCCGTTCTTGCTTCCCGTTTCCCGACACCACGCGCCGGGACACGGGGCACCATGACACGAGGGCCGATCCGATGACGAAACCGCTTTCCGCATTCACGTTCGCCCTCGCGCTCGCGATGGCCGCGCCGATCGCTTCGTATGCGCAGGAGGGGGAGGACCCCTTCGCGATGGGCGTCGCCGCCTACGAGGCGGGGGACTACGCCGCCGCCGCCGACCTGTGGGGACCGCTGGCCGAGGACGGGGTGCCCGAGGCCCAGCGCAACCTCGCGCAGCTCTATCGCCTCGGCCTCGGGGTCGAGCGCGACAACGAGCGGGCCTACGAACTGTACGTCGCCGCCGCCGAGCAGGATTCGGTCGAGGCGCAGGTCAACACCGCCTTCCTGCTGCTGACGGGGGAGGGGGTCGAGAAGGATTCGCGCCAGGCCGCGATGTGGTTCGCCCGCGCCGCCGACCAGGGCAACGCGCTGGCGCAGTTCAACCTCGGGCTGATGTACGAGAAGGGCGTCGGCGTGTCCCGCGATCGCGCGCTGGCCCGCGAGCTGTACCGCCTCGCCGGCAACCAGGGTCAGGAACGCGCCCTCGCCCGGCTCGACGCCATCGAGGCGGACCTGCCCCCCGACGGCGGCGAATCCGCCCGCCGCGCGCGCGACGAGGCCCGCGAGGCCGAGGTCGCCCGCGAGGAGGCCGCCGAGCGCGAGCGCCAGCCCGCCGAGGCCGAGGTCGCCCGCGTCCGCGAGCGCGCCCGCGCCGAGGAGGAGGCCGAGCGGCGCGAGCGGATGGAGCAGGCCGAGGCCGAGGCCAAGACCGGCCCCATCCTGATGATGGAGCGGGTCGCGGAGGCCGAGGAGCCGCAGGAACCTGAGGAACCGCAGCAGGACGAGGCCGCCGTCGCGGCGGTCGAGAATGCCGAGGCCGCCTTCGACCGGACCGACGCCCCGATCTCCGCGCCCCCCGCCCCGCGCAAGCCCGTCCTCGCCGCCACGCTCGCGCCCGCACCCGCGCCGATGCCCGCCCCCCGTGCCGCGCCCGCGCCGATGCCCATGCCCGCCCCCCGCGCCGTGCCCGTCGCTCCCCCGGCCTCCGCTCCTGTTCCCGCCCCCGCCTCGATCCGCCCGGCGATGTCGGCGGCGACCGGCGAGGCCGCCTATGCCCGCGGCGATTTCCAGGGTGCCCTGCGCGCGCTCGTCCCCCTCGCCCGGGCGGGCGATCCGGATGCGCAGTTCCTGCTGGGCCGCATGTTCAACCGCGGGGAGGGCGTCCAGCTCGACCATTTCCGCGCCTACAGCTTCTGGCGCAGCGCCGCCGCCGGGGGCAACGTCCGCGCCGCCACGGCCCTCGCCAACTTCTCGGGCCGCTACGCGCCGGAGGATCTGGCCCGGGCCGAGGCGTTCTACCAGGAGCAGCGCCGCCTCGGGGTGATGCCCAGCCGATAGGCGCGAAACCCCGGTTCCGCCGCCGCGCCCCGGCGCGGGGCGGCGTTCCGGCGGGTGGCCGAATCGGCGACCCGTTTCCCTTCCGCGTGCATCCGGGGGTGCCAATCGCGTCCGAACCGTGGCATGACGCCTCCGCATTTTGTCAACGCGGAGAACACGGCGATGAGCGACGAGACACCCCTGGGCTTCGAGACCCGCATGATCCACGCGGGCGCGGCCCCCGACCCCGCCACCGGCGCGCGGCAGACGCCGATCTACCAGACCAGCAGCTTCGTCTTCAAGGATGCCGCCCATGCGGCCCGGCTCTTCAGCCTGCAGGAAGTCGGCTACATCTATTCGCGCCTGACCAATCCCACCGTCGCCGTGCTTCAGGAACGCATCGCCTCGCTCGAAGGGGGCGTCGGCGCGGTGGCGGCGGCCTCCGGGCACGCGGCGCAGATCATGGCACTGTTCCCGCTGATGGGACCGGGCAAGAACATCGTCGCCGCCGACAAGCTCTACGGCGGGACGGTCAACCAGTTCGGGCAGGCGATCAAGCGCTTCGGCTGGTCGGTCAAATTCGTGGACATGGACGACACCGACGCCGTGCGCGCGGCCGTGGACGACGACACCCGCGCCATCTGGTGCGAATCGCTCGCCAACCCGGGCGGCATCGTCACGGATGTCGAGGCCGTCTCGGCGGTCGCGAAGGATGCGGGCGTCCCGCTCATCGTCGACAACACCATGGCCACCGCGGCGCTCTGGCGTCCCATCGAGCACGGGGCGGATATCGTGTGTTCGTCCACCACCAAGTTCATGTCCGGCAACGGCACGGCCATCGGCGGCATCGTGGTCGATTCCGGGAAGTTCGACTGGATGGCGAGCGACAAGTTCCCGTCGCTCAGCCAGCCCGCGCCGGAATACAACGGTCTCAACTTCGGCGAGGCGCTCGGGCCGATGGCCTACACCTTCCATTCCATCGCCATCGGCCTGCGGGACCTGGGCGGTTGCCAGCAGCCGCAGAACGCCTTCTACACCCTGCTGGGCCTGGAGACGCTGGCCCTGCGCATGGAGCGCCACAGCCAGAACGCGCTGAAGATCGCGGAGTATCTGGAGGGGCATTCGGCGGTCGACTGGGTGTCCTACCCCGGCCTCAAGTCCTCGCAGTACCACGAGCGGGCGCGGAAATACCTGCCGAACGGGGCGGGTGCGGTCTTCACGGTCGGTCTCAAGGGCGGCTACGACGCGGGCGTGAAGCTCGTCGACAGCCTCAAGCTGTTCAGCCATCTCGCCAATATCGGCGATTCCCGCTCGCTGGTCATCCACTCGGCGTCGACGACCCACAGCCAGCTCACGGACGAGGCGAAGACCCTGGCCGGGGCCGGGCCGGAGGTCGTGCGCCTGTCCATCGGGCTGGAGACGGCGGACGACCTCATCGCCGATCTCGATCAGGCGCTCTCGGCGCGCTGACCGTGCGACCCTCTCGCCGGCGACGGAGCGGCGGGAGGCACTTCAGAAGTCGGACCAGTCGTCATCCGCCACCGGCTCCGGCTGGAGGGCCAGTGCGCCCCGGGTGGCCGGAGCGGTCCCCCGCTCGGGCCGCGCCACCGGCGAGGGGGCGGTCCTGTCGTTGGCGGCGACGGGGGCGGGCGACGGGGCGCGGCCGGCGCCATCCATCGAGAACCGTGCGGTAAGCTGCGTGAGGGCGTTCGCGTCGCGGGTCAGCTCGTGGCTCGCGGCGGTCGCCTCCTGCACCATGGCGGCATTCTGCTGGGTGACCTGATCGAGCTGGTTGACGGAGGTGTTGATCTCCACCAGCCCGGTCGACTGCTCGCTGGTCGCGGCGCTGATCTCGGCGACGAGGTCGCTGACGGTCCCCACCATCGTCACGATCTCGCCCAGCGCCGTGCCGGTGCGGTTCACCAGATCGACCCCGCTCTCGACGTGCTGCGAACTGTCGGAGATCAGTTCCTTGATCTCCTTGGCCGCGTCCGACGACCGCTGCGCCAGCGCCCGCACCTCCGAGGCGACCACGGCGAAGCCGCGCCCCGCCTCGCCCGCCCGGGCCGCCTCGACCCCCGCATTGAGGGCGAGGAGGTTGGTCTGGAAGGCGATGTCGTCGATGACGCCGATGATCTGGGATATCTGGTCGGAGGATTGCTGGATGCGGCTCATGGCCTCGACCGTCTCGCGCACCACCGCGCCGCTCGCCTCGGCGCTCTTCTTCGTGTCGGTGACGAAGCGGTTCGCCTTGCCGGCCCCGTCGGCGGTGGAGCTGACGCTGGCGGTCAGCTCCTCCATCGCGGCGGCGGTCTCCTCCAGCGTCGCGGCCTGGTTCTCGGTCCGGCGGGCCAGATCGTCCGACGACTGGCTGATCTCGCCGGCGGCGTTGTTGATGTTGCCGGCATTCATCACCACCGAGTGCATCGCGTCCTGCAGCTTTTCCATCGCCTCGTTGAAGTCGGTGCGCAACTGCTCGTATTCGGGGGCGAACCGCTCGTGCAGGCGGGCGGTCAGCTTGCCCGACGACAGGTCGCGCAGGCCCACGCCCAGGGCCGCCACGACCCGTTCGCGCTCGCCGCGCTCGCGCTCGGCCTGCGGCTCGATCACGTCGCGCCGCTCGATCTGGGTATCGCGAAGGGTACTCAGCGCCTGGGCCAGCCGTCCGAACTCGTGGTCGTGTTCGGTGCCGTCGATGGGGGCGCTCGTGTCCCCGGCGGTCAGCTTGCCGGTCGTCTCGACCAGGGCGCGCAGGGGATCGCCGATCCAGCGGCTGACGAACAGGGCCACCCCGATGGTGGCGAACACGGCGAGGAGGCTCGCGGCAAGCGTCAGCCAGGTGGAGCGCGTGACGATGGCCTCCCCGCTCTCGCCCAGGGCGGCCTGCTGGGCCTTGATGTCCTGCGCCACGGCCTGGAAGCGCGCCTGCATCTGCGGGGCGATGCGGTCCAGCGTCCCGATCCGGATATCCTTCGCCGCGCTCAGGTTGATGTCGGCACGGTCGAGATCATCGGTATAGGAGGCGAGGTTCGCGATGGTCCGTTCGATGATCGTCCGCATGTTCGCCGGCGTCACGGCGCGTTCCAGCCGGGCCATCGCCTCGGCCACCTCGGCCAGATCGAGCCGTGCTGTCTCGATATGGCCGTCGTCGCTCGACAGGAAGTACTGTGTGACATGGAGCCGGGTGAGGATGAACTTCTCCTCCGCCGTGCCCGCCATGCGCACGACCTGTATATTTCCGTCCTCGACGGCCAGGGCCGCGAGCGTGGCGAGGTCCTCCGCCATCGCCTCGCCCGTCGTCTCCATGCGCGCTTCGAGCGCGTGTTCCGCATCGGTCAGGCGGTGCAGCTTCTCGAACCCGGCGAGGTATTCCTGCCCCATCGTGTTGACGGCCTGTATCTCCGCCATCCGTTCCTCGCTAATTCCCATGCCGCGCAGCGTCTGGGAACGGGTCGCGATCCGGTCGATCCGCGCCTCGACCTTCTCGGCGGTCTCGCCGGAGCCGGTCAGATGGTACTCTGCCTCGTCGACACGCATCTGGAGGACATTCTCGATGAGGGCGTCGATCTGGGTCGTCTGCTGCGTCTTCGCGCGATAATCCTCGTATCCACCCCCCAGCATCCGCATGCTGAAGAAAGAATAAGCCGACAGGGCTACCATGAGCGCTAACAGGACGAGAAATCCCGAAGTGATGCGCCGCGATACCGGCCACGAGTTCAGCATGAAACCACCTTTGCGTTTGTCCGTCATCGACACGAACGGCGGGTCCGGGATCGAGTGAAACGGGGTTGAGACCGATCCACCTTAGGCTGTGAATGCTTAATGCAGCTTTAGTCATGAATGACGAAATACTCGGAAGCCGGTATTTCTACCGACCGTTGTCTTCGCCGCGCCCCGCCGTACGGGATGCCCCGGATGCGGTCATCCCGCACGCCGGCGGTCGGGGGGCGTGTCGAGCCATCCCCGAAGCACGTCCGCCGATTCGTCCGCCCGGTCCGCGATGGCATCGCGCAGGCGGTCGCGCGGGTCGGTGTCGTCGCCGTTCCCACCGTTCTGGAGGCCGCCGGGCGCGGTCATCGTGCCGTCGCCGCCGAAATCGGGCAGGTCGTCCATGCCGGCGGTGGCGAAGCCCATCTCCCCGAAGGGCGCGTCCTCCTCCGCCTCCTGCCGGGGTGCCGGAAGGGGGCGCGCGCCCGACAGGAGGACGGGACGCACGACGAACAGCCCGAGGATCAGGACGACCGCCGCCACCGTCCCGACCTGGACGAGGCGCATGGTATCGAGGGCCGGCACGCCGGACGATACCGCCCCGACCGACGCGCCCTCATCCGGGTCGGCCGCGTCGGCGAAGGACATCTGCTCGACGGTCACGCTGTCCCGGCGTTCCGCGTCGTAGCCGATGGCCGACTTGACCAGCGCCTCGATCTTGGCGAGTTCGGCGGCGGGACGCGGGTTGCGCGAAACCGTCCCGTCGGCGGCGGTCTCGCGATCGTGGTCGATCAGCACGGCGACGGTGATCCGGCGCACCGATCCGGCGGCGCGGGCGCGGGTCTCGGTCGTCTCGGTGTAGTCGTAGCGTTCGGTGGTGCTGGTCTCGTCGAGACCCGCATTCGCCCCCTCGCCATCCTCGCCCCGGGCGCTCGTCTCGGCGACCTCCGTCCGCTCGGTGCGGCGCAGGACGCGGCTGTCCCGGTCGAGGCTGCGGCGCTCGCGGGCGCTGGCCTCGCCGACCGTCTCGACGGCGACGCTGACGCGCAGGCGGTCCTTGCCGACGAGACCGCGCAGCAGGCGCTCGATGGAGGCCTTGAGGATGCCCGCCCGGTCGTCGCCGACGACGAGGGGGGCGGACGGCTTCGCGCTGTCCATCGGCAGGGGGATGCGGCGCGCGCCGTCGAAGACGGGGATGGCGCCGGGGGGCAGGCCGGGCACAGCGAGGGCGACGAGGCGGCGGGCGGTGCCGGCCGTGACGGTGCCGACATCCGCGCCCGAGGCGCTGGTCAGGCCGACGGTCGCGCGGGGGCCGGGACGGATGCCGACCCGCGCCTCGCCGATATCGGGCAGGGACAGGAGGGTGCGCGCCAGCTCGCGTTCCGTGTCGGTGCGGGAGGGGGCGGGACCGGGCAGAACCGCGTATCCGGTCGCCCCCTGCGCGCGCAGGCCCCCCGCCGCGAGGGCCAGCCGCAGCCCGTCCCGCCGGTCGGCGGGGACGTGGATGGCGTTCTCGCGCATCTCGTAGGGGGCGCCCAAGGCATCGAGGCGGCCCGTGACCGCGCCCATGCCGCGCTCGTCCGGTCCGGCGAAGAGGAGCGCCGTCGCCGGCCCGCCCGAGATGACGGATGCGAGGACGCCGAGGCCCCCCGCCAGCAGGACGGCCCCGACGAGCAGGACGCGGCGGGCGGCGGAAAGCTGGGTCCAGCGGTCGGCGAGAGAGGGCATGGGGCGCTTTCGGTGGGGACGGGGTGCCCTGCAGTGATGGCCGCGCCGTGGTTAAGGGCCGGTTGACGGCCCCCGCCCCGCGTGTCCCTCAGGTCGGCCCGAACAGCTCCACGTCCCCGCCGCAGTCGTCGCCTGCACATGCCGATCCCGGGGACAGACGCCGCGCGAGGGAGGCGAGCGTCACCGCCTCCAGCGCCGCCGCCTCGTCCACGCGCCATGCCGCCTCGCCCTGCGCGGACAGGGCGGCCGCGTAGGCGGAGAGACCGGACAGATCCTGCGTCAGGCGGTCGAGATCCTGAAGCGCCTCCACCGCCCGCGCCGCGCCGCCCTCCGCGAGCGCCCCGGTGGCGGATTGCAGGTCGAGGGCGCGCTCGTGCAGCCGGGTCAGCTCCGCCGCCACGGCGGACAGCAGGTCGGGCAATGCCGCGCCGCGCGTCATCCGATCGGCCCGACCACCGCCTCGATGCACTTGCGAAGGCCCGCGCCGTCGAAGGGCTTCTTCAGGTAGTTGTTCATGCCGAACTTCTTGCCGTTCACGAGAACCTGCCTGTCCTCGCTGCCGGTGACGAGGATGAAGCCGACCTTCTGCGTCGCCTTGTTCGCGCGCAGGTTCCTGAGCAGCTCCAGACCGTCCATGTTGGGCATGTTGTAGTCGGAAATGACGATATGCGCCGGGCTGGCGGTGAGCGATTTCAGCGCCGCCGCGCCGTCGTTCTCGTAGACGACGCGCTTGATGCCGAGGCCTTCGAGGCCGTTCACGAGCAGTCCGCGGCTGACGGACATGTCGTCGACGACCATGATCTGGAGTTTCTCCTTGAGCGACATTTTCGGGTGTCCTGTGTTGAGGGGTTCCGGTCGTGGGGATGATGGGGCGTGCGCCTACCGGACCGTCTTGCGGTAGGCGGTGATTCCGGCGGTTCGCAACGTCTGGGCCGCCGGGCCGAAGACCCGCTCCGAATGGCCGATGAGCAGCCAGCCGTCGGGGGCGAGGACGCGGGCGAATTCCTGCCACAGCGCGCGTTGGGTGGCCTCGTCGAAGTAGATCACGACGTTGCGGCAGAAGATGACGTCGAACGGCCCCTTCATCGGCCATCGGCGCACGAGGTTCAGGCCGTTGAGGGTGACGAGCCTGCGCACGGTGTCGCCCATCCGGACCTGGCCGGGATCGTCCGTGTTCTCGACGTACCGCTTGCGGCTCCGTTCGGGGATCGTCTCGGCGCTGCGGGCGGTGTAGAGGCCCCGGCGGGCGGTGGCGAGCACATTGGGGTCGATATCCGTGGCGAGGATGCGGATGTCGAGATCGGCGGCGTTCGGCAGCATCGACAGGATCGTGAGCGCCAGCGAGTACGGCTCCTCCCCCGTCGAGCATCCCGCCGACCACAGCCGCACCCGCCCGCCCCGCCTGGCCCTGTCCAGCAGGGGCGGCAGGACGGATTTCTCCAGAAGCTCGAAATGATGCGGTTCGCGGAAGAAGCGGGTGACGTTCGTCGTCAGGGCGGCGAGCATGTGCCCGCGCTCCTCCGCGCCGCCCTTGCTCTCCACGAGATCGCAATAGGCGGTGAAGTCGTCCATCCCGAGGCGGCGCAGGCGCTTGGACAGGCGCGAATGCGCGAGCTGGCGCTTGGCGTCGGGCATGGCGATGCCCGCGTCCTCGTGGAGCACCCGGGCGATGCGCCGGAAGTTCTCCGGCGACAGCGGCGTGTCCTGCGCGATGGCGGCGGGGACGGGCTTCTCCCGTGCGAGGCCCATCGCTCAGGCCGCGGCGGCGGGCGGGGCCGCGTCCTGCTGCTGCTGCGCGGGAAAGACCTTGGCCACGTCGATCTGCCGGATCATGCGCTCGTCGACGGCGAGGATGCCCTTCACGAAGAGCTTGGCCGTCTCCGAATCCACGTTCGGCGTGGCATGCATCTCCTCGGCCTTGACCGTCATGATGTCCGAGACCGCGTCGGCCAGCAGGCCCACCACCTGCCCCTCGACCTGCAGCACGATGATGACGTGGCGCGAGGTCGGCTCGGTCGCGCCGACGCCGAGGCGCGCGGCCAGGTCGATGATGGGCAGGACCGTGCCGCGCAGGTTGATGACCCCGCTGACGTAGTGCGGCGCGTGGGGCAGGGCGGTCGCCCGGGTCCAGCCGCGGATCTCCCGCACCGCCATGATATCGACGCAGTATTCCTCCTCGCCGATATGGAAGGTGATGAATTCGAGGGTCGGGGAATAGGTCTTCCGTTCGGTATCGGGCATCTGTTCTTATCCTGCCATCGCGAGGGAATGATCGGGATCGGTCTTCGTCTTCGTCGCGGAGGCGACGAGGGAATCGACGTCGAGGATGAGCGCGATGCGGCCGTCGCCGAGGATGGTCGCCGCCGCCACGCCGTGCACGGTGCCGTAATTGTCCTGGAGGCCCTTGATGACGACCTGCCGCTGATCCTGGATCGCGTCGATCACGAGGGCGCTGCGCGACCCGCCCTCCGATTCGGTCAGGAGGACGACCTTGTCGTCCAGACCCTCCGCCTTGTCGCGGAAGCCCAGCTCGTAGCCCACGTCGACCACCGGCACGAAGTCGCCCCGCACGCGCACGACCCGTGCGCCGTTGCCCATCGAATGGAGCTGCTCGGCGGTGGGCTTGAGGGTCTCCACGACGTTGGTGAGCGGGATGACGGTCGTCTCCTCGCCGATCTCCACCACGATACCGTCGAGCACGGCGAGGGTGAGCGGCAGGCTGATGGTGAAGGTCGAGCCTTTCCCCGGCTCCGAGACGATGGAGATGCGCCCGCCCAGGGACTGGATCGCGCGCTTGACCACGTCCATCCCGACGCCCCGGCCCGAGAGGTTCGAGACCTCGGACGCGGTGGAGAAGCCGGGCATGAACAGGAGGTTGTCGATCTCGCTGTCGCTCAGGACGGCGTCCTCGGCGATGAGGCCCTTCTCGACCGCGATCTGGCGCACGCGGGGGCGGTCGATGCCCGCGCCGTCGTCGGTGATCTCGATGACCACCCGGCCCGAGCGGTGCTGCGCGCTCAGATGCACGATGCCCTCGGCGGGCTTGCCGGCAGCCTCGCGCTTCTCGGGGCTTTCCAGCCCGTGATCGACGGAGTTGCGGATCATGTGAGTCAGCGGATCGGACAGGCGCTCGACGACCGTCTTGTCGACCTCCGTGTTCTCGCCCTCGGTGACGAGGCGCACGGTCTTGCCGGTCGCGCCCGACGCCTCGCGCACGATGCGCGACATGCGCTGGAACAATGACTTCACCGGCTGCGCGCGGATGGCCATCACGCCTTCCTGGATGTCGCGGGTGAGCTGCTTGAACACGTCGATGGTGGTCGCGACCTCCGAATTCGCGGCGATGCCCGCGTCGAAGACCTGCTGCGACAGGACGGACTGGTTGATGACCAGCTCGCCCACGAGATTGATGAGCCGCTCGACCCGGTCCAGTTCGACGCGCACGGTGGCCTTGGGTGCCTCGGCCTTGGCCTTCGGCGCGACGGCCTCGGCCCGGGCCGGTTCCGGCTCGGCGGCGGGTTCGGGTTCGGCGGGCGGTGCTTCGGCCTCCAGCGCGGCGAGCGGCTCGATCTCGACCGGCTCCGGGGTGGGTTCCGGCTCCGCTTCCGCTTCCGGGGCGGCGAGGGCGATGGTCAGGTCGCAATCGTCCTCCACGAACTCGAAGATCTCGCGGATATCGCCTTCCTCGGCCTCGGTGGCCAAGCGCGCGGTCCAGCCCAGATACGCCTCCCCCGGTTCCATCGCGTCGAGGGCGGGCAGGGCGCTCTCGTCGCAGGTCACCGACAACTCGCCCAGCTCGGCCAGCGCCCGGAACAGGAGGACCGTCTCGTTCCCGCGCTCGTAGAGCGTGCGCCTCGGCTTGAAGGCGATGGTCCAGACGTCCGGCCCGGAAACGGGCGGGCCGGCATCGTCGTCGTCCCCGCCGAGATCGAAGTCGAAATCGAGGCCGAGGGGTTGGAAGTCGTCCTCCTCCTCATCCTCGGCGGCTTCCTCGGTCGGCAGATGGGTCTCCAGCTCGGCCAGCACCTCCTCCACCGGCCCGGGCGGGACCTCCGTCCCCTCTTGCGCCGCGCGTACCAGATCGGCGAGGATGTCGGACGAGCGCAGGAAAGTCTTGAGCACCGCCGGCGCATTCTCCAGCCGCCCGGCGCGCACCTCGTCCAGCGTCGTCTCGAACTTGTGGGCGAAGCGCACCAGATCGTCGAGGCCGAAGGCCCCGGCCCCGCCCTTGATCGAGTGCACGGCCCGGAAGACGGCGTTCAGCGTATCGTCGTCGCCGCCGCCCTCGTTGATCTCCAGCAGGCCGAATTCGAGGGCTTCGAGCAGCTCCTCGCATTCCTGGAAGAAGGTGACGCGCAGATCGTCCATGCTCATGGGGCGGTCCTCCTCAGGCGGCGACGCGGCGGATGACGGAGACGAGCTTCTCCTTGTCGAAGGGCTTGACGATCCAGCCCGTCGCGCCCGCATTGCGCGCCCGCGCCTTCATCTCGGGGGCGCTTTCGGTGGTCAGGGTCAGGATGGGGGTCGTTCGGTTCTTCTCGGTCGCGCGCACGGCCTCGATGAAGCCGAAGCCGTCCATGCGGGGCATGTTGATGTCGGTGATGATGACGTCGGGCGCGATGCCGCCCAGCACCTCCAGCCCATGCACGCCGTCCTCAGCGACGTCCACCTCGAACCCGGCTTCGGACAGGGCGGACTGGATGAGGATGCGCATGGTGCGCGAATCGTCGACGGCGAGGATCTTGAGGCTCATGACTGCTCCTCCAGGAGGGTGTCGCCCAGGCCCAGAAGGTCGAGGCAGGTTCGGAACGGATCGGACGGATCGGCGATGGCGAGGGACTTGCCGTCGCCGTCCCAGGCGCGGCGGGCGGCCAGGAGCACCTGCGCGGCGGGCGCGCTCAGATGCTCGACCGCCGAGGCGTCGAGGGTGAGGTCGTTCCCGCGCCGCGCTGCCAAGGCCGCGGCGAGGTCCGCCGCACCGCCGAGGCTGAGTTCGGGATCGAGGGTCAGGGGGTCGGGCATGGTCAGAACAGCTCCACATCGTTTCCGGCGGACGGGGCGGGGGTCGGCGGCGGCGAGGGCGCGGAGGCGGGAATCCCGGCGAGCAGCATCTGCTGCGCCCGGCCCGTGGCGGGCCAGTAGCGGACGCGCCGTCCCTGCGTGCCGCCCAGGCTCTCGCCGATGCAGGCGATGCCCTCGTCGGCGAGGAACCGCCGGGCGAAGGAGGCATTGCCCTCGCCCACGTTCGACAGGCCCCGCACCACCTGCGCCCCGCCGAACAGCTTGGCCTGAAGGCGACCGCGTCTCGCCCCGCGCTTCAGCAGCGCGTTGATCAGCAGCTCCATGGCGTTGATACCGTGGTTCGTGCTGCCCCCCGCGCCGCCGGGAAGCAGGAAGTGGTTCATCCCCCCGACCTTCGCGACGGGGTCGTGCAGGGCGGTGGCGACGCACGAACCCAGGGTCGTCATCATCAGCACGGACGCGTCGTCCGACACGTCGAACGTCCCTTGCGGGACGTGCACGATCCTCGATCCGGCGTCCTTTGCGAGGGCGGCGCTCATGCGACGGCCCTCCGGTCGGCGTTGCACAGGTCGAGGATGGCGTCGGCGATGTGCGGCAAGGGAAGCTGGCGCTCGACCGCGCCCTTCTCGTGGGCGGCGCGGGGCATGCCGTAGACGATGCTCGTCGCCTCGTCCTGGCCGAGGGTGCGGCCTCCGGCGGCGCGGATCTCTGCCAGTCCCGCCGCCCCGTCCGCCCCCATGCCGGTCAGGATCACGCCGACCCCGCGCCCGCCGAGACGGGCCACCGAGGAGAAGAGCGTATCGACGGACGGGCGATGGCCGGAGACGAGCGTCCCCTCCCGAAGCGAGCAGCGCAGGGACGCCCGGCCCGCGACCTCCAGATGCCGCGTTCCGCCCGGCGCGATATAGACGTGCCCGGCCTTGAGCGGCGCGCCGTCCACCGCTTCGGACACCGTCGGGCGGCACCGTCCGTTAAGGCGGTTGGCGAAGCTGGCCGTGAAGCCCGAGGGCATGTGCTGGGTGACGAGGGTCGGCGGGCAGTTTTCCGGAAAGCGCGCCAGCAGCTTCGCGATGGCATCGACGCCGCCCGTCGAGGCCCCGATGGCGACCACGTTGCGGTTGGGGCTGAAGGCCGCCTGCTCGACACCCTGCTCGACGGCGTTCCGGGCACCGGGGGCGTATCCACCGCTCGCGCCGGCGGCCTTGACGATGGCCGGCAGGTCCGCGAAGGCCCGTGCGAAGTCGCCGCCCGTGGGCTTGCCCACGCATTCGAAGGCCCCGCGCGTGAGCGCCTGCACCGCCGCCCGCCCGCCCTTCCGGGCCAGGCTCGACACCATGATGACGGGCATGGGGCGCAGCGTCATGATCTTGTCGAGGAATTCCAGCCCGCTCATGCGCGGCATCTCGATATCGAGCGTGATGACGTCGGGCGAGAGCCGCTTGATCGCCGCGCGCGCCTCGTAGGCGTCGTGGACGCAGCCCAGGACCTCGATCTCCGGGTCGGAACGCAGCGCGCGGTCGATCATGGCGCACATGGTCGGGGAATCGTCGACGACGAGCACGCGAACCGGACGCATGGTCTCAGCCCTCTCCGGTCATGGACAGGGCAAGTAACGGGGTCGAATAGAACGGTGGGCGCATCGGCATGTTCCGGTTTGAAACCTTAACGATGCCGGCCTCTCTTCTTGTGCTGAAGGGAGCGATCAAGTCGTCGCGTGCCGGCCCCCCAATATTTTACAAGAACAGTTAATATAGGCTTCATCCACCCCCGCGACATCGCAAAATTCCCGCGCGGGCCTGCCGGGGCGGCACGGTCTGCGCTCAGGTGCCGAAGGCGTTCATCGTCAGCAGCTCGTATTCCGCCACCCTGTCGCCGGCCCCGTCCGTCAGGGTGACGTGCCAGCGCACCTCGCCGTAGTCGTCGTTGCGCCGCGTCTTGTGCTTGACCGTCAGGCGCACGGCCAGCCGCTCGCCGGGGGGGAGCGGCTTGAGGAAACGCAGGGAATCGAGGCCGGTATTGGCCAGCACCGGGCCGGGATCGGGCTGGACGAACAATCCGGCGGCGAAGGACAGGAGCAGGTAGCCATGCGCCACCCGCCCCGGAAAGAACGGGTTCGCCGCCGCCGCCGCGTCGTCCATGTGGGCGTAGAAGGTATCGCCGGTGAACTCCGCGAAATGCGCGATGTCCTCGGACGTTACCTCGCGCGATTCGGTGTGGATGGTCTCGCCGATGCGCAGGGCCTCGAAGGGGCGGGTGAAGGGATGCGCGGGCGCCTCGATCTCTGCCGCGCCCGGCACCCACCGGCCGCCGATGGCGGTGAGGATGTCGGGGCTGCCCTGGATGGCGGTGCGCTGCATGTGGTGCAGCATGGCGCGCACGCCGCCCAGCTCCTCGCCGCCCCCCGCGCGCCCCGGCCCGCCATGCACCATGTGCGGCAGGGGCGAGCCGTGGCCCGTGCTCTCGGCCATGCTGTCGCGGTTGTTGAAGTAGAGCCGCCCGTGCCAGGCGGCGCTGGCCAGCGTCAGGGCGCGGGCCGTCTCGCCGTCCCGGGTGACGACGCTGGCCACGAGCGAGCCTTTCCCCCGGTTCAGCAGGCGCGCGGCGTGGTCGATGTCGCGGTACGGCATGACGGTGGCGACGGGGCCGAACGCCTCCGTGTCGTGCACCCGGACGGCCGCGTCCGGGTCGTCGCACCGGAACAGCATCGGGGGCAGGAACGCGCCGCGCTCGCGGTCGGCCCCTGTCACCGCGAAGGCGTCCGGGTCGCCGTGGACGCGCTCTGCCTCCGCGTCCAGCAGGGCGACCTTGTCGAGCACGTCGCGCCGCTGCGCGCGGCTGACCAGCGCGCCCATGCGCACGTCGTCCCGCGCGGGATCGCCGATGACGGTCTTCGACAGGCGCGCCGACAGCGCCTCGATCAGCGGGCCGACCTGCGCCTCGGGGGCGATGATGCGGCGGATGGCGGTGCATTTCTGCCCCGCCTTCGCGGTCATCTCCCGCGCCGCCTCCTTCACGAAGAGGTCGAATTCGGGCGTGCCGGGGGTCGCGTCCGGCCCGAGGACGGAGGCGTTGAGGCTGTCCTGCTCGGCGGTGAAGCGCACGGCGGCGTCGAGGAGGTTCGGCGTCGCGCGCAGGGTCCGCGCGGTCGCCGCCGACCCGGTGAAGGCCACCGAATCCTGAGCGTCCAGCCGCTCCAGCATGTCGCCCAGCCCGCCGCTGACCAGTTGCAGCGCCCCGTCGGGCAGGATGCCGCTGTCGAGGATGATCCGCACGCAGGCCTCCGCGACGTAGCCCGTCGCCGTGGCGGGCTTCACGATGCTCGGCACCCCGGCGATGAGCGCGGGGGCGAGCTTTTCGAGCATCCCCCAGACGGGGAAGTTGAACGCGTTGATCTGCACCGCTGCGCCCAGCAGCGGCGTGTGGATGTGTTGGCCGAGGAACGTGCCGTCGCGGCTGAGCTGCTCCACCGGGCCGTCGAGATAGACCTGCCCATCCGGCATCTCGCGCCGTCCCTTCGACGCGAAGACGAACAGCGTGCCGATGCCGCCGTCGATGTCGATGCGGTTATCGGCCATGGTCGCGCCGGTCCTGTGCGACAGCGCGTAGAGCAGGGCGCGGTGCTCCTGAAGGTGCATCGCCAGCGCCTTCACCATCCGCGCCCGGTCGTGGAACGTCAGCGCGCGCAGGGCCGGGCCGCCCACCTCCCGGGCGTAGTCCAGCATCGTGCCCGCATCGAGCGCATCGTTGCCGCTTTCCGCGATGACCTCGCCCGTCACCGCGCTCTCGACGGGCCGCGCCCCCGCTCCGGGGGGTATCCAGTGGCCTGCGGCGTAGCTCGATACGGCGATGATGCTCATGGCGTGTTCCTCAGGATGGCGGGCAGGGCGGCGTAGCCGCGAAAGCGCAGGCGGGGCGAGCGGGCGACCCCCGGCGCGAGCGTGTAGTCCGGGAAGCGGGCGAGAAGCCGCGACAGCGCCACCTGCCCCTCCATCCGCGCCAGCGACAGCCCCGCGCAGGTATGCGCCCCGCCGCCGAAGGCGAGATGCGGGTTGGGCCGCCGGTCGATGCGGAAGGTCTCCGCCGCGTCGAAGGCGCGCGGATCGCGGTTGGCCGCGCCGATGCACAGGTGCAGGTCGGTCCCGGCGGGGATGGCCTCGCCGTGCAGCGCGATATCCTCCGCGGTCAGCCGGTTGCCGAACTGGTTCGAGCTTTCCACGCGCAGGATCTCCTCCACCGCCGGGACGATGCGCGCCGGATCGGCCAGCAGGGCCGCGCGGGCGTCGCGATGGGCATCGAGCAGGGCGAGGCCGTTGCCGATGAGGTTCGTCGTCGTCTCGTGCCCCGCGTTCAGGATGAAGATGCAGTTCTGGTACAGCTCCGCCTCGCTCAGGTTGCTTTTGATCAGCCGGGTCAGAACGTCCGTCTCCGGGTCGCCCGGATGGCGGCGGCGATGGGCGGCGAGGTCGGCCAGCAGCGCGGCGAACGCCGTCACCGCCCGGTTCCCCGCCGCGTGCTGCGCGGGCGTCAGGACAGGCTCCAGCGCGCCGAGGATGGCGAGGGACCACGCGCGCAGGGGCGCGCGGTCGACATGGGGGATGTCGAACAGGGTGCCGATGACCTCGACGGGGATGGCGCTCGCGAAATCCTCGATCAGGTCGGGCGCGTCCACCGTCTCCAGCCGGTCGAGCAGGCCGTCCACCACCGTCTCCAGCCCGGGCCGCAGTCGCGCCAATGCCTTCGGCGTCATCGCCCGCACGATCATCCGGCGCACGCGCGTATGCAGCGGCGGATCGTTGAAGACCAGCGACGTCGTGTGGTGTTCGTAGAGCGGGGCCTCGACCCCGTATTTCGGCCCGAACACCGCCTTCTTGTCCGAGACGAAGCGCGCCGGATCGCGGTACACCGCGTCGAGATCGGCATGGCGCGAGAGGATGACCGACCCGTCCGGCTGGCGGCAGACGGGCGTCTCCTCGCGCAGCGCCGCATAGGTCGGCCACGGGTTCTCGTGGAAGCCGGGGGGCGGGTCGGTGAGGATCATGCGCGGGAGGGTAGCGCGCCGAGGATCGCCGCGACACCGCTTTCCGCGGAGCGACCGGCGGTATCGACCACGACCCGCTCGCGCGTCCAGGGGCGATAGTCGCAGGCGAGGACGGCCTCCCAGGTCGGCAGGCCCGCCTCCGGCGCGGCATGGCGGCGGGTCTCGACCCGGCGGCGGTGTTCGGCGATGTCGGAACAGATCACCTCGATCTCGACCGCCGCGCATCCGGCCTCCCGTGCCACCGCCCGCCACGCCGTCCGCGTCTCCTCGACCGGGTTCACGGAGTCGGCGACGACGCTTCGCCCGAGGACCAGATTATCCGCCGCCAGCCCGTAGGCCGCCCGGCATCCGCCGCCGGGGCGATGCGCAGGCTCGATTCGGCCAGGGCGCGCTCGATGCTGTCGATGCGCAGGTACACCGCCTTCAGCCTTGCGGCGACCCCGCGCGCGAGGGTCGACTTGCCGACCCCGGGCAGGCCCGCGAGGATCAGCAGCGTCGAGGCGGACGATCCGCGCGTCATGGGGGCTTTCCCTCGGTTGCGTTACAATATTTTCTGCGCGGCGGTACGTCCGGTAACAATTGACCGTCCGCCCGGTCCATGCAACGCATTTGTCAGGCAAGGCACAAGCGGGGAGGGTGGCATGGGCGGGACGGTTCTGGTGGCGGATCATGGCGACTGGGTCGAGATCACCCTCGACCGCCCCGACCGCCTGAACAGCTTCACCGATGCCATGCACGGCGCGCTTTTCGCCGCCATCGAGGGCGCGCGGGACGGTGGCGCGCGCTGCATCCTGCTGACGGGCGCGGGGCGCGGCTTCTGCGCGGGGCAGGATCTGGGCGACCGCGATCCCGCGAAGATGGGCGGCCCGCCCGATCTGGGCGACACGCTGGAGCGGTTCTTCAATCCGCTCGTGCGGCTGATCCGCTCGCTCGATTTCCCGGTCGTCTGCGCGGTGAACGGCGTGGCGGCGGGGGCGGGGGCGAACCTTGCGCTCGCCTGCGATATCGTGCTCGCCGCGAACGGCGCGCGCTTCATCCAGTCCTTCGCCAGGGTCGGGCTGGTGCCCGATGCGGGCGGGACGTGGACGCTGACGCATCTGGTGGGCGAGGCGCGGGCCAAGGCGCTGGCGCTGACCGCCGAACCGCTGGGCGCGCGCGACGCCGCCGACTGGGGCCTGATCTGGAAGGCGGTGCCGGACGACGCGCTGATGGACGAGGCCCGCGCGCTCGCCGCGCGGCTGGCCGCCGGGCCGACCCTGGGGCTGGGTCACGCGAAGCAGCTCATCCAGTCCGCCGCCACCGCCCCCTTCGAGGAGCAGCTCGCGGAGGAGGCACGGGTGCAGCGGATATGCGGGCGCTCTCCGGACTACGCCGAGGGGGTGAGCGCGTTCCTGACCAAGCGCGCGCCGCATTTCACGGGGCGATCCTCGTGACCCCCCGCGAGCGGGCCGAGCGCGCGGCGGCGGCGATGTGGTCGGACGACGGGGCCTCGCAATCGCTGGGCATGGCGCTGCGGGAGGTGGACGAGGGCCGCGCGGTCCTGACCCTCACCGTCGAGAAGCGCCATACGAACGGGCACGGCGCCTGCCACGGCGGCATCATCTTCGCCCTCGCCGACAGCGCTTTTGCCTTCGCCTGCAACAGCCGCAACGCCATGACGGTCGCGCAGCACAACTCCATCACCTACCTCGCCCCCGGCCATCTCGGCGACCGCCTGACCGCGACCGCGACCGAGGTCTCGCTCGCCGGGCGCAGCGGCCTCTACGATGTGGCCGTGACCAATCAGGACGACGTGCTCGTCGCCCGCTTCACGGGCCTCTCCCGCGCCGTGCGGGGGCAGCTGTTCGAGGAATGACGACCGATGATGATAGCTGCGCTGTCACCCCCGCACTTGTTGCGAGGGTCCACGTTACCAACCGCGCGACGGTGAATGTGGTGAGATGGATCGTCGGA
This sequence comes from Paracoccaceae bacterium, assembly GCA_020629115.1. Classification (GTDB taxonomy): domain Bacteria; phylum Pseudomonadota; class Alphaproteobacteria; order Rhodobacterales; family Rhodobacteraceae; genus JAHDDY01. Next base: position 2,819 of record JAHDDY010000022.1, on the reverse strand, counting down.
ACAAGTCCGACGATGACGGTGGCCTGACTGGGAAAGATGATAAGTTCATGCAAGACCTCACCCCCGACCGCGCCTCCCTCGATCCCATCGAGATCGCCTCG
>JAHDDY010000022.1:1303-2618 GCA_020629115.1 Paracoccaceae bacterium | reverse complement strand
CATGCAAGACCTCACCCCCGACCGCGCCTCCCTCGATCCCATCGAGATCGCCTCGCGCGACGAGATTGCGGCGCTCCAGCTCGATCGGCTGAAGCGCATGTTGCGCCACGCCTACGACAACGTGCCCCTCTACCGTCAGCGGTTCGAGGGCGCGGGGATGCACCCGGACGACGTGGCGTCGCTCGCCGATCTGGCCAAGCTGCCCTTCACCACGAAGGCGGACCTGCGCGATACCTACCCCTTCGGCATGTTCGCCGTGCCGCGCGAACGCATCGCGCGCATCCACGCCTCCTCCGGCACGACCGGCAAGCCGACCGTGGTGGGCTACACGGCGGGCGATCTGGCGGTGTTCGGCGACATGGTCGCGCGCAGCCTGCGCGCCTCGGGCGTGCGCCCCGGCGACATGGTGCACAACGCCTACGGCTACGGCCTCTTCACCGGGGGCCTCGGCGCCCATGCGGGGATCGAGAAGCTGGGCGCGACGGTGGTGCCCGTCTCGGGCGGGATGACGCCGCGCCAGGTGATGCTGATCGAGGATTTCAGGCCCGACGCCATCACCGTCACCCCCTCCTACATGCTCAACATCCTCGAAGAGTTCCGCCGACAGGGCCTCGACCCCCGCGCGACATCGCTGAAGGTCGGCATCTTCGGGGCCGAGCCGTGGACCAATGCGATGCGGGCGGAGGTGGAGAGCGCCTTCGACATGCACGCGGTCGACATCTACGGCCTGTCCGAGATCATGGGGCCGGGCGTCGCGAACGAATGCGTCGAGACGAAGGACGGGCTGCACGTCTGGGAGGACCATTTCTACCCGGAGATCGTCGACCCCGAGACCGGCGCGGTCCTGCCCGACGGGGAGATGGGGGAACTGGTCTTCACCACGCTGACGAAGGAGGCCATCCCGCTGATCCGCTACCGCACCCGCGACCTGACGCGCCTGATGCCCGGCACCGCGCGCTCGATGCGGCGGATGGAGAAGATCACGGGCCGCTCGGACGACATGATCATCCTGCGCGGGGTGAACGTCTTCCCGACCCAGGTGGAGGAGCAGCTCCTCGCCACGCCCGGCCTCGCCCCGCATTTCCAGATCGTGCTGACCCGGGAGGGGCCGCTGGACGCGATGCGGGTGACGGTCGAGGCCCTGCCCGATGCGGCCGGGGCCGGGGCGCGGGCGGCGGCGGGGGCCGACCTGGCGCGGCGGATCAAGGACGTGGTCGGCGTCACGGCGGCGGTGGACGTGGCCGAGCCGGGTGGCGCCCCGCGTTCGGAGGGCAAGGCCCGGCGCGTGGTGGACGAGCGTCCGAAGGAGGGGTGA
>JAHDDY010000022.1:0-1203 GCA_020629115.1 Paracoccaceae bacterium | reverse complement strand
ACTCCCCCGCCCGCCGCATCAGCGCCAACGACACCGCCCCGCAGACCGCATAGCCGATGAAGACCGGCCAGGCCGTCCCGTCGAAGGCCGCGCCCACCGCGCCCATCACCAGCATCCCCACCAGCGTCATCAGCGAGGCGGTGACGGCGGCGGCAAGGCCCGCGACGTGGCCCAGCCGCTCCAGCGCGATGGCGTTGAAGTTGCCGTAGGTCAGGCCTAGCAGGAATAGCGCCACGCAGGTGACGCCCATGAAGACCGGCAGCGGCAGCGGCCCACCCAGCGCCATCGCTCCCATCGCGCCGAGCGACCACATCACCAGAAGCGCGACGGCGACCATGCAGATGCGCGTCATCGCGTAGTGCCGCACCAGCCGCGCATTGGTCAGCGTCGCCGCCGAGATGAACGCCGCCACCGCCCCGAACAGCACCGGATAGGCCGCCCCCACGCCGTAGACATCCTGGAACAGCTGCTGCGACGAGGCGATGTAGCCCATCAGCGCGCCGTAGCAGAGCCCCCCCGCGAGGGTGAACGCCATCGCCCGCCGGTCCGCCAGCACCGTCCGCAGGGCCGCCCACGAGACGCCCCGCCGCGCCGCCAGCGTCTCCGGCTGGCGCAGCAGCAGCCACGCCGTCCCCCCGAGGCACAGGGCCGCGAGCACGCCGAACAGGCCCCGCCACGGCATGATATGCAGCAGCAGCGCCCCGATGGACGGCGCGACGACCGGGACGACGATGAAGATGCCCATGATGACCGACATCACCCGCGCCATCGCCGCCCCCGCATGACGGTCGCGGATGAGCGCCACCGTCACGATGCGCGGCCCCGCCGCCCCGAAACCCTGCACCGCACGCCCCGCCAGCAGCGTCTCGAAGCTCTCCGCCACCGCGCAGACCGCGCTCCCGGCGGCGAAGATCACCGCCCCGGCGGCGATGGCCGGGCGGCGGCCGATGGCGTCGGACAGGGGACCGAACAGCAGTTGCCCGACCGCGAGGCCGAGGAACAGCACCACGATCACCCCCTGCCGCCGATTGCCCTCCGCAACCCCCATCTCCGCCGCCATGGTCCCCAGTGCGGGCAGCATCACGTCGACAGACAGCGCCACCGTCGCCATCAGCAGACTGGCGATGGCGATGAGTTCGGCCTGGGCGGGGTGGCGGGCGGGAGGCATGGGTCGGTGTAGGGGAGAATGCACTCGACTGACAC
>JAHDDY010000130.1 GCA_020629115.1 Paracoccaceae bacterium | reverse complement strand
CCCAGCTGGTGGTGGTGGGTGGGTGGGGGGTGGTGGCGAGCGGGGAGTGTGCCCGCCGTCCATACCACCACCCCGACACGGTGGCAGTGGTGGTGGTGGGGCGGGGCGAGGCGGACCCTCCACGCTCGTCCATACCTTTTGCCGCCTGCGGTGGGCTTTAGGTTGGTGGCGGTGAAGGAGAGGGGGCGGCAGCGGGGTCAGACCTGGACCCCACTTACGTGCCGGGAGCGCCACAGGCAAGCGGTGACGACAGAGAGGTAGGTGCGTTTATCACACAAGATGCAAAAACAAGACAAAAGAGCATAGACGAGCAGGTGCAGTGTCCACGCGCCGTCAATCAGACAGGCACAACGCATCAAACGCCTCTACCAACGCGTCGACGTCGGCGTTAGCGAGGCACACAACGCGCACCTGCACCGCCCCGGCGCCATCCAGGTTCAGGTCAGAAAAGGCGGCGACGAGGTCGTCCACCTCGGCGCTGCCGCAGCCCACCGTCCGCACACAAAAGGCGCGCCGGTCGCTCAGGGTCAGCGCGCCAAACGCGGCGGCCAGGTCATCCATCGCCGCGGCCCAACGCGCGCAGGTAAGCACGGGGTCCATCGCAGCTTTACACGTCGGCGGCAGGAGCCTCCCCAGCCACAGCCACATCAGCAGCAGGTGCCAGCGCGGACACAGGAGCTGCGGCGACGGCAGCGGCACTGGTAGCAGCCGCGGCACCGGCACGCGCGGTGGCGGGGGCAGCGAGCACCGGCAACAGCCGCAGCGCCGTCAGATGTGGCGGCGGCGGCGGCGGCGGGCACCGCTACCAGCGGCGGCACCGCTAGGTGAGGCGGCCGCGGCAGCCGGCACCAGCGGTGGCGGCGGCACCGCCACGTGCGGCGGCGGCGGCAGCGGGCACCGCCGACAGCGGCGGCACCGTCACGGGCGCTCGCGGCTACGACGGCGGCGTAGGCGGCGGGCGCGACGGTGACGCCGACACCAGCAGCAGCGTGGCGGAAAGGGCGGTGGTGTCGACAGCGGCAGCGGCGACCAACAGCAGCAGCTGCATGTGCGGCAATAGCGCGCAGAAGTTGTCGCGCGGTAGCGGCGTCAGCAAAAATACCACAGGCCCTCCCATGAAAAAAAATAAAACAGATAACAGGAACAGAAGCAAAAGAAAGTCATCGTCCCGTCGACGACGAGGAAGGTGCAAGGCTGCTACCAGCACCACCGGCGTCCGGCCGCCGGGAAGAGGCAGACGGCACCGCGTCCGACGCCAAGCTGGGCAGCGCACGCGACGACAGCGCCCTGGAGGTCTGGTTCTCCGGCAACAGCCAACAAAAGGCCCCCCTTGATCGCCCAGGACACTTTTGGCTGCCGCAACCCGGCTGCTGGCAGGTTCGTGGCCGCCTCCGCTTAGACACCTTCTCGTAAGGCGTAGCACCCGGCAGCGAACGACTGGGCATCGCCGCGGCGGCATTGGTGCGCGCGTGAGCCAGACGCGACCCAGCCGACGCGGTCCCTGCGGGCGCTAAACTAGGAGTAGACGCGGCCGCTGCAGCCGCCACGCCTCGTCCCGACGGAGGGACATTGACGTCGCCTTCGCGATCAGCAACACGCAGCTGCGAGGGAAGTGGCGATGGTGACGGAGGGCGGCCAGGAGCAGTCTGCCCGACTGGTGCAGAGCGCGGAGCGATGGGCGTCCACGGCGCGAGCGGAAGACCGACGCCCTCTTCAACCGCTGGGGCCGGTGGCAGTGCCGACAGGACCACGCCGGCGGCGCTCACGCCCCCTGATGCGGTCGGCCGGTTGCGCGCAGGAGGCGCAGCGGCGGGTGCACCCACCGCAGTATCTGCAGGAACAACAGCCGGCAGTGAGAGCGTCGCTGCGGGCGCCGTCGAAAGTCCTTCAGAGATGCCGGCGGCGTCCTCTGACAGCCCGTCCGACGGCTCGGCAGCGGGCGAGTTGTCACGCCTGCCAACATCACCGTCCGTCGCCGCTGCTACATCAGGCACGGCTGAAGCGACATCTGGAGCGTCCTCAACCTCGGCGGGTTCAGCAGCTGGCACCACAACGGAGCTTCCACCTGGAGCAGGCGCCGCACTTGGCGCGGGAGGCGCACGCCGCGTCCGCTTGCGAACCGGCAACATGGTGTCTGCGGTATCGCCAAAGCGCCAGTAGCCCTCCTTGTCGGCCACAATATCGCGTCGCAGAGCGTCGGGCGCTTTCATCCGCAGCGTGTTGAGCATGTTCTGGTTACGCTCATAGCGCTCCAAGTAGGCGCGAATGTGATCGTTTGACTTGTGGTACACCTCGGGAGGCACGCCACCATCCGCGCAGTTGAGCCAGCGCTCCGTGACCGCCTCGTTAAAGGCGACAGTCAGCTCGTCCCCAGTCGGCAGGCAGCCAGAGAGGGGAAGCACGTCGCCGTCGTTCGTAGCCCCCGCACATGCCCGCACTCGTTGCGCCTCACGCTTCTTGATCAATTCACGACGTACTGCTTCAAAGAGGTGTACTTCCGGCACGGTGTGCAAAGGCAGTAGGGGAAAGGCAGAGCCCATGGCGGCTCCCAGCCAGACCTTCTGCGCCGAGATGAGCGGAATGACCTCAAGCGCGCGGCTGCGGCGGTTGTCGCCGGGCAAGTCTCGAGGTAGACCAAGGCTCTGCAAAACGGTTTGATCCATCTGCATGACGCCGCAGCAGAACTCGGGCAGCGTGAAGTCGTCGGCAGCGCGCCAAGACGGGTACGAAATAGGATGGCCGTACAGGTCCACCTCCAGCTTGCAAATGTTGTCAACCAACCACGTATCGTAGTGGCCCGGGAAATGCTCTCCGCGGTTGCGTGCGGCAGCTCGTATGTTGTGCCGATGAACCCACTCAAGAAGGGCGTAGTGAACCAGCTCGGACGACGCCCCCTTCAGCGTCCGAAACAACTTGACCAGCAACTGATGCACGCCCTCGTTGGCGTTCGTCCCGCGAGAGCACAGCCACAGGGGCAGGCCGTCGCGGTCGCGGTCGAGCAGCGTGTACAGTGGGATGCCGGGGTGGTCCGAAATAACACCAGTCCGGGCCAGCCTAACAACTGCCTTAGACGCCTTGATGGCAGCAGGGGTGAACAGCTGCTCATCGGTGGTTGCGTCCGGCACGTCAGAAAACTCGCGGAAAACAGCCTCCAGGCGCGGCACAAGAACCTCAGGCGGGGGGACGAATCGACGCACGCGCTTGTTGAGCCACCTCGTGCGTCGGAAGAGAACCTCCGCCCACGACAGGTGCGGCCACTTCTTCGCCGCCACTTCCTTCGCTTTAGAAGCGTCCTTGAGGTTGGACAGCATCATCGCCTGTGACAGGCGCCTGCTGAACAGCGCCAGCAATCCGTGCCCCTTCGGCATGCGCCGCAAGATGCGATCCATGACGTGCATGACGTCCACCTTCACGCCGGAAGTGGCCCAGTCTTTCGGGTCCACCAGACGGAGCGCTTCCTCGACGAGCTCATCGTCATCCACGTCCTCCACGTCTCTCGCTGCGTCCTCGTCAACTTCGAAAGAATCGGGTGGTACAGGACAATCTGCCATATCATCAGCATCGTCTTCATCTTGCTCCAGGTCTTGCTCCAGGTCAGACTCGTCCTCCTCGCAAAGACGACCCCCTGCTTGAGCCTTCGCAAAGGCGCGCAAGTCCGTGGCGCTCATCGTAACCTCCTCCCTGGCGTCAAAGACACCCTCAGCGGCAGGAGCTGACAGGAACCGCTCAGGACCAGATGGGGCGGTATCAGGTGCGACCTCCAGCGCGTGAGAGGGGTTGCGAAGCTGGCGACTGATCACCAAGAAAGTAGGTGGTGTCCCTCTCCGCTCGTAGTCCGACCACACCTGACCCAAAGACCGACGCACTTGCCGGTCCACGCCAGGGATGACATAGGCAGAAAGGAGAGGAGCTTGAACAAGACGCACGCGCACGCGCTTCTTGCCGGCGGGAGACCCTGCGGGAAGATTGGGTGGTTGATCCGTGTCAACGACGCATCGCGCAACCCGACAGGTGTCGCCGACGTCGACCACAAGGACGCTCAGCCCTGGCACCAACTTGCTGTTGTCGATGAACCTGGAACCCAGCTCCAGCATCTTGTCGTACAGAGCACACGCGGCATAGGCGTCCTTGGCGGCGTAGGTCATTTGAGGTACACTGAGCATGGTGCCCCAGTACCCCTTCTGCTCCGTCTTGTCCAGTGTGAACCCCAGCAGCTTCTCACACATTGTCCGCAGTGAACAGGTCGCCTTACGCATGAGCGCCATGTCCCTCGCCATGGTAGCAAGCTCCACCTGACCCTTCACCGTCACCCCCGGCAACGCCTGCAGCTTGGCGACGTCCCCGCCCACATTTCTCCCGACCTTGAGAACGGCCGGGTCACAGAGGAAGGCCTTGAGCGAGTGGGTCACTCCTGACAGCGCAATGTGCACCACCAGGGTGCGCCAGGGTGTAGACAACTGTACCACTTGAACGGGGGATGGCGGCGCATAGCGGCCAAACGATCTCCCACGCGGCATGTCCCACTCAGCGTCAAGGCCGACACGGTTTGGTCCACCCGCCGCCACTGCCTGGGACAACTCTTCCTTCAACACGCGCATGTACACGTTAAGGTCCTCCGCCGACGTGATGTAGTTGACCTTGTGGTTCTTGGGGAAGCGTAACTCGTCCAGGGGGGGCGCCGCCGAGTCATCCAGCTGGAGGCCCTTAAACAGCGAGTGCAGAAACGGCTTCTCCGCCACGGGGTTGTCGGTAAAGAACAGCGTCACGTAGTCTAAGCTCTTGCCCAGACACTCCATGCGCTTCGCCACCCCGGACAGCATGGCCTTGATTTCGTTCAGGCCCTTGGACTGCGCCAGCACCACAGAGATCACCTCGGAGTACTCATTGAGCAACGAGTAGGCGGCCTCAAATGACCATCGACCGCCGTACGCGCAGATGCTCTTCAGGATCTTGAAGAAGTGGTCGCCCGACAGAAAGCGCGCCAGCACCATTGCATTCTTCCGCTTGATAGGCCCCTCAACGGAGGCCATGTACTGCGTGTAGACGCTACGCAAGTAGTGCCTCGACACGCGGCTGCCGCCGTAGCCATTAGGGTCGTCGTACGTGGAGAACCGCGGTGGTACAGGAGACAACGTGGACGACACCATCGAAAGCTGCCCTGACGCAGGGGCCTGCCCCAGCGCGCGTGCTTGACACAAGTACGCGAGCCGCAACCGCTCAAAACGCCGGCGGTGATGCTCCTCCATGACGCAGGCGAGGATGCCATGAGGGCACCCAGCAGACATCAGCGACCGCATCAGGTCGATTACCTGCTCCGTCACTGCCAACCTGTGCGTGAGCACAACGGGAAACATGTGCCGGATGTGTGCGGGGGCAGCGGCAATGATGGCGGGGTCCCATCCCAAATACGTCCTCTTGCACTTGATGTTCAGGCACTTGTACCGCCTCGTGATGGCGTAATGCGTCGCGTCGACGCCTAAAACGCGCCGATACCCGGACCACCCGTTGAACGTAAACTCCGTCTTGGTGCACGAGGGGCAAAATGGCGTGAAGGATGCGTCAACGTCAAATGGCGCACACACGTACACGATGGGCTTGTAAAAGTCCTCCGGATGATGTGGCCTGTTGATGCCGATGGGGTCCGGAGGGTGAATGATGCGCGACGGGAGCTTCCGCACAACGAAAGGATTGCTCGGGCTCACCAGCAGATTCTGCTTCACCTCTTCCAGGTACGCCTTCTGGAAGCCGGAGGCTCCACCGTATCGCCGTCGGGTGGTACTGCCCTCAGCGCCATCCCCGTCGTCCTCGCGTTCAGGATCGTCAGCGATGTCGTCAGCACGCGCTCCCGCATCCGGAGGCCGAGCACCAGGCGCGCCGCCACCTGCCGAAGCAGGCAACCCGCCGAAGGCGGACACCGGTCTCGACGCGCCACCATGGCCTGGCGCGCCACCACGTCCGCGTGCACGAGCGCGTCCCGATGAGTGCGACCGGCCGCGAGCCGATGCGCCACCGCGTGCGGACGCACTGCCCGGTCCCGACGCCGGCGATCGGCCACGAACCGACGCGCCACCACGTGCGGGCGCACTATTACGTCCGGACGTGGGCAACTGGCCACGAGCCGACGCAAGTCCGGGCGTGCCACGCACGACTGGCGCTCCACCCCGTACTGGCGGACCGGCTGAGTCAACACTTGGGAGCGACGGCGACAAACCCGCCGCAGCAACGCCCCGTTCGACAGCACCAGCCTGTCCGACAGCCGCCGAACTAGAGCCGCCAGCCGGTGGACTCAGCACGACAAGCTCGCCCGCTTCTTCCTCGTCGTCCTCGACAATCATGGAGTTGATCACCGCTTCCGCAACCCGTCGACTGCTGGGAGATGCGGAAGCACTTGCGTCTGGTACACTGCGCGTCGATGTCCGCTCGAAGCCCAAAGGTTGTGAAGCCTCATCTGTCCTGCAACCAAATGGTGGCAACAGGCCGGTGGGCAACAGAGGAGTACCTTGAGCATGCATAGGTGTGCGCGGCACAATGGAAGATCCACGGAGAGGCGCGCCAGTGTTGACGGGAAAACCAGGTCCACCTCCGGTACGGTTGACAACACCCCGAGCGCCCTGCCCCTCACCTCCTGCGTTCCCACGCAACGGAGTAATCTCATCATCATCCTCAGCAGAAAGCGCCCATGACCCCACCGCCGCCGTGGATACAGCGGCCCGTGCCACCGCGGCGACGGCTGCGCGCGCCACAGCGCGCACAGGACTCCGTGTAACGCTTGGTGAGGAGATCGCGTTAGTCACGGCCGAGCGGGGAGAGGCACATCTGGAACGGATCGACGCCGAGGAGAGTGCGGCACCGGATGAGACGGCCGCCCCTGATGACGGTGCTACCACCCGTGCGGCGGCCGATGGCGAGCAGGATGCGGCCGCCCGCACGACGGCTGGCGGCGATGATGGCGCCGCCGCCGGTGCGGGTGGCGAGGATGGTGCCGCCGCCGGTGCGGGTGGCGATGGTGACGATGGTGGCGTCCTCCGTGCGGCCGCAGATCTCGACGGGGAAGCG
>JAHDDY010000129.1 GCA_020629115.1 Paracoccaceae bacterium | reverse complement strand
TCCAGATGGGGCCTTCGGGGAACTCCAGGCCGGTGGCGAGCTCGGTGATCTCGGGGGTCTCCATCGGTTCACCTTTCCGCCCGGCGAGCGGCGGCGCAAGCGCCGGACCGAGTCCGCACCGGGCTCTAGGGTCCGGCGACGACGGTGACGAGCAGAACGGCCTTGACCCTCACCCTGGTCGAGGCCTGAGGGTGACCCCATGGACACGAGCATGACCATCGGGGCGTTCGCCCGCCGCACCGGTCTTTCCGCCACGGCGTTGCGGTTCTACGACCGGCGGGGCCTGCTGGCCCCGGCATTCGTCGATCCGTCGACGGGATACCGGCGCTACACCGAGACACAGGTCGAGACCGGGACCCTGATCCGCGATCTCCGCCGGGTCGAGGTGCCGCTGACCGAGATCGAGGCCGCGCTGCAGGCCACACCGGCTGTGCGGGCGACGATCGTCGCCACCCACCTCGAGCGTCTCGACGCGTTCCACGCTCGTGTCCGCGACGAAGCCCGGGCCCTGCGCCTCCTCGACGAAAGCGACACGGACATGACACCGCCCACCGCATCCACGAACGAACCGAGCCGGACCGAACCCTCGCCGGCACCCATGGCACGATGTGCGATCTCCGCCCCGGAGCTGGCCCGGGGGATCGAGCAGGTCCTGCCCGCCGTCGGGACCGATCCGGAGGCGCCACACCTGATGACGGTGCTGCTCGCCGCGGATGGCGGCGTGCTCCGACTCGTGGCGACGGACCGGCATCGGATGGCATTGCGCGACCTCGTCCTGGACGACGACGCGACGTTCGAGCTGGTGGTGCCGGCGGCCACGTTGACCACCTGGATCGAACCACTCGCCGAGCTCGACGTGGCCGAGCTCACCGCGGACGGATCGAGCGTCACGGTGTCGTGGGGGAACACCTCGCTCGCCGCCGACGCCCTCCCCGTCCGATTCCCCGACCACCGGCCGCTCCTCGAGCCGACCTCACCGGCCGCCGAGCTGGTCGTCGATCGGGCCGAGCTGCTCGAGGCACTGCCCGACACCGACTCGGGAGCGGTGACCCTCACGCCCGGAACGGCCGACCTCCTCATCGGATCGACCTCGATCCCGGCGACGGTCGTCGGGGCGCTCGACAGGGTCGTGGCGCTGGAGTCCCGCTACCTGCGCGATGCCGCGGCCAACGCCGTCGGTCCCGAGCTCGTGGTCGAGATCAATGACGAGCGGGCGCCGGTGGTGTTCCGATCCGCCGACGACGGGGCGTATCTCAGCCTCGTGATGCCGATCATCCCCTGATCAAACCGACGGGATCGATCCGGGCGACGGTCAACGGGGCAGCACGATGTGCATCGTGGTCCCCCGCCCTTCACCCGCCGAGGTGGCCGTGATCGACCCACCGTGGGCTTCGACCAACGTCCGGGCGATCGTGAGCCCCACGCCGGTCCCGTCGGATTGGGTGTGATCGACCCGGACGAACCGGTCGAAGATCTCAGCGAGCCGGTCGGCGGGGATCCCGCGGCCGGTGTCGACGACGTCGATCCGCACGGCTTCGGCGTCGGACGCCACGGTCACCTGGATGGAGCCGGCGTCGGTGTAGCGGATGGCGTTGCCGATCACGTTGGTCAGGATCTGCACCAGTCGATCGCGATCGGCATCGATCACCGGGGGCGACGCATCGAGCGATCGGAACGAGAGCGTGACCTCCTTGGCGTCGGCCTGGACGCCGAGGCGCTCGACCACGCCACGGGCGATCTCGGCGACGTCGGTCGGAGCCGGTGCGAGCCGGAGGTGTTCGGAGGTGCGTGACAGCTCGGACAGGTCGCCGGCCACCCGCCGCAGGCGCGCGGCCTCCCGGGCGATGCCGGCGAAGACCTCCTCGGTGGGTTCCAGCACACCGTCCATGAGCGCCTCCATCGATCCCTCGATCGAGGTCAGGGGTGTGCGCAGCTCGTGGGCGACCTCGCCGATCAGCTCGAGTCGTCGGCGCTCGGTTGCGTCGAGGTTCGCCGCGAGTGCGTTGACGTCGGCCGCCAGTTGGGCGGTCTCGGCCGAGGAGTCGTCATGGACCCGCACGGAGTAGTCGCCGTCGGCGATCCGGCGGGTCGCCGCTCCCATCGCTTCGAGCGGCTCGGCGAGCCGCCGCGAGACACGCCGGGCGACGACCGAAGCGGCGAGTACGGCCGACCCGACGATCGCCAACATCGGGAGCGGACCGGCATCGTCGGGACCGCCCTTGCCCGTCCGGCTCAGCTCGATCACGTCGAACGCCGACAGCAGTCCGCCGATGATCACGACACCCACGACCAACGTCCCGACGGCGACGACCATCACGACCAGATGCGATCGCAGGAGCAGCGAGCGGAGCTGACGGGGGGAACTCACGAGCGACCGACCGGCTCGGGCAGGAAGCGATACCCCACCCCGCGCACCGTCCCGACGACACGGGCATCCGACGCTCCCTCACCCAGGGCCTTGCGGAGGTTGCCGACGTGTACGTCGACGATGCGTTCCTCGCCGAAGAAGTCCCGACCCCACACGCGTTCGATGAGTTGGTGGCGGGCGAAGACCCGGCCGGGACTCGACGCGAGCACGCCGAGCAGTTCGAACTGGAGCGCGGTCAGCTCGACCGCGCTGCCGTCGAGGAGGACCTCGTGGCGATCGATGTCGAGGACGAACGAGCCGCCGTCGGCGAGTGCGTACCGCTGCGCCGGGGCGGCGGGTGGAAGACGATCCTCCGCGGCATCGGCCGGTCGGCGCCGGCGCAGCACGGCCTTGACGCGGGCGACGAACTCCCGAGGCGAGAACGGCTTGGCGACGTAGTCGTCGGCGCCGACCGACAGCCCGATCACCCGATCGGTCTCCTCCGCGGCGGCGGTGAGCATGATCACGTAGCAGTCGGACCGGCGGCGGATCTCCCGGAGGGCCTCGATCCCGTCGAGGCGGGGCATCCGTACGTCGAGCACCGCCAGATCGATCGGTGGCTCCCGGTCGAAGCGCTCGACGGCAGCCTGACCGTCGACGGCTTCTTCGACCACGAACCCTTCTTCCCGCAGGTACCCCGCGACGAGGCCGCGGATCGGATCTTCGTCATCGACCACCAGGATGCGGGCCGTCATCGGGTCTCCTCGGGATACGGACATCGACGATGCTCGTCGGCGTCCGCCGGTGTGTGGGGGATCGTCACGACAACAGTCCACCCGCCGCACCTCAACCGGACGGCACGGCCGAGATCAAGGTCTGATCAAGTCGGCGACCCGAGCACTCACCCCCAGACGAGTTCGACGATGCGGTCCCGTTCGACGACGAAGCCGATCCGGTCGGGGTTCTCACCCTCGGCCTCCATCACCTCGCCGTCGAGCGACACGATGCGCCAGTCGACGCCGTTGTCGAGCGCCCACTCGACGCCGTCTTCGACGTACTCGCCGACCAACGCCGGCGCGTCGTCGGCATCGGGAAGCACGTCGACCCGACCGATCGACTCGGTCGGCGCCGCATCGTCGATCGCCGCGGCGACCTCCGGCTCGCGGGGCTCGGCGGTTCCGAGCACCCGATCGCCGAGTGGGGCGGCCAGGACGAGCTCGGTCGTGTAGGGATACACGCCGAGCTCACAGTTGACGGGCGACACACCCGGCCGAACCCCGGCCAGGACCTCGATCGACACGACGTTGTCGGTCTCCTCGACGAGAGTCTCCACACCGAAACACTCGTGCGATCCCATCTCGAAGGTGACGATCAGGCGGTCACCGGCGACGTCATCGGCCGACACGTCGAGCACGTCGACGGGTTGGAGATCGGAGAGTCCGCTCTCGCTCGGCAGGAGCAGGTTGAAGTCGTCGGCGTCGGGGTTGGCGAAGGTCTCCGAGGCGGAGACGGTCTCGCCGCTCCCGTCGAACCCGAGCGTGGCCGGATCGTCGGTGCCGTCGGCGGCGCCGTCTGCGCCCGAGGTGCAGCCAGCCGCCAACACGAAACCGGCGAGCATCAGCGCACGTGCGGCGCGAGTGTGCGTGGTTCGGATCATCATCATCTCCCTCAGCCTCCGACCACGGTCGGGGTGCAAGTGGTGCGCTCGGACCGGTCGTTGCCGATCTTCACCGCCACCTCGTACTCGAAGGTCGCGTCGCGCAACGTGTCGGCGAAGCGGGTCGTGCTGACCCGGCCCCGCCAGAAGCTCGAGCCGCCGTCGACGGTTCGGTAGATCACGTACTCCGCCGCCGGTTCGGGGTGGGCCGCCCAACGAACCTCGACACCGTTCGGCGCCGCGACCACCGTGACCGAACACGAGGCGAGGGGCTGGAGCGGATCCGGGGGTTCGACCTCGCTGCCGCATTGGGTCCGATCGCTGCGGACGAGATCGGCGCTGCGCGCGGCCACGAAGTAGACGAGTTCGGCGTTGCGGTTGGTGTCGGTGAAGGTCAGGTCGGAGGTCCGACCTCGCCAGAACTGGGCGCCACCGTCGGCCGAGCGGTAGATGATGTAGTCGGCTGCGCCGTCGGCGGCACTCCAGGTCACCGTCACCGATTCGCCGTCCACGACCGCCCGGCACGTCGCCGGCGCGTCCGGCTGGGCGGGCGGCGGCTGTTGGACGACCTCGGTGGTGCACTGGGTCGGGTCGCTCTGCAGACCTCCGGCGGTCCGACTGACGACGAAGTAGACGAGCGTGGCATCCCGGTTCAGATCGTTGAACGACGTCGTGGTCGTCACACCCCGCCACCACGGGTTCCCGCCGTTGACCGACCGGCGGATCACGTAGTCATTGGCGTCGGGATCGGCGTCCCAGGTCACGGTGATCGCATCACCGGAGATGGTGGCGAGGCATGCGTTCGGGCCGTCGGGAGCGACGGGACCACCACCGCCGGGTTCACAGAGTCGCACGAGATCGCGGCCGGGGGCCTGTGCCCCGGGCGATCCGACGGCATTGATGCCACCGGCGATCCAGACACAACCATCGGAGGCGACCAGCACACCCCAGCCACCCGTGTCACCGGCCAGATAGGGATCGAACGCGAGATCCCGCGCACCGGTGCGCGCGTCGTACGCGATCGTCGAGCTCACCAGGCCGGTGTGCACACCGCCGGAGTTGGCGAGGTTCGAGCTGTAGGTGGGGGTCGTCGTTCCGGAGCTGTGGGAGCCCCAACAGTGGCACGACGCATAGAGCGTGTCGCCGTCGAGCTCGATGTCCTGGTAGTCGCCGCCGCGGCGGACGTTGCTCGCCTGGTAACGACTGTCGTAGGAGGTCGTGTGCCCGGCGATCTGGGTCATGCCGGCGTTCTCGTCGTAGAGGTAGGCGCCGTGCTGCTCGCCGACGGCCATCACCGTGCCGAACGGCGTGGCCTGCACGTCGTACATCACGCCACAACACGGGTAGTTCATCTGGAAGCCGGTCCACACGAGCTGGTTGGCGTTCACCGAACCGATGCCGATGACCTCGGGACCGGCGAACCGTCCGGCGAGGTAGACGACCGGCTGGGTGTAGCTGACGCTGACACCGAACACACCACCCGGGGCGTCCGGGATCCAGCTCCAGTCGATCGACCCGGAGATCGGATCGATGCGGATGACGTTGTCGACGGGCGTCGGATTCCCAGCGTCCGAGGCCGTCGTGAAGCTGCCGGCGGCGTAGAGCCAACCATCGGCACCGAGGCTCAGATCCCGGACGACCGACGTGCCGCCGAAGATCCGTGCGTTCCAACCCGGCCAGCGTTCACCGGTGGCGGGGTCGATCTTCACGATCGCGCCGACCGTCACCCCGTTCCACTCGTCCATTTCGCCACCGACGAAGAGGGCGCCGTCGGGGCTGGGTTCCAGGGCCAGCACCGGACCGCCGACCTGCGGGGTGAAGTCCGACAACCAGGTGCCCGTCGACCGCTCGAACGCTGCGAGATACGGCTGGCGCTCGGTCGAGGCCCCGTTCGTCACGTCGAGGAAGTTGCCGCCGGCGAAGACCCGGCCACCGGCCTCTTCGACCGCCCAACCGAGCGAGTCGAAGTTCGCCACGACTCGGGAGTTGCCGAACGTCGCGAGCCCCCAGTTCGACCGCTGGACATCGTCGACGGGAACCGCCGGCGAGGGCGCGGCCGCTGCGGGGGCACCGGGAAGCGCGGTGACCGCACTGCCGAGCAGGCAGGCGGCGATGACGACGGAACGCCGGATGAAGCGCACGGGAACTCCGATGTGGGAGAAGACGAATCCGAACTCCATCGGCCGTGACCGGGCGAAACTGAACCTCCGCTCCGTTCCCGGACGCGGGTGGGCCCCGACGACCGTGTCGTCGGGGCCCGCCGGGTGGGGGTGGGGGATCTGGTCTCGGTGCCGATCAGCTCTCCGGCTCGTCGACGTCGGCGTCGGCCGGGTCGGACGTGCGGATCACCTCGTCGGGCGGCTGCGGTGCGGCGACCTCCGGCGTGGCGGCAGCCGCCGGCGGTGTCGGGTCGCCCTGCAGCACGCTCCGGCGATGGCGGAACTCCGCCTCACCGATCTCGCCCCGGGCGAACCGCTCCTGGAGGAGGGTCATCGCCGTTGTCGACGGCGGTGCCGGAGGCGTCGGTCCGCTCGGGCCGGGTCGCCGTCCATCGGCGTCGGGTCCGTGATGTGCGAACCAGGCCTGACGGCGCTTGCGGGCCAGGAGGAAGAGTCCGCCGATGATCAGGATCAGGAACAGCGGGAACAGGAATCGGGGTCCGCCCTCGTGGCTGCGGCGGACACCGTCGGCGAGTTCGGTCGCGAAGGTCATCGTGTGGTGCTTTCGGTGTGGGGGTTGGTCATGCCATGAGTGTCGGACCACTCCCCCACGCCGTTCCCCAAGCGCACATCAAGTTGCGATCAAGCCGCCGGTCCCGTCAGCCGCGCCGGTCCGCTCAGGGCAGGGTGACGCGACCCGAGGGCGTGTCGAGCTCAGCGGTCAGGGACACCGGGCCCACCTCGGCGGTGAGCCCGCGAGCCCGTGCCATGGCGACGACGGCCGCGTCGGGGTGACACACCGTGACCGAGTGCAGGGTGAGACCGTGGTCGAGTGATGCCGCGGGGTGCGGCGTCGAGGCGCCCCACTCGATCGAGAACGGCAGCACACCCGCCTGCGTCGGGTCAGTCGGCACCG
>JAHDDY010000304.1 GCA_020629115.1 Paracoccaceae bacterium | reverse complement strand
CCCGCCATGGATGGAATAGTCGTAGGCGGTGATCTTCAGCACGGCGGGCATCCCGCTCCAGACCTTGCCCCTGTCGCTGGGGGCGAGGCGGGCGGAGACGACGAGCGCCTCGCTGTCGGGCACGATCTCGACCACCTCCTGCCCCGGCGAGACCACGCCGCCCAGCGTATTGACCAGAAGCTTGTTGATGACCCCGGCCACCGGCGCGCGCACGTCCGAACGCACCTCCCGGTCGCGCATCGACGTGATCTGCTCCTCCAGCTTGGCGATCTCCAGATCCATGTCGGCCAGAAGGGCGGCGGCCTCGGCCTGGGCGGCGACGGTCAGCTCGTTGCGGCGCTTCTCCGTCTCCTCCAGCTCGGCCTGGACCTGGGGGCGCTGATTCTCCGCATCGGCGATCTTGGTTTCGAGCTGCTGGAGCGTCGTCAGCGCCGAGAGCAGCTCGTTGCGCGAGACGGCCTTCTGAACGGCCAGCCGCCGCAGGCTCGCCACCCGCTCGCCGACCAGCAGCCGCTCGGAGGCGAGGTTGTCCTTGCGGGCCTTCAGCTCCCTGAGTTCGAGGCGGAAGCGGCGGATCTGGTCCTCGTAGACCGCCGTGCGTTCCGCGAGGCTGGCGCGGCGGCGCTGGAACAGCAGCTTCTCGGTCGTGGCCGCCTTACGGACGTCGTCGATAGCGGGCGGCTCGAACTCCTCCGCGCCGTTCGCCTCGGCCTCCAGCCGGGCGCGCTGGATCTGCTTGGTGTTCAGCTCGATCCGGGTCTGGGCCATGGCGGCGGTCCAGCGGCTGTCCTCCAGGCGCAGCAGGGTGTCGCCGCGCGCCACCCGGTCGCCCTCGCGCACCAGGATCTGCGTGACGATGCCGCCCTCGAAATGCTGGACGATCTGGTTGCTGTCCGGGGGTACCACCGTGCCGCCCGCGCAGGTCACGGCGGTCAGCTCGGTCTGGGAGGCCCAGGCGTAGAAGCCCGTCGCGCTGGCCAGCGCCGCCAGCACGAAGAGCCGCCG
>JAHDDY010000303.1 GCA_020629115.1 Paracoccaceae bacterium | reverse complement strand
ACCGTGTCGAAGCGCCCCTGCCGCCATTCCTCCTGCGCCTGCTCGATGCGCTCGCGGCGGGAGGAGACGAAGTTCCACCAGATGTAGCGCGGCCCGTCCATCGGCTCGCCGCCGAAGACCATGAACCGCGCCCCGCGCGGGGCCGAGACCGTGATGGCATCCCCGGGATGCAGGATGAGCAACTGCCCCGGCACGTAGGACTGCCCGGCGACCTCGACCTCCCCCTCGACGGTGTAGAGCGCGCGCTCGACGTAGAGCGGCTCGACCGGGAAGCGCGCCCCGGCGGCGAGGGTCACGTCGGCGTAGAGCGTCTCCGACAGGGTATCGAGCGGCGATCGCAGTCCGTGGGCCTGCCCGGCGATGAGGCGCATCGCGATGCCCTCGTCGTCCATCGTCGGCAGGTCGGCCGCCCCGTGATGCACGAAATCGGGGTCCGTCTCCTCGGCATGTTCGGGCAGGGCGAGCCAGGTCTGGAGGCCGAACAGGCGCTGGCCCGTGCGCTTTCGCTCGTCGCCCGTGCGCTCGGAATGGACGATGCCGCGTCCGGCGCGCATCCAGTTCACCGCGCCCGGCGTGATCGCCATGTCCGTGCCGAGGCTGTCGCGGTGGCGTATCTCGCCCTCGAAGAGGTAGGTGAGGGTCGCGAGGTTGATGTGCGGATGGGGCCGCACGTCGATGCCCTCGTCGGTCAGGAACTCCGCCGGCCCCATCTGGTCGAAGAAGATGAACGGCCCGACCATCTGCCCCGCCTTCGACGGCAGCGCCCGGCGCACCTCCATCTCGCCGAGATCCACGGCGCGGGGGGTGATGACGGTGCGAATGGCATCGACGGACTTCTCGTCGCCGGGAACGGGGTCGGGGCAGGGGTGCCAGCTCATCGGTGGAATCCTCGCGGGTGGGGCGGTCGTTCTGGGGGCTTTCAGACGTATGGGCCGGTGCCGGGATTGGCAAGGCACCCGTTGACACACGCGGGAGGCGAGTCTAGCGATTAGGAAACGCTTGTTTCATT
>JAHDDY010000302.1 GCA_020629115.1 Paracoccaceae bacterium | reverse complement strand
ACGACATCGTCGCATCAGTGGGTGGGGTGAGTCGGCCTGTAAGCGGGGCAGCGTTTTCGACCTCGTCTGAGCTGGGGAAACGTCACCGAATCGTCATGGCTGCCAGCGGTTCGCCCGCGAGATCTGGCGTTGGGTGTGGGCGGAGACACCAGAGTTCTAGCCGGTGTAGGCATGGGCCTGTTCTGTGGTCTGCGACAGGCGGTCCCCGCGACCTGTGAAGCCGCATCTGCGGACGGGCCCTGGTTTCAGGTCGGCCACTCTGCGGTGTCGTCGGGCAGCAGGGTCCGCAAGGCGGTCACAACCGTGCTCGCATGACGCGAGTCGTAGGTGACGCGGACCATCGAAGTTCCTAGTTCCTGTGATGCGGCGGCGCTGAGGTACAGGGACAGCCCGCGACTCGAGGCCCGCCACCTGTCGATCGCCCCGTAGATCGCACCTCCGTTGAGGACAAGACAGTGACGGTCCATCCGGAGGCGCCGGTCTTGATCGTCAAATGTCCTGGCGAGCTGGATCTCCAGCGTGTCACCACCGTCTTGACGCTCCGCCATCACGAGGATCGCGACGCCGTCGACCTCGGTGAAGGCGACCGCGGTCGCGTCGAGGGCGAGAGCGTCGCTAGGGCGTCCTGACTCCATGCCCGTATCGTCGCATTGGGTAGCGGGGCGCGTGGCCTTGAAGCGGTGCCGCCTGCAGGATCGTGAAGGCGCTAGATCGTCGTCCGGATCGATAGCCGCTGACCTGTTGACGTCGATGCGTTCGATGCGCCCCGCAGCATCCGAGAACACGATGAACTCTGCGTCGAGCTCGACGTTCGAGCTGGTTCGAGGGCGAGGCGCTCTGGATGCTCGACATCCTCGCCGACGGCCCTTTAGGCACCGAGGCATTGCACGTAGGCGGCGGCGCGTCGCCGGGACTCGGACATGACCCGACGCTCCCACAGGCACCGCCGGTCGGGCAACGGGGCCTACGTTGTTGCGGTGGGGCGAGTCGTGACCGATGACGGGGTGGAGTTGTGGGTCG
>JAHDDY010000301.1 GCA_020629115.1 Paracoccaceae bacterium | reverse complement strand
TACCCCGGTGCGGCACGGCGCCGTTCGATCGCGGAGCCCACCACGCCGCGCGGGATCTCCAACTCCCGGACGGGTCCCGCCTGCAAACCACGGGTCGACCATTCCGGCCTCGACGGGGCTCGCCACGCGGGTGCCACCGTCGGGGCTGACGGCATCGCCTCGCCACCGATCATTGCGATCCCCCTCGACGGCACCAACAACACCGCCCGGATCCGCGACACCGACCACGGTCGGCTCGACGGCGACACCGTCTGGGACCGCGCCGTCGATGAGGCGAGGGGTGATGTCGGCGACCGCCTCAGCGGACGGGCCACCACCGAGGCCGCTGCGAGCAGTGGGAGCGGTTGTGGCGGCACCGGCGGCGAGGGCGACAACCCCGACCGCGAGTACGAGTGGTGTGGCGAGGAGACTTGCGACGGCGGTGAGGAGGCGTGTCACCGGGGCCGATGCCACGAACGCTCAGGAGTTGCTGCCACGGCTCGTCAGATCCCGTCGACACTTCCCAGCAAGGACCGATCTGGGGATTCGTCACAGCGGGAACGGAGCGCGGCCATCTCCCCCGAGGATCCGGAAGCGAGTGCTTCGAGCTGCGCATCGGAGATGCGCTGGCGGGCGTGTGATCGAGCCGGCGGAGGATCACGTCGGATAGCGAGCAGCCTGCGGCGTGCTGGGAGCGACGCTCTTGGGCGTCGATCTACAAACACCCTGCCGGTTGGATCGAGGTGAATCGTGTCAGGCTCGTCAACCTCTGACTATGCGCTGCGCTCCGAAGCGCGACCACGGGTCGACCATTCCGGCCTCGACGGGGCTAGTCCGTCGGCCAGCAGACGACAACTAGCGAATGAACGTCCGCACCCGCAGACTCGGGAAGGCGGAGCTCGCAGGTCTCTCGTCCCTCAGGTGGAGCGTGGGGAATCCGCAGGCTCGGATCGCTGACGTCGATGGTGCCGTTCTCGGCGAGCGCCATCTTGATGCAGTCGGACGTGTTGCAGGCACCAGTCACTTGCATGCGCACCGTCCA
>JAHDDY010000300.1 GCA_020629115.1 Paracoccaceae bacterium | reverse complement strand
CGCCGCCGATCGCGGTCGCGCTCGACATCACCCCGGCGACCACCGACGTCGTCGAGCCATCGCTGCATCTCATCGACACGATCCGGGCCGCAGGTCATGAGGTTCGGGACCTCATGGTCGACCGGCACTACTCGTACAAGACCGTGGACCGGTGGGTCGACGAGCTGAACGAACGTGGGATCCGCCAGCATCTCGATCTCCGCTCCGACGATCAGACCCCGTTCCGCACTGAATCCGGTGCGGTCATGATCGGCGGTGCCCCGTTCTGCCCGGGCGTGCCCGAACACCTGTGGGACATCCCGCGTCCGGCGGCCAACGCACCGACTGAGGAGAAGGCGGAGTTCCGCCGCCTCATCAAGTTGCGCTCAGCGTTCGCGCTCGTCGAGCACGAGTCCAACGATGACGGCTCCGGCCGAAGCATCTGCCCGGCCAAGAAGCTCAACGTCGGATGCCCGCTCCACGACCACCTCGCCGCTGAGCAGGAAGGAGTGTCGGTCCAGATCGCGCAGCTCTCCGGCGACCCGATCGTGGTCCCCGACCCCGGCCACTACGGACACCCGCCGAAGGTGTGCTCACAGACGTCGGTGACCATCCGTGCTCGCGACTACGGCAAGCTCAAGCAGCCGCACCTGTGGGGCTCACCGGAGTGGGAGGCGATGTACAACCGCCGCACCTACGTCGAAGGGTTCTTCGGGATCTGGAAGAACGAAACCGTCGGCGGCCGCCACCGCGGCAGCCACCAGTTCACCCGGCTCGCCCGCGAGGTCCTGATCACCAGCCTCCAGTTCGCTCACGCGAACGTCCACCTGCTCCGCAAGTGGCACGAAGAGACCGGCCTCGGTGACCCCGAGCACCCGCTGCTGCGTCCCGAACCCGCCAACCACGGGTTCTCCAACCACGACGCCGACAGCGCCCTCGAAGCACTGGCCGAACTCCTCGGCACCGACCCCGACCGGCTCGTGATCGAGGACAACGAGGCATGACCTCCCTGGTGCGGGGTGGCGTCACCCGACCACGGGTGACGCCAC
>JAHDDY010000299.1 GCA_020629115.1 Paracoccaceae bacterium | reverse complement strand
AGGACGTCGGCTCGTTCCCGCTTCGCCGCCGAGGCAAGGTCGGCTCGGCTCCCGACGACCCGGACGCCTTGAATCGACCGACGCTGCTTCTCCGGAGCGTCATCGAGGATCGCCACCGGCACGTACGTCGAGTCCGGGTCACGCAGCATCGAGCGGACGATCTGCTCGCCACCTTCTCCGGCGCCGAAGACCAAGACCCGCTTCGCACGAGCGACATCGGGGCGCCGACGGCGGTCCTGGAAAATTCTCCAGCAGAACCGCACGCCGAGCATCACGAGCAGAGCGACCGGCGTCGCCACCAGGAATGCCAGCGTCGGCACGGGGCGGCCGAGACCGAGATAGTTCACGAGGGCGATCACCGGCCCGACGATCGCCCAGGTCAGCGTCACCTGGCGGACCTCCTCGACCGAGCCGATCCGGGCCCGGTTCACCTCGAACGGCGGCTGCACGCGCACGATCGCCGTGATGACCGCAGCGAACGCTGCGAGACCGAGCAGTCGAACGAGATCGACCGACCCCTCGGCCAAGCTCATGCGCACCACGGTCGCCGCTCCCAGCGCAACGAGCCAGCTCAGACCGTCGAGGACGAGCAGCGCCGGGCGACGCCACCGCACCACTCCGCTTGGAAGATCAGACACGACATCCGCATCCGTCATGAAACACCACCGCCTTGGTCGCCGCCGGACCACAGTCTGCCCGGGCCGATCGGACCTACCAATGGGTGGTCCGGCTCAACCCGGCGCATCCCCCTGCCTGGGGCTTCGTCGCGCACACCATCGATCACCACCACCCCCATGTTCGGCACGCGCTCCCCCGCGTATCAGGGGTGGGCTCGAGCTGCGAGACTACGCCGCGATCTTGCGAGGACGGTCCACCTCGGCGGCGATCCCTCCCGTCGCGGTTCCACACAACGCTGCTCCGCAGGTCCTCCGGTCCTCCGGTGGACGACACCCCCCGGCTCCTCCGTGTCGCCGACGTGATCACCCTGATCGCCTTCCGCAAGCGAACCACCGTCGACCGACTCGCCGAGGAGACCCCACTC
>JAHDDY010000128.1:2078-7585 GCA_020629115.1 Paracoccaceae bacterium | reverse complement strand
AGGCCCAGACCGGGCCGGCTGAGGAGGCCACAACGATGGTTCTGAACAACGACAACATCGATCCGCTCGACGACATCGACGCCCTGGAAGACGCATACGAGAGCTGCTCGAGCGTCGACGAGATCGCGGCTCGACTCGGTGCCGAGGCCGCCGCCGTCCGGTCGGCCCTCGAAGAGATCGGGCTGCGACCCCCGGACGCGTCACCGAAGTGGGCGATGCTGCTGACCGAGTCGTACCTGACCGAGGCGTTGGAACGCGACGGAACCTGGGCCGCGGTCGCAGCGCGAGTCGGCTGTGCCGAGAACACGGTCCGTCGGTACGCCCGCAAGGCGGGCCTGATCGTCGAACGCACCCACCCGCCCGAGTTCGACGACGAGTGGCAGTTGCGTTCGGTCCTGGCCAGCTTCGGAACCGACCGCGCCGCAGCAGCCCATCTCGGGGTCTCTCCCGCACGGCTCTACCTCGCCATGGTCCGGCTCGGGATCGCCACCCCACACGCCGCCAGGGTCCTCGCGGAGGACCCCTCGCTCGCCGAGCTGGTGAGGTCCGGACACGGTGTCGCCGACCTTGCCGACTCCTTCGGGGTCACCACGCGCACGGTCCGGGCTGCGCTGCTGCACGCCGGGCTCCCGAACCCCGACGAAACCACATCCGAACCGGACGGGTTCCTCCACGACCGGGCACGCCTCGAGGACCTCTACCTCACCCAGGGGCTCACCCAGACCCAGATCGCCGAGATCGGCGGTGTCGCCCAGGCGCAGGTGTCACGGGCGCTGATCCGGCTCGGCATCCCGACCCGGAAGTCGAAGTACGTCCAGTATCCCGAACTCGACGACGTCGCGTTCCTCCGTGCGTGCCTCGAGCAGGGCCTGACCTACGACCAGATCGCGGACCGGGTCGGCTGCAGCTGGGGTGGCGTGATGTCGGCGATGACCCGGCACGGCCTCAGCGTCGGACGCTGGAAGCAGGACTCCTAGCCGTGGAGCGCCCCTCGACGACTCCCGCCCCGACGCCCGGCGGCTCTGCCCGCCCGCTCACCTCGCCGCGCTGCCACCCCGGCCGGACGCGACATGAACCGGGTATGGACTCGAACACCAACACCCCGGCGCCCCGAACCGACCCCGCGGTGAGGCCCGAGACCCGGAAACACCACCAGTCCCACCGGACCACACCAAACGGGTGGGGTGGGGTTGCACTGTTCGGCCCGCCCGAGAAGCGAACACCACCCCTGAGGCCCACACGCAGGGAAAACAGCCGAACACCACAACCCCACCCCACCCGTTTCCACACCCCCGGGCATCTCTCCGAGCTGTTTCCTACAACCCGGAAGAAGCGTCGTGTTTCCGGGCCTATGGAAACGGCAAGGCTCGGGCGGCGGCAACGCCCGAGGATCCACCCGGTCCGAACGACCGGCACGAGAGGGCAGCCCTCCCACCGTTCGACCGGCGGCGCTGGACGCTCTCTGAACGCACCACTCGGTGCCCGCTCCCGACGCGTTCAAGGACCTCGATGTCGTCCTGATCGACACCCGCCCCTCGGTTCAGCGCATCCAGGCCAGAACCAGATCCACCTCTCGAGTACACGCCCGCCGGCGGCGATGCCGGCACCCCAGAAGGAGACAACCCCATGACCTACGATCCAAGGCTCGGCGATCGCAACGAGCTCACTCGACGTCTGGCCGAACTTGACACAGTCCAAGCTGTTGCTGTCTCGCTCGGTACCACTCCGGTCCGAATCGAACGCTCACTTCAGCTGCTCGGCATTGACTACTCGAACGCAGCCGCCGAACTCTCGAAGGACGTCGAGTTCCACAAAGCCGTTCGCGAAGGACACTTGCGTGCGGACCTCGCCGAGCGATTTGACGTGAGCGCCGCCGTGGTCACCGCTGCCGCGACGAGGGCGGGCATGAAAGTCCGCTCCCTGGCGGCCGCATTGAACGAAGAGACGCTCCGAGATCTCTATGTCGACCAGGGCCTATCTCAGCAACGGATCGCAGAGCGATTCGGATGCGACCAGTCGACAGTCCACGACGCCCTCAAGCGCCACGGCATCGCCTCAAGGCCCCGCAACTCTGTCAGGTTCCCGGAACTTCACGACGCCGACTGGCTTCGCGCTCGGGTCGCCGAAGGCCATACCCGAAGCACCATCGCGCACATGCTCGGTTGCAGCCCATCAACGGTCAACACCTCGTTCCGCTCGCATGGCATCTACACGCCGAGGCGCCCAAGGAACACGACTCGCGGGATCGAGGAGACCTCATGACCAGATTCAGAGACCGCGGGGAGCTCGCCGCAGAAACACGAAGAGTTCATGAATGGCGGATCCGCGTCCAAGACCGTTGGTTCGATGCGCCCGGCGCATCGATCGAGAACCCCGACCATGTGGCGCAGTTCCTTACCCGACGGTTCGAAGCTGGTCTCCGTCCGGCCACGCTTCGAGGCGACCTCTACTCCCTCGCCCGCCGCGCTGAGGAAGAGTGGTGCTGGCCGAAGGAGCGCGTCCGGGCCTGGCTGGCCCCGGCGAAGGAGGTGGTCGCCGGAGCGCTCCGCTACGCAGGCGACCCAGGGACGTCTCGTGCTCCGTGTCTTGGCGAAGGCGACATCCTCAAGCTGGTCGCGGGCGAAGCGGATCCCGAGCTCGAGGCGGCGTTCGCGTTCGCCTTCCTCACAGGTTCCCGGCCCTCCGAGTTGTTCCGGCTCCGGCCGGAAGAGGTCCGCTTCGTCAACGGCTTCATCGAGGTTCAGTACTGGGACTCGAAGAGTGCGAAGGGTCGGACGGTTCGATGGGAACATCCGATCGACACCGAGCTCAGGAGCCATCTCGCTGAGATTTTCCAAGGCCATCTTCGTCTTGCCAGCGCTGGCGGTCCGTTGTTTCCGAACCTCACCCGATTCAATGGACCTTCCGTTGCCTACCCAGCGAGCAGGGAACGTTTTCTTCGGGCGCTGCGAGCAGCGGCCCGACGAGTCGACGTCGGTGACGTCTCCGGTTACACGCCGCGCCGGAGCGCAGCGACGCTGCTCTATGCGGAGACCGGCTCGATCAGCGCTGTTCAGGGACTGCTTCGCCACAAGCGCCTAAGTGACACGTTGCTCTACCTCGACCATCCCGACGAGATCCTGCATGAGCACGCCTCTGACCCAGAGGCGCGCGCTGTGACCCTTCCATTTCCCGCGGATCCCTCGCTCGTGGCGTTGTTGAGAGAGCGCAGGGTTCGTTCGTCGACGAAGCGGAGCTACGACAACTTCGTCGAGAGGTTCGTCGACTACGCGACCCGGAACGGCTTCGACGCCTACTGCCTGGAAGAAGACGACCTCGCCTTCGTGATCACCGCGTACTTCGTTGAAGAGCTCACCGATTCGATGGCGCCGCAGTCACTCCGCACTGTGCTCGCCGGTCTGCGGTACGAGTTCGGGCAGGACGTCGTATATCCCGCAGAGAGCATCGTGCGGAACGCGATCGGCCGGACACGGACAGGTGCCGCACCCCGGCGATTCATCGAATCGGAGCAGTTCCGCATGATTCTGGATGCGACGAACCCAGACGCTGCGCCGTGGTTCGGAGCAATCCTTGCGGCTTCCCTGGCTGACCTGACACGACCGAACTCGCCGTTCGACCTTCTCGGCCGGTACCGCGTCGGTGACATTGAAGTCGCTGAGACTGCAGTGACGCTTCGCCAACCTGACAGCCGTCCGCGAAGCCCTGACCTGCCAGCTGAGGATCCTGTCGTCCAGCGGCACGACCCGGCAGACGTTCTCGATCCAGGGGCAGCCGCACAAGCGATGAAGACGATTGCGGACAGCCCAAAGCGGGTGATTCGATCCCCGAAGTTGATCGCCGGAGACAAGGCAAAGTTCGGTGCCATTCCGACAAGAGCATCGATTCTCGCTCCGGACGCGAACCACCTCTATGCGGCCTACAACGAGCTCAGCACCATCGCTGCCGCGCTGATCATGTTCAGCGGGATGGTCCGACCTGCCGAGCTGCTTCGGATGCGCTGGGAACACCTCCAGTTAGAGGGCGCCGACATCACATGCCGAGATCGAGACGTCCGATACAGCGGCGACATCATCCTTCTGAAGAGGGACGACTGGCGAGATCCCGTTCAGGCGCTCCAACGGCTCAGCCAACTCGTGCGGTGGAATGGGTCGGGTGCGTTCGGTAAGGCCGGTCCCATCATCGTTGCCTCCCAAGCCCTCATCCACCCCCAACCGCCGTCCGAAGCGTTGTCCATCGGGGCGCTCCACGCTCGCCTGAAGCAGAGGCAGGCTCGCTCTCGCGAAGCCGCTGCACCACCGCTCACACCGTTGACCTTGCGACTCAGTGGCCGATCGGCCGATCTGACAGAGCATGCAGACGAACTTCGTGCAGCTCGAATTGCCGGTGCGAGAAACGCCGACCTCATCCCGACATGGTTCGGCTGACATGCCCCTTCCGATCACCGCAGCGGACGTTGAAGCTGCACTCGCGGCGGCAAAGGTTCGCACCCTCAAAGCCAACGTTCGTCTGAAGCGTGACTATGTCGACCGTCTCGCACCGAAGCTCGCCGATTCATTGCTCACCGCCAACGCACCACAGACCAGAGCCGCTCGATACTCAGAAGCAGCACGGCTGCTCACGTGGCTCCGCGACCGATCTGATCCAACCGGGCTGGGGTGGCCGGAGTATCCGTCCGCAGACGACCTACTCGGCGCGCTCCCTCTCACATCCAGTGAGGTCGTCGCCTACCTCGACCACCGCAACGAACAACACCGTGCCGCTACGGGAGCCCCCCTCACCGGAGCGACCCAGAAGAGCATCTGCGCCAAGATCTCCTCACTCCACCACTCACTGCACCACGAGTCACCAACAAACCACACCGACGTCAAGCAATACATCCGAACCATCGGACGCGCCGCACCCAGGGAACGGCCGGCACCCCCGATCGTGCTCGATGAGCTTCGCAAGGGAATAGCACGGCTCGGAGAACCAAGTCCCCGCGAGCTCCGCGACCGAGCGGTCGTCACCCTCCTCGCGTCCGGCCAGATCGGCCCACGAGACCTCGCCCGACTTCACCACTGGGATCAGGTCCGATTCCGCGTCAGCAGCACCATGCCTCGCCTCGAGATCGAGCTTCCCGACGGCATGATCATCGTCGACAGTCGTCAGCGTCCGCGCAGCTGCCCAGTGCAGAACCTCGCTGCGCACCGTAGAGCCCAACCCGATGGGCCCGTCTTCGCTGGAAACAGCGGAACACCAATGCAAGCTGCCGGGCTCCTGCGCATTGCGCAGCGCATCGCCAAACGCCGCGGCCGGGCGTTCTCAACCGGCTACCTGAACGACAACGAGCTCTCTGAACTGATCCTCGACGACCTCCCCACCTCGGACCTTGCCGACCGAACGATTCTCGTGTTTGGGTGGTGGCTGGCCGCTCGCAGCCAGTCGATCCGGGAACTTCGTTGGCGGGACCTCGACATCACACCCGACCAGGTCCGAGTGCTGCTGACGAGCGGGAAGACCTACGGTCC
>JAHDDY010000128.1:0-1978 GCA_020629115.1 Paracoccaceae bacterium | reverse complement strand
GTCCAGCGTCGCCTGGCCGACATCGTCCCCGGAGCTACTGGACACTCCCTACGAGCCGGCTTCATCACCGACCGCCGGCACCGACGCCACGACGCTGGCGCCATCGCCTCCCATGTCGACCACAAGTCGATCCAGATGACGGAGACCTACCAACGTCGCAGCACTGACCGCAGCGCCCTCAACCCCACTCTCCCGACCCCAACCGATCGTCGTCCACAGCGTCAGCTGCCGAGCTTCGACGACGTCCGAGCCCACCTCGACATCTAGGGTCGGGAGACGACTGCGGCGCAGAACCAGGCCATCGCGTGTTGGAGCGGGTGACGCCGTGAGGCCGCTCAAATCCCTCAAGAACCGACAGTCGGAGTCCTGACCTCGTCGACGCACGACGCGCTTTCGACGGCGGCGGCTTCGAGACCCGGTCCCTGGTCAGAGAGCAAGCTACTCTCGAACTGGTGGGACGGAGCGGCTCGTCGGAGCACCAGAAGATGGGCCGTTATCGACTCGGTGCTCCTCAGTCGTGGATGCATGTGCCGGGTCTGGTTATCCTCGTGGCGCTGATCGTGGTGGCGTTGCTAGGCGACTGGGCGCTGGGGCGTGATCTCGCAGAGCAACAGCGGACCGACGGGGGTGGATTTGGCGGCCGCAGCAGTTGGGGACCGACGGTCGGTTTGGGTGCGGTCGCTCTTCTTGCGGTCGGTGCTGCGATGGTCAGCTTGTCGTCCGCCCTCAGTCGTTGGTCGCTTCGCTCGCGTCTCGCCTCGAGTAGCGGCTTCGGCGCCGGCGTGCGCTTCGGCTCGGGGCTTCTTCTATCGACTGCAGTCTCGGCGTTCGCTGTCGGTTCGCTGATGTGGCTGGTCCGCGGCGACATAGAGCTCCGCAGGAGCGGTCGCCCGTACTACGAGTCTCGAAACACTCGCCTCGGCGAGTCGGTGAACAACGTCGTCTGGCACCTGGCCGACTCGATACCTGGCGCCGACACTACCGAGCTGCTGCTTTGGGACAAGCCTGCGGAGTACGGGCACTGGGTCGGCGGGGCGCTGCTGCTGGTGGCCAAGGTGCTGGTGGTAGCGCCGATGCTTGTCGCGGCCAAGGAGGCATGGAAGGCAAGGGCCCCTCGCGAGTACTCACCAGGGAATCCGACACAGGTCACACGATCAAACCCCTCCGACTCCATGCCCACCGGTATCGGCGCCAGGCCCTGACTGGTTGAGACGGGCTGAGGCCGCCTCGCTCCAGCGTTGAGTCGCCCCAAGGGGCCGGCGTCAGGGCCTAGTTGCAATGCCGGCAGCTTGGGCAACGCGGTCGTACGCAGTGGCGAGTAGCTCTGTCGGGGTGTCGTCGCTGAGGGCGGGGTTGGGGAGAGCGATCCATTCCCAGATCAGGTTTGGTGGCATGTCGTCGTTGGTGAGGGTTTGGATGATGGGTTGCCAGCGTGGGTCGGGTTCGAGGTCGGGGGTGAGGGTGCAGGTGGGGATGTAGGTGACGTGTTGGATGTCGATCGCAATGAGGGCGTGTTCGCTCGCCGCCTCCAGGACGCGTTGCCGAGCGGAGGGGGCGGTGAGGTTCCAGCGTCGGGCGAGTTGGTGGTGGTTGGTGGTGCCGGTGGCGATGAGTGTTCGGGTGCGGTGAAGGATCCGGGTTCGGTTGCGTTGCCAGAACCCGCGGTTCTGGTCGGCGGGTTCTGGTTCGGTGAGTCGGCGGGTGATGGCGTTGGCGAGCGGCTCGGGTGGGAGGGGGTGGTGTTGGAGGGTCGGGTCGGCGGCTCGGTCTTGTTGGTCTTCGAGGTCGAGCCAGGCGGTGGTGATCCCGACGTGCCGCTGCCCCGGACGGAAGGGCCAGAGATGGTCGGGCACCACGGCCAGGTGAACGGTCGGCCTTGTCTGTTCGGGTCGGAGCTGGTGGGTTTGTGCGATGGCGGTGTGTTGGCTGGTGCGGGTGTAGGCGACGAGGGGGCTGCGGGGGTCGTTGGGGACGTCGT
>JAHDDY010000127.1 GCA_020629115.1 Paracoccaceae bacterium | reverse complement strand
GCGTCAGTGGGTGTTCGTCGTGTTGAACGAGTGGCTGGTGCGACATGGCTGATCGTTCGGGGTTGCTGGCCCAGACGACCCGCGAGGTCTGGCAACTTCTGACTTCTGCCGACGAGCGAAGTCGGTTCATGCTGGCGGTGGTCGCATCGATCGGTGCATCCGTTGCCGAGGTCCTCGTTCTGGTCAGCATCTCTGCGCTCGCCGTCGGCCTGACCGTCGATGCGCCCAGCATGGCCCTCGGTCCGGCCCGCCTGACTACGACGGAAGTCGGAGTTGTGGGTTGTCTCGCGGTGTTTGCCCGTCTTGTGCTGGGCGCTCTGAACGCTTGGGCAGGTGCCTCGACCAGTCAGCGTGTGCTTCTTCACCTGCGATCGACAGCGCTCGAGGGGTTCGTCCAAGCGAACTGGCAGGTCCAGTCCCGCCAAGACTCCGGATATCTGCAGACCATCGTGCAGACACATTCGAATCGGGTCAGTGCAATGATCCGTCAGAGCGCTTATGCGATGAGCGCCGCTCTGTCATGTCTGGTGATGCTCGCAGCGGCCGTGGTCCTGAACCCGCTCGGGGCGACCCTCGTGGTTTGCGGAGGTGTCGTCGTTTCGTATCTGCTGCGACCTCTCGCAGGGTGGTCGGTCAGACTTGCGACAGTCCAGCGGGATGCCGGCTCGACGTTTGGTCGTCAGCTGGCTGCGATGTCCGATGCCGTTCTGGAGCACGTGGTCTTCCGCACGGGGCATGCGGCGAGAGCTGATCTGATGACAACGCTCCGGCGCCAGGCGTCGGCGGCGACCCGTCAACTGTCAGTTCAAGCGACGACCCCGCAACTGTTCGTGTCGGTCGGGTACGTGCTCGTGCTTGGAACGCTTGTCGTGCTCGAGCGTCGGGGCGGTGGTGATCTATCGAGCCTCAGCGCTCTGATTCTTCTCATCGTCCGCTCGTTGGCCTATGCGCGAACTCTTCAAGACACATGGCAGGGAACGATCGCCGGTCTTCCGTTTGTCCAAGATGTTCGGCAGACCGTGGAGGAACTCGCAGGCGCACGTCGTCGCTTCGGCGATCTCTCACCCGGCCGAGCGAACTCGGTGCAATTCGAAGACGCTGAGCTTGGCTACGCCGGATCCCCACCTGTTCTTGCGGTTCCACAGCTCCAACTGTCCGTTGGTGACGTTGTCGGCGTTGTCGGAAGATCGGGGGCGGGGAAGTCCACGCTCGTCGCGGCTGTGCTCGGCTTGCTGGAGCCACGCAGCGGCCAGGTGCTGATCAACGGAGCGCCTCTGGGCGACCTCAGCGAGCATTGGTGGGCGGCGAATGCCTCAGTCGTGAGCCAAGCTCCGTCAATCTCGGCCGGCACGATTTCGGAGAACGTCCGCTTCGGAAGGTCAGCGACCGATTCCGAAGTCGAGGCTGCGCTGCGAGCAGCAGCACTCTGGGAAGAGGTCGTTTCGTTCCCCGATGGTCTCGAGCATCGGCTCGGGCCTGAAGGCTTCGGCATGAGCGGAGGCCAGCTTCAGCGGTTGGCAATCGCAAGAGCGCTCCTGGGCGATCCCTCCATCGTGGTGCTCGACGAGCCGACCGCGGCGCTTGACGACGTCGCCGAGAGTGCCGTGACGGCGGCGATCGAGGCGGCGGGTTCCGGGCGAATAACCATCGTTGTTTCGCATCGACCCGGACCGCTGAGTGTCTGCACAAGGGTCGTTGAGGTCCGGGACGGCAGAATCTGGGAACGCCTTGACGATGCGGAGGTCTTCGATGCCTAGACCGCTCTTGATCGTCTCCGGGACGACGTTGCTTCGAGACTCAGGAACAACGGCGCGGCTTGAGACGACGATTCGCGCCTCTGCGCGGGTCTCTCCGAGGCCGATCGTGATCTTGGGGTTCGAGAGTGCTCGCCTATTGGTCGACCCTCGAGCCGTCTTCCGGCGCTTCCGGCGCTTCCGGGAGATCGGTTGCTGGTTCGTGCCCTTGCCGCTCTACCCCCAGAGCGGCAAAGGCGGTCGGATGCTCATGACCTCGATCATGGCAGTGTTCGTCGCAGCAGCGAGCAGAGCACTTCGACCCGAGTACTGCATCGCAGTCAACGCTGACGCTGGATCGTCGCTGCGCTGGGTGCAGCGTGACGTACCGCGACTTCTCGAGCTACACGGGATCGAGACCTTGGAATGGGTCGCGCCCTCCGAAGCGGCGATGCGTGCCCGGCGAGCCGTCGAACGAACCGCCGTCGCGGGTGCCGATGCGATCATCGCTCCGACCGAATCGGGTCGCTCGGTCGTGATGGAGGAGCATGGCTTTGCCGACACGCCGCCGTGGTTCGCGCTACCCACCATCTCTGAGCCTTCGTCGAATGCGAGTCGTGCCGAAGCCCGCAAGAGGCATCTCGTGTACGTCGGCGGCCTGCAGCCGTGGCAGCGAGTGACGGACGCTCTCGACACGCTCGTCGAGCTCCGCCGACTGGCTCCGTGGACCATGGATCTACTCACTCCCGACGTTGATCAGGCCAAGGCATTGGTCTCTGAACGAGGGCTGGTCGATGCCGTGACGGTGGACAGGGTTGCACCGGCCGAGATCCACGCCCGAATCGGAGGAGCGACACTCGGGCTTCTCCTGCGCGACGAACTGCCCATGAACCGGTTCGCGTGGCCCACCAAGTTCGCTGACTATCTGCACGCCGGGGTACCCGTCCTCGTCACTTCCGCGCTTCCCGATTGTGCTCAAATCGCGCGCCAGTGCGGGGTCGGATTGATCGTTGAGAGCACCGCAGGTCCGCCGGGGATCGCTGCAGCCATCTCGGAGTGGGCCGAACTCGCCGACCCGGAATTGCCCTCACGCTGTGTCGAAACAGCCAAGGACCGGCTCGGCCTGGACCGAGCGATCGAAGTCTACGAGTCCGTTGCTGAGCTTCTCAGCTTCGACAGAGCCGAAAGGGTGACGAGTGGTTGCAGGTAGGGCATTGGTGGAAGGCAAGAAGATCCTGATCACGGGAGGCGCAGGAAGTATCGGACAGCGGTTGGCGGCTCGCCTTGCCCAGCGAAACGACGTGTCGGTCATCGACGATCTCTCATCCGGGCGCGCCTCGTCGATTCCGGACGGGGTCCGATTCGTGAATGGCTCGATCCTGGAACCATCGTCTTTGCGGTCCGCGATGTCCGACGACACGGACATCGTCTTTCACCTTGCAGCGCTCTTCGCGAACCAGAACTCTGTCGAGCACCCAGAGGCAGACCTCATGACCAACGGTCTCGGAACGCTCCGTCTCCTCGACGCCGCTGGCGCCGCAGGCGTCGGAACGTTCGTCTACGCCTCATCGTCATGTGTGTACGGCTCACAACCCGGAGTGTTGGATGAGGAAGACGCACCTGGTGAGTTGGATACGCCCTACGCAATCACGAAGTACGTCGGCGAACTCTATTGCGACTACTTCGCTCGGCAGAGTCGCTCGATGGAGGTCGTCAAGGTCCGCTACTTCAACGTGTATGGCCCAGGCGAGTTGCCGGGCCGCTACCGCAACGTGATCCCGAACTTCGCTTCGCTTGCGCTGGCTGGCGAAGCGCTGCCCATTACTGGCACTGGTGCAGAGTCGCGGGACTTCACGTTCGTCGACGATGCCGTTGAGGGAACGATTCTGGCGTCGGTTCGTGGTCGGAGTGGTGCGGTCTACAACCTCGGTACCGGGACCGAGACGACGATCAAGTCGCTTGCGGAGACGATCATCCGGATCGCAGGATCGAGTTCAGAGATCGTGTTCAAACCGAAGCGCGCCTGGGATGGCATCGACGAGCGGCGTTCTTCGAGAAGCGTCGCATCGGACGAACTCGGCTACATGCCGTCGACCGCTCTCGAGGACGGTCTGACCGAGACCGTCGAGTGGTTGCGCTCCATGCTCGGAGGCTGATGTGGCCGCGGTCGCCCCACGGTGCGCTCTCGTGGCATACCACTTCCCGCCGCTGGCGAGCGCCGGGTCTCCTCGATCGGTGCGGCTCGTCGAGGCGCTGTCGCGACGGGATATCGAGACGGTCGTGGTGACTCCTCAACATCCGGCTCGTGGTGGCTTCCCGATCGGCGAAGACTCCTCGGCTCGCTCGACGGAGATCCGGCTATCAGCGCACGGGCGTCGATATACGTTGCAGGATCGACAACCCCGCTTGCATGCCCTCGCGTGGAGATTCGCCCACCCGTTCGTCGAAGACTATGCAAGCGCGTGGGCCACCCGCGTCGCATCAGTCGAATTGCCGAAGACCGTCGAGGTGGTCGTGGTGAGTGCGCCGCCGTTCTCCGCTATTCCGGCTGCGGCGCGACTTGCCGAACGTCATGGTGTGCCGCTCATGATCGACTACCGGGATCCCTGGACCACTGCGGTGATCGACCGGGTCCCATCACGACGCGCCTTTGTCCGAAACCAACGACGAGAGGCTGACGTCCTGAAGCAAGCGGCAGCGGTAGCCGTCACCTCTGAGATCGGGCGATCTCAACTGCTGCAACTGGCGACTGGCCTCCGGGTTGAGGTCGTTCCGAACTCCGCGACCATCGAGGGCCCGATCACGCCAGCACCTCGTACGAAGCACGAAGTCGTGCTCTCCTACGTCGGCACCGCACACGGAACTGAGATCCTGAGGTCGGGGCGCAGAGGGTATGTCCCGGCTCCAGTCGATCGAAGTGCTCGATCGTTCGCTCCGCTTCTACAAGCACTTGAGTCTCCCGATTTCACCGAGCCACGCTCGGGCCAGCTGAGGATCCGAGTTCTCGGGTCTCTTCCAGCGTCGACGCGATCCCAGATCGAACGACACCCGCACGGCTGGCGATTTGAGCTGCTCGGACACGGATCGCCTGCCGATGTCCAATCGATCTATCGAACCAGCGATGCGCTGTTCCTGAACCAAGTCGCCATGGTGGATCGGAAGATGAAGCTTCCGCACGTACCCGGGAAGACGTACGACTATCTGAGATCCGGACTCCCGATCGTGGCCAGTCTCGCCCCGGGGGCGACTTGGGATGCGCTTGAGGGGCGGCCCGGGGTTGCTATCGCCGACGTCGATGAACCGTCTTCGCTGGCGCGTGTGCTGTCATCCGTCAGCCGGCATGAACGAGCGATCGAGCGATTCGAAACGTTCGACTCGGGTGATCGCTTTGCAGAGATACTGCTCGACGTGATCGAGTCGGAAGGCGTGTAAGTGACCACCTCAGCGCTCGTCATCGGATCCGACTCGCTCGCGAATCTCGGCGACCAGGCGATAGCGAAGACCCTCGTCCGAGCTGCCCGGGCTGCAGGGTACGACGACGTGCACTTCGCGTCCTATCGTCCGGAGGTCGCTGCTGATCGCATCCGGCATCTGGTCGACACCGTCCACCCGATGCCATTCGAGGCGGAGTCGGGCGCTCATCATCTGCGCACCGTCGCCAGGGGTGCCATGTCGTACTTGGTCTCTCGCTCTGGGCACGGACGGCGCCTTCCGGAGGTCGACGTCGCCGTCTTCGTCGGGGGCCGCTATCTGGCGAGCCCGTACTTCGGCTCTGTCTTCACGACACTTCTCGCCGCGACCGAGCTCAAGCGGGCCGGAGCAAGAATTGTCTTGGCTCCGCAGACGATTGGTCCGGTCCGGACGATCAAGGAGAAGGTCGCGCTGAGCCGATTGCTTGCAACGGCCGACATCGTGATGGCACGCGATCGACAGTCGGAAGACTTCCTCCATCACTTTGCGGTCGCTGGCCCCCGTTATCTCAGAGTTCCCGATGTCGTCTATGGCTTCGACCACGGTTCAGACGAGGATGGGCGGGCGGTCCTGCGAGCTGCTGGCGTCGAAGCGTCCGGTCGGCCGCTTCTGGCCATCGCCGACCGACCGCTCGTCGCGATGACGGAGCGGAGTGGTGTTTCGGCCGAAAGCCACAGTCGCTCGCTTGCAGCCGCGGCGGACCTCCTCTCAGCCGAGTTCGAGCTCGTGTTCCTCTCGACCACGTTTGGCGCCCCGGGTTACGACAGGGATGATCGTGTGTGCGGGAATCAGATCCGTTCTCTCATGCGGCATCCCGAAGCGTTGGCGATTGGTCGCCAAGAGCCGCCCGTTGAAGCGCTCACAGCGGCCTACCGTCAGTGCGCCGCTCTCCTGACCACCCGCATGCACCCGATCATCATGGGGATGGGGCAAGGCACTCCCGTGGTATCGCTCGCCTACGAACCGAAGTGCGTCGGCCAATTGGAGGAGTTCGGCCGAAGGGGCTGGGCTCTCGACCTTGGCGCCTCGGGGTACGAGATCGCCAGCACAGTTCGGGCTGCAGCGGAAGCGAATCGAGCGGAGATCAGCCAGCGGGGATCAGAGCTGAGGCGGGACGTCGGTCGAGCCCTCGCTGAATCTCTGGCCATCGACTAACCCCGGTAGCGGCGGGCCTCGATCGCTTCCGAATACATCGACGCAAGCCGTTCACGTCGTCTCTCGGGGGAATACTCGTCAAGGAGGGAAGATCGATCCCGGGCTTCAGCGTGCCGAACCCGAACAGTCTGGCTTGCCAGGTCGGTGGCCGAGCCGTCGAAGAACGCGGACCTGTCGAGCTTCGGCAGGAGATCAACCGCGACGCCGACGTGGGTCGAAACGATCGGTAGATCGCAGTGTGCGGCTTCCAGAAGCACGTTGCCGAATGCCTCGAACCTCGAGGTGAGCCAGAAGACATCGCTCGCTCGCATGATGTTGAGGACGTCGTGAGGAGGAAGCGCTCCGGTGAACGTGACTGCGCCTCTGTTCTGGCGCGCAAGTGTCTCGAGCGCCTCGCGCTCGGGACCGGCGCCGACGACTGTCAACTCGAAGCCACCGATGGCGGCCGCCTGTATCGCGATGTCGAAGCCCTTACCGGTTGTGAGGCTGCCGACCACGACCACTCGCGTCCGATCCGACGGTGCTGAGCGACCGTTTCGCTCGTAGCTGCCGCGGGCGAACGCGTTCGGCAAGACATGGACTTGCGCATGTCCGGCGCCGGCATCGATGGCTTCCTGTGCCATGGCGCTCGTGGCGGTCAACACTCGGTCGGCGCGTGAGAGGCTGCGCCGCAGCACTCGTTCGTAGCCGCGATCGAGCCGATAGCCGTAGTTCGCTTCGGGGCGCTTCACGACGTCGACGCCGCGGAGAGAGACGAAGGCAGCGGCGCCGTGTCGGTGACTGAGTTCGACAGCGCCCGTGCCGAGCGGTTCCGCAAAGTGAGAGTGCACGAGAGCTGGGCGTAGCCGCCTGAGAACCGAGTCGAGCCAGACGAGGCGTCTCGCCCTGGGCATCCATGCCTTCGGATCGACGCTTGCCGATAGGCCAACGGTGGCGGGGTTCCGAGCAGCGAACAGCGCCGCGCCTGACCTGGACGGTCGCTCGTAGGTGATCGAACGCCAGGGCCCTTCGGCCCCACCGCCGTCGAGTGTGCAGATGGTGAGCTCGAATGAACTGAGCTTCCCGAACTCCTCCGCTTCCTCTCGCAGGAAGACATAGCGGTGGTCGCGGTCGTCTTGCGGGAAGTGCGGGACGACCCAGATGACAGGGAGCCTCTGAGGCCGACAGCCGCTGGAGTTCATTGGGTCGACCGGAGGGCCGTTCGCGTCGTGGTGAGC
Source organism: Paracoccaceae bacterium (assembly GCA_020629115.1). Lineage (GTDB taxonomy): Bacteria > Pseudomonadota > Alphaproteobacteria > Rhodobacterales > Rhodobacteraceae > JAHDDY01. The sequence goes on along the minus strand of JAHDDY010000127.1, from coordinate 24 downwards.
GCCGGTATCGGCTGCAGTTCTCCA
>JAHDDY010000126.1 GCA_020629115.1 Paracoccaceae bacterium | reverse complement strand
TGGAGAACTGCAGCCGATACCGGCGCTCACCACGACGCGAACGGCCCTCCGGTCGCTCGAGGCGGCTCCCTGATGCGAGTCCTGTGGGTCGTGCCAGGCTTCCCCACCGGGCAGGCTGACAGCTCCTACGCCTTCCTTCGGGAGGAAGCAGAGGCGCTCACCCGCCACAGTGACGTCGACCTCCATCTCCTCCCGATGGCCGGGAGCGCGCTGCCGGGTCGATGGACCGCTCATCTGCGCGACCAACCGACCCGACTCGAGACCATGCGATGGGCGGCTCGCCATCGTGACCAGTTCGGTCCGGCAGCGTCGCGGCGCCCCGCCTCATGGGTACCGCTCGCGAAACGCAGCATCGGGATCGAGAAGCTCGTCCAGTCGATCCGACCGGACATCCTCCACAGCCACTTCGCCGAGCCGCTCGGCACCGGCGCGGTCGACGTCGCTCGCAACGCAGGCGTCGCATCGGTGGTGTCGCTTCGGGGCGTCGACGTGGCCCGGATACCCGACATCGGCTACGGCTACCGCCTCGATGCCGAGTACGAAGCTCGTCTCCGCCGAAACCTGCCGCGAGCGGCCCGAGTGCTCGTCGCGACGACGGAGATGGCAGAACACGCCGTGTCAGCAGGCGCTGATCGGGGAACGATTCGTGTCGTACCCAACGCGATGCATCGCCTCACCGAACCGGACCGCGCGCATGATCGGCCCCAAGCCGACCCGATCCGCGCCGTCGCCGTCGGTCGGCTCGTCGGCGTGAAGTCGTTCGAGACGGCCATCCAGGCGCTGCGCGGAACGACCACGGTGCTCAGCATCATCGGCGACGGACCCGAGCGAGCGAAGCTCCTCGATCTCGCCGACGACCTCGCTCCCGGCCGCGTGGATCTCGTCGGTGCACTGCCGCCCGATCGCCTCCTCGATCGAATGGCCGAGAGCGACGTCTTCTGGTGCACCTCTCGGTTCGAGGGCTTCGGCAATGTCATCATCGAGGCCGCAGCCGTCGGACTTCCGATCGTCAGCTCTCGGGTCGGCGTCGCTGTGGACCTGGTGCCGGCGTTGGACCGGGCGGCGTTCTTTGACGGAAGCCCCACGGATCTGACAGCGCAGACCCATCGAGTGCTCGCTCAACCGACAGTCGACCGAACGACGGTGATGGATCGCTTCGACCCCGAGCGCCGAGTCGAGCGGCTCATGACCGTCTATCGGGATGCCCTTGACGCTCGACGAGTGGCGGCGCCATGAGCCGTCGAGATCTTCTGGTCGTCACTCGCCTCGGACTTCGTTTCGGCGATCGCCCGACCGAATCGCCAGACCTCTTCGCCCGGCGCCTCGACCTCCTGCGCGAAACGTCGGCGGCGTTCGTCTCGGCATGCGCTGGCTGCGTGGGCTGGATTATCGAGACCGACTCGGCCTGGTTCGACACCGTGGTCGACGCTGTTGAATCGGGTCTCGTGCCCCTTCCACCTTCGGGACGGACCGTCGTGTCGCGCCGCGGCTCCGCTCATGAAGACGGCGATCTCGCACGACTGGGCCTCGATGGCCGCCGCCTCCTCACACTCCGTCTCGACTCGGACGACCGATACCTGCATCGATCGGTCGCCGATGCGCTTCGACTCGCCGACGAACTGCCCGACGGAGTCTTGGTCGACTTTCCCCACGGCTACCGAGCCACCTGGCCCGACCGGCGAGTCCGAAAGGACTCCTATGTGATGCAGGGCCCGTTCTTCGGCGTGACCATGACCGGTGTCGACCTCGATCCGCTCCACCGTCCGCATGCCACCGCTCGCCTCGGACGGCCATCGTCATCGGTCCCGGGTCGAGCGTGGCTGCAACACGTGCACACGGACAACATCCACACCGAGTTCGCCCGACGCTCCCGCTTCACACAGCTGCGACAGCTTCGCCGCGACTGGTCGAGACGGCCGCCCGGCCGATCGTGGACAGAGCTCCACCGATTCGTCGACGATCTCCGATCGACATCGCACAGCTACGACGACATCCTCGGCCGACACTCGAGCGCGACGTCGTGACCCGCCCCGCCATCGTCATCGTCAAGGCAGCCGACCCGCTCAGCGGCACGGACGGAACGGCCGCGGCGACCCTCGCGACCGCACGAGTACTCGCCGACCATGCGGACCTTCACCTCGTCACCTTCGGATCGCACTCGAACACCGCTCCGAGCGAGATCTTCCGATCCGTGACCCAGGTCCGGCCCGACCATCAGAGGAGCGCACGCGTTCGCTTGACCTCGGGGCTCCGCTATGGGTTCCGCGACGCCTTCGGAATCGAGCCGTGGGCGCATGCCGTCGAGTCGTGTGCGGCGATGGCTGATGCCCTCAGGGGGCTGGTCGACGCCACGGGAAGTGGCGTCGTCCTCGCAGAGCACTGGACGCTCTCCGGTGCAGTGCTCGGACTCGAGAACGCCGCGCGGGTGGTTCGGCTGATCGATGTCGAACACGACAACCTCCTGCATCGGGCCGCGCAGACCAGGGGGATCCAGGCAGCGCGACTGGGTCGGCGAGCGGAGGCTGTCCGCGACGTCGAGATCCGGGCGTGCGACGAGGCCGACCTGTGTCTCACGGTGTCCCAGGAGGACGCCGATCACTTCGAAGCGGCCGGTGCCAGCCCACCATCGTTCGTTCCGATCCCGGCTCGGATCGAAGATCGCGCAAGCCGCGACCGACCGAACGACCGGATCGGCTTCCTCGGACGTCTCGACTGGTGGCCGAACCAAGAGGGGCTGGCGTGGTTTCTCGACGAGATCTGGCCGATGGTCCGAGAGCAACGCCCAGACGCGACTCTCACGATCGCCGGCGCCGGCACCCCGCCCGCCGACCTCGATCGGCACGAAGCCATCGAGGTGGTCGGGTTCGTCCCGAACCTCGCCGACTTCTTCGACACACTCAGTGTCGGGATCGTGCCCATCTCGGGGGGCACCGGGGTCAAGATGAAGACCATCGACCTGATGCGACACGGGGTCCCGGTGGTCAGCACGACAACCGGAGCACGAGGAACCGCGGGGCTCGCCGGAGGTGCGCTGATCGCCGACGACTCGACGACGTTCGCCGACGAGGTCGTGCGCCTGCTCGCCGACCCGTCGGAACGGCAGGTTCAGTCGTCGGCCGCGGTCGCCGCCGTCCGGGCGTTCCACGACCGGCGAACGACCGATGAGCTCGCGGAACGACTCTTGGGGCTGTCGACATGAAGGCCTCGAGTATTGCGGCCGACTCGCTGGCGCGCCTCGGTCTCGTCGGTCAGCGCGACTATCGCCGATTCATCATCGTGGGCTCCCGCCGGACCGGCACGAACTACCTGCTCCATCTACTCCGCTCCACAGGCCAGGTCATCTGCTTCGCCGAACTCTTCTCGAACCACGGCTGCTACTGGGCGAACCGTTCCGTTTCACCGATCATGCGAAGCAGGGCCGAGCGCCTTCGGGACCGAGAACCCGATCGGTTCCTCGAACAGCACGTGTTCCGCAATCGGGCGGCCCAGATCAGAGCTGTCGGATTCAAAGCCCACTACGGCCACCTCGAACGTCACCCGACCGCGCTCGAGCGACTGCGCGGCGACCACGATCTGGTGGTGCTCCATCTCCGACGGAACGACGCCATGGCGCGCATCGTCTCGCAGGCGATCGCTCACCGCTCGGGCGAGTACACCTCGACGGGATCCCAGACGCGGGTCGGGACGATCCGGTTGTCTCCCGCGGACGTCCTGGCAGACATCAATCGCTACCTCGACCAAGCGAACTGGCCGAGCGAACACCTTCCTTCGGCGACGACGATCGAGCTCGACTACGAGCACATCGCCGGCGACCCGGAGGGCGCACTCGCACCTGCGTTCGCACAGCTGCGCGTTGACCGGACCTCGCTCTCCTCTCCGATCGAGCGACAGCGCACGCGTCATTGGCGTGACGCCGTCACGAATGCGGACGAGATCCTCGAGGTCTTGACCGACGCCGGCCTGGACCACCTGCCGGGCGTCCGATGAAGTCCCGTGAGCGACCCGGCGATCCGGGGCCGACGGTCTCGGTCTTGATCCCGCTTCACAACAAGCGCTGCACGATCGGTGCGACGGTTCGAAGCGCCCTCGACCAGTCTCTCGCCGACATCGAAGTCCTGGTGATCGACGACGGTTCGACGGACGGCTCTTCCCAAGAGCTGGACGACGTCCGCGACGAGCGGCTCCGCGTGCGCCGTCGAGAGAACCGCGGAGCGAATCTCACCCGAAACGAGCTACTCGCATGGAGTTCCGGTCGCTACGTGCAGTTCCTCGACGCCGACGACCTCCTGGCTCCGACCAAGCTGGAACGTCAGTCGCAGCAGCTCGACGACGCACCACATGCCGCTGCGTCGATCTGCGCCGTCCGAGAGCTCACCCCCGATGGGAGCGTCGAGGTGCTCCTTCCGCCGGACCCTGACCATCTCGTCCAAGACCTCGCCCATCGAGGTGCCATCACCGTCGGCGTGCTTCATCGGCGGGAACCTCTCATGGCCTCCGGCGGATTCGACCCGAGGCGCACAGCCGCGCAGGAGTACGAACTCCACCTCCGCCTGGCGCTCCGCTCGCACTGGGACACCGTGGTCACGACCTCCGAAGCCCTCGGTTCCTGGAACCGGGTGGACGGCAACGCGATCACCGCCGACCACGGGCGGGTGTACCGACAGAAGGCGGCCGCACTGGTGGAACTGCTCGAGCTCGCCGAGCGATCCGAGGACGTGACGTCGCTTCGGGCCGCATTGCTCAATGCTGCGCGACATCTCGCCCGAGTCCCGGACCTCGCTGCGGCCCGGTCAGCGGCGACGATCGGCCTCGTCGACCGGATGGCCGTCGAGCAGGCACTCCCCCGACGGCATCGGTTCATGCGCCGGTCGCCCGGTGCACTCGTGACCGCAGAACTCCTCGAGAGCCGCCTACGGCGACTCAGCGGGTCGCTGCGTCGGCCGTCGTCCCTCGTCGATTGACGAACGCTCGGATCCGTTCGTCGGTGTACCTCACGAACTCGACGCAGACCGAGACAGCGAACCACAAGCGGAACGGTTGGCCCGAGTCGGGATAGTCGAGGTCGCGTCGTTCTCGCGCCGTGAGCGCGTCGACGATCCAGATCTGGCCGTCGCTCAGACCGGTCCGCCACTTCTCGAGCATCTCGGTGTCGAAACCCCGGAAGTCCCGGTGCGCCACCTCGCCCGAGGTCGCCACGACAGGCATCGTGACCGTCGACTGGGCCAAGCCTGCCGATCGTGCGAGCCCGAGCCGCTCCGAGACGTGGTCGAGCACATCATCCGGCTCCGAGACGAGGCGCTCGTAGCTGACTCCGACACGGGGACCACCGACATCGGCGAGCTCCCGGTCGGCAGCGACACATTGCTTCCAGAGTCGCACTGAGCGCACCAACGAGCGCCGCGGTCCGAAGCTGACGAGTTGTGACGACACGTTGGCACGAGGGTCCCGTGTCGTCACGACGAACACCACGTCGCCCAGCAGGAAACGCACGTCCTCGAATCGCAAGAGGCCCGGGCCGGGGAACTGTAGGACGATCTGATCGCCTTCGTCAGCCCTTGCGGCAAGCCGAAGCATCTCCCGGAGCACTGCTCCGGTCGAGACCGCGCCTGGCGGCATCTCCCAGCGATCGTCGATCGAGTCATGCGTTGCGTCTCCGAGGCTCCACCGGTGGCGCCGGACGAAGTCCAGAACCTCCGAGGCATCCGCGACCTCCGCTCCGAAACGGTCGAGGGCATCGAGCAGGTAGCCGTGTTCGGTCCCGCAGGCCCGGAGCTGCGGGTGCTGACGAAGGACCTTCTTGAACACACTCGTGCCACTACGAGGGCACCCTGTGATGACGACGAACCTCACGAGAGACCCACGGTCGGTCCGAGGTCAGGTGATGTCGGGGCGCGCTCGACGATCGACCCATCCACGACCTCGATCACCCGATCGCAGAATCGCAGCGTCGAGAGACGATGTGCGACGACGATGATCGTGCAGCTGCCACGTAGCTCCTCGAGAGCGTGGACGACGGCTTCCTCCGCGGCACCGTCAAGAGCCGAGGTGGGCTCGTCGAGCACGAGGAGCGACGGCTCGGCAGCGAGAGCTCGCGCAAGCGACACACGTTGCTGCTGACCGCCCGAGAGCTGTGAGCCCCGGGGCCCGACGGAACGATCCAGGCCGTCCGACCACTCATCGAGATCGCTCGACAGGTTCGCGCGATCGGCGGCACGGCGAACGGCGTCGGCATCGACATCCCGATGAAACGCGATGTTCTCGGACACGGACCCATCGAACAGCGACGGCCGCTGCGGGACGTAGGCGACGCTCGAGCGCCACCACGACGCCGACGCTTCGCTGGCAGGGGTCGACCCGTTGATGAGCAGTCGACCGCCCGTCAATTCGAGAAGGCCCAACATCGCCGACACGAGCGTCGTCTTGCCACCTCCTGACGGACCGATCACACCGATCACCTCACCCGATCGGATGATGAGGTCGACATCGCTGAGCACGACCTGATCCCCGCGGCTGATCTCGGCTCCATCGAACACCAGCTCGCGGAACGATCCGGGATTCGTGCTCCCGAGCTCGAACTCCGCCGACTCGAGTGAGGACGATGTCGCGGCCAGCTCGTCGATGAACGGCCTCGAGCTCGCAATTCCCTGAGCCGTTGCCTGCAACGTCTGTCCGTATCCGATGCTGCGGATCATGAGCAGCACGACACCACCGATGGCCGCCGGATCTCCGACGCCCACGGATGTCGCCACGAAGACACCCCCGAGCATCGCGACGTAGCCAGCGATGGAGTAGAGCTGTGGCGTCAGGAGCATGAGCATCCGCTGCACGACGCCGGCACGGCGTTGGCGATCGAGTTGATCGAGGACGCCGGCGCTGACTCGATCTTCGACGCCGAACACCCGATGCTCCATCGAGAGCGTCTCGGTCTCACCGAGCAGGCGGGCGAACTCGTTGCCGGCCTCACGCTGTCGGACGGCCGTGCGTCGAGAGAGACCGAGAATCGGCCGCAACACGAGAGCGAGCAGAACACCGAAGAGGACGAGGCCGAATGCGGCGCGAGGTTCGAGAACGAATGCGCCGGCGATGAACACCGAGAAGCTCGTGGCAGCGGTGATCGCCTTCGTGAGCTGGAGCATCACGCTTCCCACCCGATTCGTGTGCCCCTGGACGAGTGTCTGGAGATAGCCCTCGTCCCGGGCTGCCTGGACGTCCCAACGCGCCCTCTGGAACGAGAGGAAGAGGCGTCGCCGCCACCGCCACGTCATCGACTCGATCAGGCGTGCAGAGACGACCGAGTTCCCGACGAGCGCCACCGCTCGCACCGACAACGCGAGCAAGCCACTCAGGATCAGCCGACTTCCGCTCATCTCGGACACGTCGAACCCGCCCGGGAACGAGAGCGATCCCATGTTGTCGCTCGTCAGTCGCAGTGCAGACACCGAGAGCGCGACGAGCACATAGGCCTCGGCAAACGACGCGAGGATCGCGGTCGCCGAGATGGCGAGCGTGCCGATCCGGTCGCGACGACGATGCAGGAGCGTACGAACCGGCCCAGAGCGGAAGCCTCCCGACCGATCAGCCATGTCGCACCAGCCACTCGTTCAACACGACGAACACCCACTGACGC
>JAHDDY010000298.1 GCA_020629115.1 Paracoccaceae bacterium | reverse complement strand
CATCGCCTGTCTCTCAGCCCTGCCCTTCATGAACGCTCACGACAATACGCTAATCAGTTAGAAAAGTCCGTTTTCGCCTTTCCCTGCGCGTCCGCCTAGGCCAAAGCGCCGCAAGCCGTCGCAACCCTCGCCGGGACGCGCTATATCTTCGAAGCACACGAATCACCCCTGCCGGAGACACCCCCCATGGCCGCCTATGACATGATCGAGCACAACTACGATGTCGTCGTCGTCGGCGCGGGGGGCGCGGGGCTGCGCGCGACGCTCGGCTGCTCGGAGCAGGGTCTCAAGACGGCCTGCGTGACGAAGGTCTTCCCCACCCGGTCCCACACCGTCGCGGCCCAGGGCGGCATCGCCGCCAGCCTCGGCAACATGGGGCCGGATCACTGGCAGTGGCATATGTACGACACCGTCAAGGGGTCGGACTGGCTCGGCGACATGGACGCGATGGAATACCTGGCGCGCGAGGCCCCCAAGGCCGTCTACGAGCTGGAGCATTACGGCGTGCCCTTCTCCCGCACCGAGGAGGGCGACATCTACCAGCGGCCCTTCGGCGGCCACACCACCGAATTCGGCGAAGGCCCGCCCGTCCAGCGCACCTGCGCTGCCGCCGACCGCACGGGCCACGCCATCCTGCACACGCTCTACGGCCAGTCGGTCAAGAACAACGCCGAGTTCTTCATCGAGTACTTCGCCCTCGACCTGCTGATGAGCGACGACGGCGAATGCACCGGCATCGTCGCGTGGAAGCTCGACGACGGCACGATGCACCGCTTCAACGCGAAGATGGTGATCCTCGCCACGGGCGGCTACGGCCGCGCCTACTTCTCCGCCACCTCGGCCCATACCTGCACCGGCGACGGCAACGGCATGGTCGCCCGCGCGGGCCTGCCGCTCCAGGACATGGAATTCGTGCAGTTCCACCCCACCGGCATCTACGGTGCCGGGTGCCTCATCACCGAAGGGGCGCGCGGCGAGGGCGGCTATCTCGTCAACTCGGAAGGCGAGCGGTTCATGGAGCGCTATGCGCCCACCTACAAGGACCTCGCCTCCCGCG
>JAHDDY010000297.1 GCA_020629115.1 Paracoccaceae bacterium | reverse complement strand
ATGGGCAGCCTGCTCGACTCCTGACGGACAGATCTCCACGAACCGAGGAGATGGCGGCCTGGCCGTCGGAACCGGACGTTCCTGATCAGCCGGTCTCGGCGAGATCGAGGGTGGACTCGAAGCGGCTTGCCCAACGATCAGCCCCGCGCCGAGTCAGCGAGAGCGTCCCGACCAACCAGTGCCGCTCGCCACTCCGGAGCTCCACGATGCACGCATCGAACGGGAACCGCACCGCTCGGAACGTCTCGATTCGAAAGCGAGAGATCTCGGCGACATGAGCCGAGTGCTGCCCGAGTCCGTTCCGCCACCGGAGAACGGACGGCTCGACGGCCACCCACGTGCGAAGACCGAGAACAAGCCATGCCCCGAAGCACACCAGGCCCGTGACGACTGCCAGCACCGGCTCAAGGTGGCCGCTGGCGACAGCGATGACCCAACCGATGGCGACCGGCGGGAAGAGGCCCCAAGCGGGCCCGAAGATCACCGACCAGACCGATCTCATCACCGGACCGACCCACCATCAGGGCTGATCTCACCCGCCCAGAGGTCTGCCAGTGGACGTCCGAGTGCCTTCTCGATTCGCTCGTTCATGCCGCGCCAGGCGGCAAGTCGCCGCTGGGTGACACCAAACGACTCCCGCATGTACGCCGTGGTGTAGACGCCGGCGGCGAAGTCCTCCAACGATCCGTAGCTGACGCCCGAACCCGTCCAGGCCGAACCAGCATCCGGATCGGCAGCGATCGCATCCGAGCCGACGTCGACGAGAAGAACGCCACCGTCGACGGCGATCTCCACGTGACGATCGCTGCGATCGCTCGCCTTCCACCACGTCGGGAGGGGCCAGCGATCCGTGTCCAACGGCTCGCTGTTGCCGAGCACACGCCAGCGGCCGTCGCGAACGCAGATCATCGAGGTCTGCGCCAGACAGGCAACGTCCTCCGGGCCGACCCGCTTCGCCTCGTCGAGTGTTGGCCACTTGCTCCAGACGCGTTCAAAGACGAGAACCAATCCATCCGCCATGGCACGGAGGAAGACCGGCGGGCGAGCGATGAACAGGGCGAC
>JAHDDY010000296.1 GCA_020629115.1 Paracoccaceae bacterium | reverse complement strand
GGATGCGTCAGGCAGCGATCGATGACGGCGACCGTGCTGGTGTCACCAGTGACGAGGCGCGGGAGAACCGTGAGCTTCGTCGTCGGGTGAAGCTCCTCGAGCAGGAGAACGAAGTCCTGCGCCGAGCAGCTGCGTATCTCGGTCAGGCGAACCTGCCCCCAAAATGATGTTCCCGGTCGTCACCGACCTGGCCGCCGACGGTGTGCCGGTCACGGTGTCGTGCCGGGTCCTGAAACTCTGTCGTCAGCAGTACTACCGGTGGCGAGCGCATCCGGTCACCGACGCCGAGGTCGACGAGGCGTATCTCGCCAACGCGATCCTCGACGCACACGTTGATGACCCCGAGTTCGGGTATCGGTTCCTCGCCGACGAAGTCCGTACCGCTGGGCATGACGTCGGGGACCGGACGGTGTGGCGCATCGCCTCGGAGAACGGCTGGTGGTGCAGCTTCGCCAAGCCTCGGCGCAACCGGAAGGCTTCGGCTCCGGCCACCGCCGCTCACGACGATCTCGTGCGGCGCCAGTTCACCGCTGATCACCCGAACCAGGTCTGGCTCGCCGATCTCACCGAACACCGCACCGCCGAGGGAAAGCTCTACATCTGCGCGATCAAAGACCTGTTCTCGAACCGGATCGTCGGGTGGGCGATCGCCGAGAACATGAAAGCCCGACTCGTCGTCGCAGCGATCGAGATGGCCGTCGCCCGCCGAGGTGATGTCGCCGGCTGCATCCTTCACACCGACCGCGGATCGCAATTTCGCGCACGGAAGGTCCACCGCACCCTGGCCCGCCACTCGATGGTCGGATCGATGGGCAACATCGGCACCGCCGCTGACAACGCCGCCATGGAGTCGTTCTTCTCACTCCTGCAGAAGAACGTGTTGAACACCCGCCGCTGGGACACCCGCGACCAACTCCGGATCGCCGTGGTGACCTGGATCGAACGGACCTACCACCGACGCCGACGCCAGAAAGCCCTCGGCCGATTGACCCCCGAAGACTACGAAACCATCATGACCCCGCAGCTCCTCGTAGCTGCATAACCAACCTGTCACCGCTACCCGCGGCAGACCC
>JAHDDY010000125.1 GCA_020629115.1 Paracoccaceae bacterium | reverse complement strand
CGGCGGCTATCCCGACCTGTCGGCCGTGGCTGACGCCGAGGTCATCCTGTGGGCCTCCGACGGCACCGTCGGCCGCTGAGACCCTCCCGGCGCCCGGCGCCCGGCGCACGGCGCTCAGCGGGTGCCGGACGGTGCCGCGGAGGCAGTCTCCGACGAGCTCGCACGCCGCAGAGCTGCCTGCGCCGCAGAGCCACGCCAGCGCGTCTCCCACGTGTCGGACGACGACGAAGGAGGTGCCGGCATCGCTCCGGCTCTCGGCGCCCCATCGCTCGTAGTCGTCCCAGGCCCGCTCGTCCCGGAGGGTCAGCTCCTACGAGACGGCACGGTTCGCATGACCACGCACGTCGAGCCCGAACTGCTCGGTGAGCGCCACCGACGGCGGCGACGGTAGGAGCACCATGTCGACCTCGGCGGCGGGCGCAGCGCTGACTTTCTCGTCGATCGCCCGCACGACACCCACGCGGCGGTCGGGGCGGAGGGAGCCCGTGGCGGCCACGGTGTGGTCGAATCCCTCCCGCGGGCACCGACCAAGCCGAGGTGGTACGCAAGGGCGGGTGAGGCACCTCCGCCGGGTGGGGTCGTGAGCGCCGGTGGCTCGTCGACGCCGGCGAGCTCGGCGGCGATCGCGAGGGCTTCCGAGGTGTCGGCAGCGACGTCGTAGACGTGCACGAAGGGTGTCGTGTCGTAGACCCGGGCACGGGCGTCGGAGCCGGCCGTCGCGAGGAGGACGAAGACGCGACCGACCGGCTCGTGGTCGGCCGAGGTCCGGAGGCGGGCGGCGATGCCTCCTCGATCGTCGGTCCGATGGTCCCAGGCGGATCGGTCACCGAGGCGCTGCCCGATTCGCGGGTCGACCCAGATCGCACCGTCCGCCGACCCCATTGATGTGGGCGAGCTCGCCGGATTCGTGGTGCCGGCCGGCAGGCCGATCTGGCTGACGAGGAGCTCGACGGCCTGACCGGCGACGCCGTGATCGTCGACGCCGACCTCGGGTCGTTCGTGACGGTTCCCGGCACGTGGGTGTGGACCTGTTCGACGAGGGTCCCTCCGGAGAGCTCGCTGGTGTGGCCGGTGACGGGTCGATCGTCGTGATCGACCGCGATCGGTTGGAGGTCGACGAGCTCCGGGCCGTCCCGAGTGCGGTGAGCGGAATGAGAATCGTCCCGGATGGCAACCGCCTGGCCTCGCGGCACTGTTCGCCGTCGTGGTGCGCGAAGCGACGGCGAGCGAGATCTCGGACCTGTTCGGTGGCAACGACCCCCCGGCGGTCGTGCTGAACCGGAGCGGGATCGGCGTCGGCAACGACAGGGGTCCGATTGACACGCTCCTCGGGTGCTGCACGCTGCTGGTGTTCACGCCTGGGCGGGCATCGCGTCCCACAGAACCGGGATGACTTCGTAGGTGCCCGAGAGACCCTTGAAGACGGCCGCCCGCGCTGCGCCGAATGTGATGTCGCCGTGGGTCTCGACGATCTGTGCCACCAGGGAGCTCACGAGGATCTCACCTACTCCGGCACTGTTGGCGATGCGCGACGCGAGAATCACATGGCGCCCGAACAGGTCTCCGTCGGCGTCGGTGATCGCCTCACCGGTGTGGATGCCGACGCGGACCGACAGTGGTGTGTCCGGGTGCATCGACGAATAGCGGGCGAGATCATGTTGGACGGCAGACATGCACTGGACCGCATGTCTCGCCGACCCGAACGACAGCATGAAGCCGTCGCCCTGTGACTTGATCTCGGTCCCGCGGTGGAGTGCGAGTTGGCGGCGCACGATGCTGTTGTGGCGTTCGAGCAACTCGAACCACGCCGCATCACCGAGGCGGTCGGCCATCGCGGTTGATGACTCGATGTCGGAGAAGACGATCGTGGTCGTGCCGTGTTCGGCGACCAGCGGGACCGGTAGCTCTGCGAAGGAGGCTGCGACGATGTCGATCGAGGTCGCCGAAAGCTGGTCGGGCGCTAGACGCTCGGGAAGACCATAGGAGCGCACGGTCAGCGACGAGGAGCCGAAGGCGACCACGTCCCCTTCGCCGAGGACGTGGGGACCGACCAGGTCACGGCGATTGATCGTGGTGCCGTTGGTGCTACCGAGGTCGCGAACGACGACACCGCCTCCCTCCGGGACCAGCTCGAGATGACGTCGCGACAGCATGGGATCGTCGAGGCGGAGGCCGGCGCATTGCCTCCCGATCTCCAGGCGATGCTCGACGAGCACGGCGAGGGGCGGGGCACCGGGGGTTCGAATGGTGATCAACACGCCCCGAACGTGGCGGATGACGCTGTCGGTTCGCTGTCAAGAGGATCCGGGGCGCGAGCAGCCGAGCGTCGTTGACAGCGTCTTGACAGGCCCCTCACTACCTTCATCGTGGACCACCGGGACGGTATGGGAGCGAGGGGCCGACCATGGAGATGACGCAGATTCGAGTGCTGGGTCCGATCGACGCACTCGTCGAGGGGGCGCCGATCGACCTCGGAGGTCGACGTCAACGAGCAGTGATCGCTCGGCTCGCCCTCACGCCGGGAATCGCAGTGTCGGAGGACCGCCTCATCGCCGCGGTCTGGGCCGACGGCAAGATGCCCGCGTCGCCCGAGAACACACTGCAGCAATACGTGTCGCGCCTCCGATCGATGCTCGGGGCCGAGGCGATCGAGACGTCGTCGGGCGGCTATCGCCTCGTCGTCGAGACCGACGCTCGACGATTCGAGAACGAGATCGAGGGGGCCCTCGGGCCGTCTGGGATCCTCGCTGCGCTGGATCACTGGCGCGGCGAGCCGTTCGGTGATCTCGCGACGACACCGCCGTTCGACGAGGAGGTGCGGCGGCTCGAAGGTCGGCGCCTCGACGCGATGGTGGACGCGGCAGACGGCTTTCTCGCGGCCGGTGACCACGATCGAGCGATCGACCTCGCGGCCCGTGCCGCCAACGAACGCGTGCTGGACGAGGCCAGCGTCATGGTGCTCGCTAGGGCGCAGGTCGGCGCGGGTCGCCACGCCGAGGCCACGAGGACCCTGGCGGCGTTTCGGCGACGACTGGGCGACGAGACCGGTCTCGAACCCTCGTCGGAGTTCGCCGAGCTCGAGAGCCGTGTGGTGACGGGCACGGTCGATCGCTCGCCTGATGGGCTGTCGGTCCGGGGCTACGAGCTCGCCGAGCAGATCGGCCAAGGCGCATTCGGCGCGATCTATCGCGGGCTGCAACCGACCGTGGGGCGCGACGTCGCGATCAAGGTGGTGCGCGCCGAACTGGCCGATCGGCCCGAGTTCATCGAACGGTTCGATGTGGAGGCCCAGGTCGTGGCCCGGCTCGAACACCCTCACATCGTGCCGATCTTCGACTACTGGCGCGAGCCGGGCGGTGCGTATCTCGTGATGCGCTACCTCCGAGGAGGTTCGGCTGCTGATCGGCTCGTGCGAACCGGACCGTTGTCCGTCAGCGCTGCCTCCGCCGTGATCGAACAGGTCGGAAGTGCGCTGGCGATCGCGCATGCGGCCGGTGTCGTCCATCGAGACGTCAAGCCCGCGAACGTCCTGTTCGACGAGCTCGACAACGCCTATCTGACCGACTTCGGAATCGCCTCGATCGACGACGGTGCAGCCGTGGGTCTGGACCTGAGGTCGGCTGGATCTCCTCTCTACGTCAGCCCCGAGCAGATCCAGGGCCGTGCGGTGACCGCAGCGGCGGACGTCTACGCGCTCGGGGTCACGCTGTTCGAGCTTCTCACCGGGTCGACGCCCTACCTGGGGATCGACTCGATGGCGGCTCTGTTCGATGCGAAGCTGACCGCCCCGATGCCGTCGGTCACGACGCTGCGTGCCGACCTCCCCGACGCCATCGATCAGGTCATCGAAGGTGCCACCGCTCGGGATGTCGATGACCGATTCGCAGATGTCGGCGAGTTCATGTTGGCCCTCCGAGCGGCGACCGGGGCGATGCGAGGTGCATCGACGACAGGCGGCTGGACGAGGTCGAGCGAGCAGGTCGCCGAGCTGCGTCCTCGCTCCATCGACTCGGCCACGCTCGTCTCGGCTGAGCGTCAGCTCGCAAACCCCTTCGTCGGTCTCTCCGCGTTCGGCGAAGCCGATCGCGACCGCTTCCACGGGCGTCAACAGCTGGTCGACGACCTCGCCGATCGACTCGAGACGGGGTCGTTCTTGTGTGTGGTCGGACCATCGGGATCGGGGAAGTCCTCGGTCGTACGAGCTGGATTGATCCCGCGTCAGCGCGAGCGTGGCCACCTCGTCGTCACGTGTACACCGGGAACCGACCCCGGGGCGGCGCTCGACATCGCACTCCGATCGATCGCCGTGCGCGACACCTCGGGTCTCAGCGAACGGCTGGCCGACCACATCGCCCGCCAAGGGGTCGCATCGGACGCACGCGACGTCCTCCGCACTGAGCTCGGTGTCGCTGCGGACCGTCCCATCACGATCGTCGTCGATCAGTTCGAGGAGGTGTTCACGCTCGCCGATGCCAGCGGGCGAGCGCGGATCGGTACGATCCTGTCGGCCCTGGCGGGAGGTGGGCCCGACCTCGCGATCGTCGTGACCCTGCGAGCCGACTTCTACGACCGGCCCCTCGCAGACCCGCACGTGAGTGAACTCGTCCGTTCCGGAACGGTGGCCGTCGGGCCACTCGACGCCCACGGTATCGACTCGGCCATCAACGGCCCGGTCGAGCGGATCGGCCTCGCCGTCGACCCGGCGCTCTCCGCGCGTCTGCTCCACGATGTCAGCGGGCAACCGGCGGCCTTGCCGCTCCTGCAGTTCGTCCTCACCGAGCTCTTCGATCGGCGACGTGACGGTGCGCTCCGAATCGAGGCCTACGAGGAGCTCGGCGGCCTCGACGGTGCGATCGCGTCGAGAGCCGAGCAGGTGTACGGCGACCTCGATTCCGACGCACAGGGCGATGTGCGCCGACTCTTCCGTCGATTGGTCGTACCGGGTGACGGCGTGGAGGACACCCGTCGACGGGTGCTGCGGCGCGATCTCGCCGGCGTCAGCGATTCGGCGGTCGAGGCGTTCGTGACCTCGCGTCTGCTCACCACGGATCGTGACCCGTCGACACGGGAGCCGACGATCGAGGTCGCTCATGAAGCGGTCATCCGGGAGTGGACTCGACTGCGTCGGTGGTTGGACGACGATCGAGACTTCATCCGCCAACACCGGCGACTCTCCGAGGCAGCACGCGAGCGGCAGTCGTCGAAGGGCGGTGAGGATCTCCTCTATCGAGGTGGTCCGCTCGCGATCGTCGAACCGTGGCTCGCCACACGGCCAGATGAGTTGACGCCGGAGGAGCGCGATTTCATCGAGGCGTCGGTTGCCGGTCGCGAGGCCCTGGTCGCTCGGGATCGAGCCACGAACCGACGCCTCCGACGCCTGCTGGCGGCGGTCGCCGCTGTCGCAGTCCTCGCCGTACTCGCAGGTGGGCTGGCGGTCGTGAACCGGCAGACCGCGCAAGACCGAGCGGAGGAGGCCGAGCAGGCGGCACAACTCGCTGCGTCGAACGCCGAGCTGGCTGATGCGAATGCCGACACCGCCGATGCGGCTCGACTCGATGCGGAGCGGTCCGCTTTCGAGGCCGAGACCGCTCGCCTCGCTGCCTCGGCCGAGGCACTCGCAGCCGACAATCCCCGAGTGGCCGCCTTGCTCGCCCGCATTGCTCATGAACGCGATCCCGGCCCGGACACCCTCGGCACGCTCCAGATCGTGCTGTCGGAGCCCCAGCGAGGCATCCGCACGCTCGCCGATGGCGACTATCGCGACGTGGACACCCTCGACACCGAGACGGCCGTGGCCCGCACTGGCGAAGAGCTGCAGCTGATCGACATCGCGACGGGCGAGGTCACCTCGTCGATCTCGATCGAGAACGCCGAGCTCCCGATCGCCCCGTTTGCGCAGTTCACCAGCGAACTCACGCAGGTGCACGACGGGTTCGTGATCAGCGCCGAGCGGACGAGGGTCACCGCCTACTCGACAGCACGCGGACTCGAGTCGCTCTGGACACTCGAAACGGGCGCCGACGTCCACGCCGTCTCCGTGGCGCCGGACGGCCGCGTCGCAGCGGTCGATGAAGACGGCGTCGTCTACGCGGCCACGCTCGACGGCGAGCTGCTGTTCCAGGTCGACGTCGACGACAGCACGGGCTGGCTCGAACAGGTCGGCGACGCCTACGTCGTCAGCTTCGGTGTGATCTTCGACGGCCTGCCGCTGCGGATGATCGTGCACGCCGGAACGGACGAGATCGTGGTGAGCGCGGGCACCATCACGCGTCGCATCGACTGGCTCGGAGCACAGATCGGCCCGGACACACTCGTGAGCACCGGGCTCCCCTCGCCCGCTGGGCTGCTGGACGTCCACGACCTCGACACCGGTCGGCATCTGATCGCGTCCCTCCACTCGTTCGCCGAGGTCGATCTCGATGCGCTGGACGACCGCCTCACACTCACCGACATGGTCGCCGTCGACAGCAACCTGTCGTCGTTGGTCGTCCTCGGTGATCGGATGTTCGGCACGAACCTGCTGGGTGAATTTCTGGTCCTCGACCGACGTACCGGAGAGGAGCTCGATCGCATCGAGTTGCTCCGAGGCCAGGGCACCGCCGTGGCGCCGCTGAACGATGGTCGATCGGCACTCGTCGCGACCCGAACCGGTCTGCACGAGGCCCAGATCGTCGCCGCACCACCAATCGGACGACGAGTCGTCACGGGCGAGCCGAGTGACTTCGTGACGATCGACGATGCCGGCACCCATGTCTCCACGAGCAACACGAGCAGCCAGACCCTCTGGGACATCAGGGGCGCGCCGTTCGTCGCGCTGCGTGACGCGACGTATGACGTGTACTCGACCTACATCGAGCCGTACGCACCGCTGGGCATCGATGCGCTGAGCCGGTACTGGTTCCCCGACGACGAGTCACGCTCCCTCTTCGGCGTCTGGGAGCAGCGCAGCCTCGAGCCCGGCTACCCCATCCTCGAGAGCCGACCCTTCTTCCGGGCCGGCGGCCCGTTCGCCGAGAGTTTCGAGCGAGACATCGGCTTCCAGACCATCAGCGGCGAACCGAGGATCAACGCGTATCGCCTGTCGACCGCCGAGGTGGTGACCGAGCTGACCCTCGAACCGCTCCCAGGTGTCAACGTGACCGGCGTCGCCTTCGACCCGACCGAGACCACGCTGTTCGTGTTCCGCTCGAACGGGAACACCCTTGCCTTCGACGTCGAGACGCTCAAGCCGCTCGCCGAGACGCCGTTCGACGATCTGGTCATCACGAACGGCCAGTGGAGCCCGTCCCGAGAACTGTTCATCTCGATCGGAGTCGCAGGTGAACTCGTCGTTCGAGACGGCAACACGTTCGAACCCGTCTCCACGATTCAGAACGACGGAGCATCGCTGGGAGGGGCATTCGAGCTCATGGCGTTCTCACCCGATGAACGCTTCCTGCTCACGGCCCTGGGCAGCGCCGAACTGTGGGATCTCGACACCGGCCGGCGGATCGGCGTGCCGTTTCCCTCGGCGACCGGTCGCGAGCCGGGCATCGGGTCCGGCGAGCAATTGCAGACGGTCACCGCCACGGAGGACGGGTTCATCGTTTGGAACATGGACGTCGACGCATGGCCCGACGTCGCCTGCGAGGCAGCCGGTTCGGATCTCAGCGAGGATGAGTGGCGCCAGTTCGGGCCGCGTGACGAGCCGTGGCGGGCAGTCTGTTTTTGAGCTGCAGACGGACGTCAGCCGATCGAACGCCCAGCCCGGCGGTCGCAACCCTGCAAGGCTGTATCGATGGCGACCATCGGCTTCCTCCACACCGCAGACGTACACGTGAAGACATTTCGTTCGCTGGTCGCGGATCACGGTGGCGCGGTCGCGGTCGTCGAGAT
>JAHDDY010000124.1:6551-7889 GCA_020629115.1 Paracoccaceae bacterium | reverse complement strand
CCCAGGACGTCGACGACCGCCGGGTTGTTCTTCAGGAGGTCCAGCGCCTCGTGCAGCGAGCGCGGGAGGGCGCGGGGGAGCTGGTAGGCTTCGCCCTTCACCTCCGGCCTCGGCTTCGCGCCCGCCTTCATGCCGATGTAGCCGGCGGCCAGCGAGGCCGCGAAGGCGAGGTAGCAGTTGCAATCCATCCCCGCGACCCGGTTCTCCACCCGCAGGGCGTCCGGCGAGGAGAGCGGCACGCGCAGGCCCGTCGAGCGGTTGTCGCAGCCCCATTCGAGGTTGATCGGCGCGGCGTCCTCCGTCGTGTAGCGGCGGTAGGAGTTCACGTAGGGCGCGAGCAGCGAGATGAGGGAGGGCAGGTTGTCCTGCTGTCCGGCGAGGAAGCCGTAGAACGCGTCCGTCGCCGTCCCGTCCTCCCCCGCGAAGACGGTGCGCCCCGTGCGGCTGTCGAGCACGGACTGGTGGATGTGCATCGCGCTGCCCGGCTCGTCCTGCATGGGCTTGGCCATGAAGGTCGCGTAGCAGCCGTTCTTGAGCGCCGCCTCGCGGATCGAGCGCTTGAAGAAGAACACCTGGTCCGCGAGCTGGATCGGGTCGCCGTGGCCGACGTTGATCTCAAGCTGCCCCGCCCCGCCCTCCTGGATGATCGTCTCGATCTCGAAGCCCTGCGCCTCGGCGTAGTCGTAGATCGCCTCGATGACCACGTCGTACTCGTCCACCGCGCTCATGGAATAGGCCTGCCGCCCGATGCCGCGCCGCCCGGTGCGCCCGATGGGCGGCTCGATGACCTCGTTGGGGTCGGTGTTGATCTTGGTGAGGTAGAATTCCAGCTCCGGCGCGACGACCGGCTGCCACCCCGATTCCCGGTAGAGCGACACCACCCGGCGCAGCACGTTGCGCGGGGCGATGGGGATCGGCTCGCCCTCGTAGGTGTGCATGTCGTGGATGACCTGGATCGTCACGTCGTTGGCCCAGGGGGCGGCGGTGGCGGTGGCCATGTCGGGGGTCAGCAGCATGTCGCGCTCGGTCCACTGGTCGGCCAGGCCGTCGAGGTCGGCGTAGTCGCCCGTGATGGTCTGGTAGAAGATCGACACGGGCAGGAAGCTGCGCTTCGTGCCGAGGAACTTGCCCCAGGGCATCGCCTTGCCGCGCGAGATGCCGGCCATGTCCGCGACGATGCACTCGACCTCCTCGACCCGTCGGTCGTCCAGCCAGTCGCGGCAGGCCTGGGGCAGGGCGTCGGAGGCATCGCGCAGTGTCATGGGAGTTTTTCCAGGGGACGGGGGCGGGTGGGGGACAGGGTATCCCATGCCGCGGAGAATGCCAGCGGGGCGGGCC
>JAHDDY010000124.1:0-6451 GCA_020629115.1 Paracoccaceae bacterium | reverse complement strand
CCGGGGGCGGGGGATATCCCCCTGCCGGATCGTGCCCTGCGCGGAGATGGGCCTTGACAGGAGCCGCGCATCGCCTTGGATGGCCCCCGTTCACCCTCGCAGGATACCCGCCCCCGTGCTTCGCCCCCTCCTCCTCGCCGCCCTCCTCGTCCTGTCGCCGGCCGCCGCGCGGGGGGAGACGGCGACGGTGGCGGTGGCGGCGAACTTCGTCGCCACGCTGGAGCGGCTGGCCGAGCGCTTCGCGGCGGACGGGGAGCACGATATCCGCATCGTCTCCGGCTCGACGGGCAAGCTCTACACGCAGATCGTCCACGGCGCGCCCTTCGACCTGTTCCTCGCCGCCGATGCGGCGCGACCCGAACGGCTGGTGGCCGAGGGGCGGGGCACGGGGCGGTTCACCTATGCCGTGGGGCGGCTGGTGCTGTGGAGCCGGAACGGGACGGCGCCGGAAGGGGGCCTCGCCGGGATGCGGGCGGGCCGCCTCGCCATCGCCAACCCCGATCTCGCCCCCTACGGCGCGGCGGCGATGGAGACCCTCGACCATCTCGGCCTGACGGGCGAGGCCCGCCCCGCCCTCGTCATGGGCGAGAACGTGGCCCAGGCCATCGCCATGCTCGCCACCGGCAACGTCGATCACGGGCTGGTGCCCCTGTCGATCCGCACGTCCGGGGCGCTGATGGCGGCGGGGACGATCGAGGCGATCCCGGCGGCGACCCATGCGCCGATCCGGCAGGATGCCGTCCTGCTGGCGCGCGGGCGCGAAAACCCCGCGGCCGTCGCCTTCCACGCCTTCCTCACGTCCGACGCGGCCCGCGCACTCATCGTCGCGGACGGGTACGCGCCGTGGGAGTAGACCGCACGATGCCCTGCCCGGGCCGGACCCGGAAATCCATGCCCCGGCGCGTACCGATGCGAGGGCGGGACGGTGGATCGCCGGAACGACGCGCCCCTCGCGGCGACCGACGATGACGGACCCCTACGGCCTCTGGAACGCTCTCGATCTCGGTCCGCTGTGGCTGACCCTGCGGCTGGCGGCGGTGACGACGCTGATCCTCTTCGTGCTCGGCACGCCGCTGGCCTGGTGGCTGGCCAATACGCGCAGCCGCCTGCGCCCCGTCGTCGAGGCTGTCACCGCCCTGCCCCTCGTCCTGCCGCCGACCGTGCTGGGGTTCTACCTGCTGATCCTGCTCAGCCCGACCGCGCCGCTGGGCGGGGCGTGGGTGGCGGTGACGGGGGAGGCGCTGACCTTCTCGTTCACGGGGCTGGTGGTCGCGTCCCTCGCCTATTCCCTGCCGTTCATGGTCCAGCCGCTTCAGGCCGCCTTCGAGCGGGTGGGGCCGGGGCCGATGGAGGCGGCGGCGTCCCTGCGCGCCTCGCGGCTCGACGCGTTCCTCACGGTCGCCGTGCCGCTCTCGGCGCGGGGGTTCCTGACGGCGGGCGTCCTGACCTTCGCCCATACCGTCGGCGAATTCGGCGTGGTGCTGATGATCGGCGGCAACATCCCGGGCGAGACGCGGGTCATCTCCATCGCCATCTACGAGCAGGTGGAGACGTTGCGCTATGCCGAGGCGCACGTCCTCTCGGCGGGGATGCTGGTGTTTTCCTTCGTGGTGCTGGCGCTGGTCTACGCGGTGAACCGGCCCCGGATGCTGGCCTAGGCCTCGCCGCGCCCCATCTGAAAAGGCCCGTTCCGCTTTCCTGTTGCACGGGAGGGCAAGGCGCGGGCATACTCGCCGGGTATCAAAGAAGGACGCACGCCATGGATACCGAAAAGCCCATCCGGATCTATCCGGTCGAACTCGTCGTCGCCGTCCTGCTGATCGGCCTCGTCGTGGTCTTCGCGCTGTTCAGCCAGATCTGGCACGACGACGGCCTGATCACGGATTCCTTCTCCTGGGCGCGCGTGCTGACCGTCCTCCTCGCGGCGGGCCTGGGCTTCGCGGTGGGCTGGATGACCTTCCCGCGCCTGCCGCTGGTGAAGGCGAAGTCCGCCGGGTAGCGCTTCCGCTTCGGACCTGGATCGTCTTCTCTACTCCCCCTCCCCCGTCAGGAGCGGCGCGTCGGCGTAGCCGACGCGGCCCCGGCCCGAGATGGAAGGGTACTTCATAAAGAACTCGTGGCAGTCGAACCCGCTTTCGCCGTTCTGCCCGTCCTCGTGGACATAGGTCCCGTCGCCGTTCATCACCCAGGTATTGGCCTCGTCGCGCAGGTTCGCGGCCATGACCTGCTGCAATATCTGCCGCTTCACGGTCGGGTTCTCGATGGGGCAGAGGGTCTCGACCCGGCGGTTGAGGTTGCGGTCCATCCAATCGGCGGAAGAGATGAAGACGCTTGCGTTCTCGCCCGGCAATCCCTCGCCCCGCCCGAAGCAGACGATGCGCGAATGCTCCAGATAGCGTCCCACCACGCTCTTGACGCGGATGTTCTCCGACAGGCCCTTCACCCCGGGCCGCACGCCGCAGATGCCGCGGATGATCAGGTCGATGCGCACGCCCGCCTGGCTGGCGCGGTACAGCGCGTCGATGACCTCCGTCTCCATGATCGAGTTGAGCTTGGCCCAGACCTGCGCGGGCCGTCCGGCGCGGGCGTGGGCGGCCTCCTCCTCCAACAGCGCGAGGATGCGCGCCTTCATGCCGATGGGCGAGATGGACACCTTCTCCAGATCGCGCGGCTCGGCGTAGCCGGTGACGTAGTTGAACACCCGCGCGGCATCGCGCGCCAGGGTCTTGTCGGCGGTGAAGAACGACAGGTCGGTGTAGAGCTTGGCCGTGATGGGGTGGTAGTTGCCGGTGCCGTAATGGGTGTAGGTGACGAGCCTGCCGCCCTCGCGCCGCACGACGGATGACATCTTCGCGTGGGTCTTCCAGTCGATGAAGCCGTAGACCACCTGCGCGCCCGCGCGCTCCAGCTGCCGCGCCTGCACGATGTTGGCCGCCTCGTCGAAGCGGGCCTTCAGCTCCACCAGCGCGGTCACCTGCTTGCCCAGTTCGGCCGCCTCGCACAGCGCCTCGACGATGGGCGATTGCGCGGAGGTGCGGTAGAGCGTCTGCTTGATGGCGAGCACGTCCGGATCGCGCGCGGCCTGGCGCAGGTACGCGACCACCACGTCGAAGGTCTCGTACGGGTGGTGGAGCAGGAAATCCTTGTGCCGGATGGCGGCGAAGCAGTCGTTGTCGAAATCGGTCAGGCGCTCGGGGCGGCGGGGGGTGTAGTTGCGCCAGCGCAGGTCCGGCAGGTCGTCCACGATCATCTGATCGAGGTCCGAGACCCCGACCACCCCGTCGGCATAGACCACCTCCCGCTCCGTCACGCCCATCTCGCGGCAGATCCAGTCGCGCAGGGATTCGGGCGTCTCCGACCCCATCTTGAGGCGGATGACCTCGCCCCGGCGGCGGCGCTTGAGCGCGGTCTCGAACTCGCGCACCAAGTCCTCGGCCTCTTCCTCGATCTCGATGTCCGAATCGCGCAGCACGCGGAACAGGCCGGAGCCGAGGACGTCGTAGCCGGGAAAGACGCGGTCGAGGGACAGGGCGATCATGTCCTCCAATGCGATGAAGCGGATGAGGCCCTGCCGCCCGCCCCCCTGCGGGCCACCGTCGGAGCCTTCCAGATCGGGCAGGCGCATGTAGCGGTCGAGCTGCTGCGGGATGATGAGCAGCGCGTCGATCTCCGCCTCCCCGCCCCGCTGCACGAGCTGGAGCGCCAGCGACAGCGCCTTGCTCGGCACGAAGGGAAACGGGTGCGCGGGGTCGATGGCAAGCGGCGAGAGGACGGGAAACACGTCGTCCATGAACTTCGCGTCCAGCCACTCGCGGTCGTCCGGGGTCAGGTCGCCGCGCTCGACCAGGACGATCCCGGCCTCCTCCATCTCGACGCGCAGCCCGGCCCAGCGGCTCTGCTGGCCGTCCATCAGCACGCGGCAGTCGGCGTCGATGCGGTCCAGTTGCTGCGCCGGGGTCAGGCCGTCGACGCTGGTGCGGGTGACGCCCTCGTTCACCAGCTCGCGCAGGCCCGCGACGCGCACGGTGTAGAACTCGTCGAGATTCGAGCCGGAGATGGCGACGAAGCGCAGGCGTTCGAGCAGCGGATGGCGGCGGTCGTCGGCCTCGCGCAGGACGCGGTCGTTGAACGACAGCCACGACAGTTCGCGGTTGATGAAGCGGTCGGGGCTGTCCATCGCGTAGTCGAGGTCGGCGGCCGGGCCGGGTCCGGTGTTGAGGAAGTCGGCGCGGAGCGCGGGGGGGCGCGGGGCGTCCTCGCCCCCCGCCACGGTCTCGACCATGCCTTGCCCGCCGTCCATCACCATCCGAACACCTCCTTCGCCAGACCTATCGTCACCGGCCGCTTCTCGCCCATGCTGTAGCGGTCGAGCGCGTCCACCGTCGCCTGCACCGCGCGGAAGCTGCGCTCGGCGCGCAGGGCGAGGTAGGACGCCACGCGCGGATCGAGGACGATGTCGCGGTCGGCGAACAGCTTGAGGAACAAGTGCGACAGAAGCGTGTCATCGGGCCGCCCGACCCGGAAGACGGGGGGCAGCGACAGGCGCGAGGCGAGATCGGGCAGGCGCACGGGCCAGCGCGCGGGGCCGTCCCGCCCGGTGAAGAGCATCCGCCCGCCGCGCTCGCCCATCAGGTTGAACAGGTGCATCAGCGCCTCCTCCGCCGCGCGCCGGTCGGGGGCGGCGGGCAGGCGGCGGTCCACGTCCTCGACCACGACCGCGCCCAGGGCCGCGACCGCGCGCACGCCCCGCGGCTCCAGCGCGGCGGCGTCGATGAAGCGCGCCCCCTCGCGCGCGGCCCAGATGGCGGCCAGATGCGTCTTGCCGCAGCCCTCGTCGCCGCAGATCGCCAGGCGCCCGTCGCGCCAGCCGCCCCGGTCCTCCACCGCCGCCAGCGCCTCGGCGTTGCAGGCCCCTTCGACGAAATCGGCACGGGTCAGCGCCCGCTTGCGCGGCCAGTCGAGGTCGAGGGGAAGCTGGCGCGGCTCGGCGGCGACGGTCACGCCTCGTCCTCCAGATACAGGCGGCTGTCCTGGTAGCGGGCGACGGCGTAGCGCGTCAGCACCCCGATCGCCGCCGCCGCCGGCACCGCCAGCAGCAGCCCCGCGAAGCCGAACAGCGAGCCGAAGGCGGCGAGCGAGAAGATGAGCCAGACCGGATGCAGCCCCACGCTGCCCCCCACCAGCCACGGCGTCAGCACGTTGCCCTCGATGGCCTGCCCCGCGAGGAAGACGCCCAGCACGGCGAGGATGGAATACCACTCGCCCCAGAACTGCGTCAGCGCCAGACCCATCGACAGGACGAGGCCGAGGATCGCCCCCACATAGGGGATGAAGCTCGCCATGCCGGAGATCATCCCCACCACCAGCGCGAAATCCAGCCCGATGATCGACAGGCCGATCACGTAGAACGTGCCCTGGATGATGCAGACGAGGAACTGCCCCCGCATGAACCCGGCCAGCACGAGATCCACGTCCCGCGCCAGCGCGCGCATCTCGTCCAGATGCCGCCGGGGGATGAGATCGTCGACCCGGGCGATGAGGCGGTCCCAGTCGAGCAGCAGGTAGAAGGCGACGACCGGCGTCACCACGAGGATCGCCAGCGTGCTGACGAAGGCGACGCCCCCGCTCCAGATGCTCTGGAGCAGGCGCCCCCCGATGCCCTGCGCCGCCTCGCGCAGCTGCTCGGAGGCGGGCCGGGCGGCGGGGGCGTTCTCGGGCAGGGGCGCGACGGTGCCGGTCACCGCCTCGATCTGCCCCACCAGCCCTTCGAGCCGGCCGCGCAGGGTGTCGATGTAGTTGGGCATGTTGCGCACGAGGGTCGCGAACTGGTCCAGCAGCAGCGGAAACACCGCCAGCGCCAGCAGCGCGAAGATCAGCACGGCGATGAACAGGACCACCACCGTCGCCGCCATCCGCGACAGTCCGAGACGCTCCAGCGCATCGGCCACGGGATCGAGGAAATAGGCGATGGCCGCCCCGAAGATGAAGGGCGGCAGGATCTCCGAGAAGACGAGCAGGAAGGCGACGAGCGCCACCAGCACCCCGCTCCAGATCAGTATCTTGCGTCGCTGCGTCATCCATCCGCCCCGGAGAAACCCGTCTGCCTGTCCTACCTAGCGCGAAACGGCGCGGGATGCATGACCGAATAACGGGTGGCGCGCGGGGGTGCGACCTGCGATGGATGGGGGACGGAACCGGGAGGAACGCGGATGCTGGTCGAACTGTCCATCGGGGATGCCTACGGGGCGGGGTTCGAGTATGCGGACCCCGAGTTCACGGCGCGGGAGAACGATCTCGCCGCCTATCGCCCCCATCCGTTCCACGCCATCGCGCCGGGGGCCTATACCGACGATACGCAGATGTCGCTGGCCCTCGCCGAGGCGGTGGACGAGGACGGGCCGTGGACGCGGGAGGGGCTGGCCGGGCGGTTCCTCGACGTGTTCCGGCGCGA
>JAHDDY010000123.1:6057-7910 GCA_020629115.1 Paracoccaceae bacterium | reverse complement strand
CCGCCGATGCAGAGCGAGGCGATGCCCTTCGTGCCGCCCGTCCGTTCGAGGGCGTGCAGCAGCGTGACGAGAATCCGCGCCCCGCTCGCGCCGATGGGATGGCCGAGAGCGCAGGCGCCGCCGTGGATGTTGAGCCGTTCGCGCGGGATGCCCAGCTCGCGCTCGGCGGCCATGGGCACGACCGCGAAGGCCTCGTTGATCTCCCACAGGTCGACGTCGTCCACCCGCCATCCCGCCGCGTCGAGCGCCTTGCGCATGGCCGGCACCGGCGCGGTGGTGAACCATCCCGGCTCCTGCGCATGGCTCGCATGGGCGAGCAGGCGCGCGCGGATCGGTGCCCCGGCCGCCCGCGCGTCGCCCTCGCGCATCAGCACGAGCGCGGCGGCCCCGTCGGAGATGGAGGAGGCGTTGGCCGGCGTGACCGTGCCGTCCTTGCGGAAGGCGGGCTTCAGCGTCGGGATCTTGTCGGGGCGGGCATTGGCCGGCTGTTCGTCCGTCGCCACCACCGCCTCGCCCTTGCGGGAGCGCACGGTGACGGGGGCGATCTCGGCCGTCAGATGACCGGCCTCCTGCGCCGACAGCGCGCGGCTCAGCGACGACAGGGCGTAGGCGTCCTGCTCCTCGCGGGTGAACTGGTATCGGTCGGCGCAGTCCTCGGCGAAGGTGCCCATCAGGCGGCCCCGGTCGTAGGCGTCCTCCAGCCCGTCGAGGAACATGTGGTCGACCGCCTGCGCATGGCCCAGCCGCGCCCCGCCCCGCATCTTCGGCAGCAGGTACGGCGCGTTCGTCATGGATTCCATGCCCCCGGCCACCACGGCCCGGCCGTTCCCGGCGCGCAGCTGGTCCATCGCCACCATGGCCGTCTTCATGCCCGAGCCGCACATCTTGTTGAGCGTCGAGCAGGGCACCGACAGCGGCAGCCCGGCCCCCAGCGCCGCCTGCCGCGCCGGGGCCTGCCCCTGCCCGGCGGGCAGGACGCAGCCCATCAGCACCTCGTCGATCCCGTCCGCCGCCAGCCCCGACCCGGCCAGCGCCGCGCGGATGGCGACCGCGCCCAGTTCGGCGGCGGTCACGTCCGAGAGCGCGCCCTGAAAGCCGCCCATCGGGGTGCGGGCGGCGGAGACGACGACGATGGCATCGGCATCGCGGGTCACGGCATCACTCCGCGCGGATATCCATGAGGAAGGCGTCCACCACGGAAGGATCGGTGCCGGTCCCGCGGGTCAGCACGGCGGCGATGCGCCGCTCGCCGTCGACGAACTCGAAGCGGCAGATCGGGCGCTCGCCCGCCTCGCAACCCTTCAGTTCCGTGTATCCCGCCTCGATCAGCGCGGCCTCCGCCTCGTCCGGCACCTCGGCGCGCAGCGCGGGCACCCGGGGCGTCCAGCCGGCCTCGATCAGGGTCGCCCGCGCCTCGTCATAGGCCATGCCGCCGGCCACGACGTCGAGCGCCTCGGTCGAGCCGGACGCCCCGCCCCCGCTCTCCTCGATGCGCGCGGCGGGCAGGGCGTCCTGGGCCTCCAGGGCGGCGGGGGGCTGGCCCTCGTCCGGCAGGACCGAATCGGAGGGGGCGGGCTGGGTGGCGATGCGCGGCAGGCCGTTCTCCGTCTCCGCGTCCGGCTCGTCGGAGCCGGTCAGCCCCGCCACGGCACCGCCGACCGCCGTCGCGGCATCGCTGACCGTCGACGTCACGGCGTCGCCCGCCGCGCTGGCCGCCTCGCCCACGGCACCCGCCGCGTCGCCCATGGTCTCGCCCAGGGCGTCGACCGTCTCCCCGACCGAATCGCGCGCGGCGCCAGCCGTCTCGCCCACGGTCTCGACGGCCTGTCCGGTGACGTTCGCCACCGCCTGCG
>JAHDDY010000123.1:3263-5957 GCA_020629115.1 Paracoccaceae bacterium | reverse complement strand
ACGGTCTCGGTCTCCACGACCACCGTCTCCACCGCATCCTCCGACCTGTCCGCGACGGATGCCGGCTCGGCCTCCACCACGGGGGTCTCGGCGCTGTCGGGATCGAGCCGGGCGCGCACGGGGTCCACGATGTTCGTTCGCAGGGCGTCGAGCACCGGATCGGCCCCCCGGCCGCCCACGGCGATGTAGAGGCTGTAGGCGATGCCCCCGGAGATGAGCAGGGCGAGCAGGACACGGAAGAAGGACATCGTTACTTTCCTCGTCTGGACGGGCCGCGCGGCGTTTCCATGATGCCGCGAGGACGTTAGAACCATACATATTGCACCGCACGCGGAATCCAAAGCGAAACCGCCCTTCCGACGAGGACCGCCATGACCGACCCCGCCCTCCGCGACCGCCTGATCGTCGCGCTCGACCTGCCCCACGCCGTCGCCGGGCTGGAGATGGCCGGGCGGCTGGGCGAGACGGTGGGCTTCTACAAGGTCGGCCTCGGCATGCTGACGGGGGGCGGCTTCGCCTTGGCCAACGAGCTGAAGGAGCAGGGCAAGCGCACCTTCATCGACCTCAAGCTCTTCGACATCGGCGCGACGGTCGAGGCGGCGGTGCGCGGGATTTCGGAGTTCGGGCACGATTTCCTCACCGTCCACGGCGACCCGCACGTCGTGCGCGCCGCCGTGGCGGGCCGGGGCGGGAGCGGGCTGAAGATCCTCGCCGTGACCATCCTCACCTCCCTCGACCGGGACGATCTCGACGACGGGATGATGGTCGGGGGCGATCTCGCCGCGCTGGGCGTCGAGCGCGCGCGCCGGGCCTTCGTGGCCGGGGCCGACGGCATCATCGCCTCCCCGCGCGAGGCGGCGGCGATCCGGGCGCTGCCCGAGGCGGCGGGGCGGCTGATCGTGACGCCGGGCGTGCGTCCCGCCGGGGCGGCCCTGGGCGACCAGAAGCGGGTCGAGACCCCCCGCGCGGCCATCGCGGCGGGGGCCGATCATGTCGTCGTGGGCCGCCCCGTCTGGCAGGCATCCGATCCCCGGGCGGCGGCGGCGGCGATCGTGGCGGAGATGGCGGGATAGCGCCGGCTACGACCCCCGCGCACTCCCCCGGCGGATCGACCAGACCAGGACGAAGCTGATGGTCATCAGCAGGAACCACGACCCCAGCTTGCCCGGCGGCACGGGCCGCCATCCCGCCTCCTGATTCGGATAGAGCCACGTCCCGGTGACCGAGCCGATGTTCTCGGCGACGTAGATCAGCACCGCCGCCAGCGCGAAGAACGCGAGCAGCGGCACGCGCGGCCCGTCCGCCCCGAACCGGGCCATCGTCCGCCCGTAGAGCAGCACGATGACCGCGAAGAGGGCGAGGCGGATATCCATCACGTAATGATGGGTATAGAAATTCGCGTAGATCGCCGCGCCCAGCAGCGCCGCGGCCCAGAAGGGCGGCGCGCGCTCCAGCCGCATGTCAGACAGGCGCCAGAACCGGGCGATATAGCTGCCCACCGCCGAATACATGAACCCCGTGAACAGCGGCACCCCGCCGATGGCGAAGAGGGCCGGCTCCGGATAGTGCCACGAGCCGACGGCGGTCTTGAACACCTCCATCGCGACGCCGACGACGTGGAACACGGCGATGACCGCCGCCTCCCGCGGCGTCTCGCGCCCCGTGGCCAGCAGCCAGACCTGCGCAGCCACCACCATCACGAAGATGAAGTCCGAGCGATGGACCGGCCAGTCGTCCCGCCACACCGCGCTGGTGACGAGGATGAGCGCGAGGATGCCGATGCCGAACACCGCCGCCCGCGCCTGGAGCGAGACGAAGCGCCGGATCATCGCCCCTCGAAGGACGGCATGCGCTTTTCGAGGAAGGCGGTCGTCCCTTCGAGGAAGTCGCGCGTGCCCGCCGCCTCGCCCTGGCCCCGGCTCTCGACGCGCATCTGCTCGGACAGGTCGTTGTCGAGGCTTGCCCGCATCGCCTTGCGGATGAGCGAGAAGGAGCGCGTCGGCCCCTTGGCCATCGCCCCGGCCAGCGCACGGGCCTGTTGCATGAGCGCCTCGTCCGGCACGGATTTCCAGATGAGGCCCCAGTCGGCGGCGCGCTGGCCGTCCACCGGCTCGGTCGTCATGGCCATGCCCATGGCCCGGGCGAGGCCCACCTGCCGGGGCAGGAAGTACGTGAGCGCCACGTCGGGCATCAGGCCGATGCGCGCGAAGGCGACGACGAACTGCGAGCCGTGCCCGGCCATGACGATATCCGCCAGCAGCGCGAGGCTCGCCCCCGCCCCGGCGGCCGTGCCGTTCACCGCCGCCACGATGGGGATGTCGCAGTCGAGGATGGCGCGCGCCATCGGCTCGTATTCCTCGCGCAGCGTGCGCTCCACGTCGGGGATGCCCGTCTCCGTCTCGCCCAGGTCCTGCCCGGAGCAGAAGGAGCGCCCTTCCCCCGTCAGAAGGACGACCCGCGCGCCCTCGGCCTGCGCCCGCTCGACCGCGTGCTTGAGTTCGGAGCGCATGGCCGCGTTGAGCGAGTTGAGCGTATCGGGCCGGTCGAGCGTGATCTCGGCGACGTCGCCGGCGAGGACGTAGCGAAGGGCGGTATACTCGGCCATGGGTCGGGATCTCCGGCAAGGGGCGTGCAGGGTCCGGCATGGCAGACGGGCGCGCGGCACGCAAGGGGTGACGCCGTGTAGCGGACCCC
>JAHDDY010000123.1:0-3163 GCA_020629115.1 Paracoccaceae bacterium | reverse complement strand
CGGCATGGCAGACGGGCGCGCGGCACGCAAGGGGTGACGCCGTGTAGCGGACCCCGCGTAGCGGACGCCGCGTAGCGGACGCCGCGTAGCGGACGCCGTGTCAGGCGCTCTCGGGAAACCAGCCCGTGTCGAGCTGCTCGTAGCGGTTCTGGAAATCGCAGCGGTCGGCCAGCGCCTGCCAGCGGACGATCTCGATCTCCTTGCCGTGGCGCGCGATATCGCCGTTCTCGGCCAGGTCGCGCAAGGCCCGGTTGACGGACACGAAGGACGCGCCGATCACGTCGGCCATCATCGTCTGGCTCATGGGGATGCGGAAGCGCGTCTTGTCGACGCTCGACCCGATCCTGAGCCGCGCCTGCGTCTCCAGCAGGAAATGCGCGAGCCGGTCTTCCGTCTGCATCCGGCCCAGCATGCGGATGGTATCGCGCAGGGCCACCTCGTCGCGCATCGCGAGCGACAGGAACAGCGCGGCGAGCCGGGGCGCATCCTCGAACAGGTCGCCGATATGCGATTTCGGGAACGGGCAGAGCGTCGCGTCCGTCACCGCCTCGATATTGGTCGTGGCGTCGAGATAGGCCAGCTCCGTCATGCCCATGAGGTCGCCGGGCAGGTAGAGGCGCAGGTTCTGCCGCCGCCCGTCGGGCAGGACGTTGTAGAACACCACCCAGCCGTGCTTGACCACGTAGATATGCTCGATGGTCTCGCCCTCGACCGCGATGTGGTCGCCGGATGCGTAGTCGCGCTCGTCCTTCTCGAACTTGGCCAGGGTCTCGCAATCGTCCTCGGACAGCGAGACGTAATGGCCGAGCTTCGCGAGAAAGCAGCTGTTGTAGTCCTGCGGGCGCTTCTTTTGCGTCGTCATGAAATCCTATGATGCGCCGAAATCGCGCGGGGTCCAGCCCCCTTCGTGCGACATTCCGGCGGAACGCTCCGCGCCCCTGCCGCATTGCCCCGGCCACGGGACAGGCAACAGCACGAGGAGCGCGCATCATGGAGGGAAGGGGAGAGACGGCCGTCGTCGCGGGGGGGTCCGCCGGGGTCGGCCTGGCGGTGGTCGAGGCGCTGATCGGGCGCGGCTACCGCGTGGGCATCCTCGCCCGGGGGGCCGAGCGCCTCTCGGACCTGGCCGCCCGATTCGGCGACAGGGTCCATACCGTCGTCTGCGACGTGTCGGACGCCGAGGCGGTCGACGCGGCGGCGCGCAAGATCGTCGGGGCGCTGGGCATGCCGAGCGTCTGGGTCAACTCCGCCATGCTGACCGCCTTCTCACCGTTCGGGGAGATGGACGCGGCCGAGTTCGAGGCGATCACGGACACCACCTATCACGGGCAGGTCAACGGCACGCGCGCCGCGCTCCGGGTGATGACGCGCGGCAACATCGTGAACATCGGCTCCGGCCTCTCCTACCGCCCGGTGCCGAACCAGAGCGCCTATTGCGGGGCCAAGCACGCGATCAACGGCTTCACCGGCTCGCTCCATTCCGAGCTGATCCGCGACAACAGCCCCGTCGCCCTCTCGCTGGTGCAGCTTCCGGCGATCAACACGCCGCAATTCACCTGGGCGCGCAACCGGATGGACAGGAAGCCCCAGCCCGCCCCGCCGATCTTCCAGCCCGAAGTGGCCGCCAAGGCGGTCATGCAGGCCATCGACACCGACGCGCGCGAGCTGCTGGTCGGAAAATCCGTGCTGCAACTGGTCTTCGGCGACATGCTGTTCCCCGGCGCGCTCGACAGGAAGCTCGCCGAGGACGGCGTGGAGGCGCAGAAGAGCGACACCCCCGACCCCGACTTCACCCCCGGCAACCTCGACGCCCCCGCAAGCCACCCGGCCACCGCCCATGGCGGCTTCGACGACCGGGCGAGCGAGGACGGCGTGATCGTGGATGCCGACAGGACGCGCAAGGGCGTCTTCCTCGGCGCGGGACTGGGCCTCTTCGTCCTCGGGGTGATCGTGGGGATGATCCTGGACTGAGCCGCCATCGTCATCCGTTGATCTTTTCACGCTGCCCCGGATGCTTTGCGTCACTTCATGCTGCATTGCATCCGGGGCAGCGGGGATGGATGGGGCGTTCAGACACGCGTTCCGGTGATCCGCTTCTCCTACACCCGCCCCAGCGCGAAACCCTTCGCGATGTAGTTGCGCACGAAGTAGATCACGAACGCCCCCGGCACGATGGTCAGGCACCCCGCCGCCGCCAGCAGGCCCAGCTCGTAGCCCGAGGACGACGCCGTCTTGGTCATGATGGCGACGATGGGTTTCGCATCCACCGCCGTCAGCGTCTTGGCCAGCAGCATCTCGACCCAACTGAACATGAAGCAGAAGAACGCCGCCACCCCGATGCCGCTGGTGATGGTCGGCAGGAAGATGCGGAAGAAGAAGCTCGGGAAGCTGTGCCCGTCGACATAGGCCGTCTCGTCCAGCTCCTTCGGCACGCCGGACATGAACCCTTCGAGAATCCATACCGCCAGCGGGATGTTGAACAGGCAATGCGCCAGCGCCACGGCGATATGCGTGTCGAACAGGCCGACCGACGAGTAGAGCTGGAGGAACGGCAGCGCGAAGACCGCCGGCGGGGCCATGCGGTTCGTCAGCAGCCAGAAGAACAGGTGCTTGTCCCCCGTGAAGCGGTACCGCGAGAAGGCATAGGCCGCCGGCAGCGCCACGGCGAGCGACAGGACGGTATTGATCGTCACGTAGGTGATGGAGTTGATGTAGCCCCAGTACCAGCTCGGATCGGTGAAGATGACCGCGTAGTTCTCCAGCGTGAATTCCTGCGGCCAGGGCGTGAACCCGCCCAGGATCTCGTTCGTCGTCTTGAACGACATCGCGAGCAGCCAGTAGATCGGCAGCATCAGGAAGACGATGTAGAGGGTGGGGACGAGCCAGCGTTTCATGCGAGGTCCTCCCTTGGGCATTCATACTGAATACTCGCTCTACTCGCAGTCATCACCCGGCTTGACCGGGTGATCCAGAGCCACGAGCGCCAGCGTTTGCATCCCTGGATTGCCCGGTCAAGCCGGGCAATGACGGCGCCCATACGGAGAAGTCGATCCACCATCACCCCTCCTCCTGCCGCGTCATCAGCGTGTAGAACAGCCAGCTCACCAGCAGCGTGATGAGGAAGTAGATCAGGCTCATCGCCGCCGCCGGCCCGAGGTCGAAC
>JAHDDY010000122.1 GCA_020629115.1 Paracoccaceae bacterium | reverse complement strand
CAGAATTCTGTACACGGATGCCCCCTTCCCGGATTGAGATCGCCTTAAAGGTTAACACCATCGCCCCCGGCGCAAAAGCGCCTTTGCGGGTAGCCTTCGCCGCGCGCGGCGCTAGTCTGTCGCTGCGATGACCATCGACACCATCCCCGCAGGCACGGCATGACCGACACCCCGCAGAAGACGGGCCGGGAGGCCGAATGGCGGGTCGTGCGCGACGTGATGCCCTATCTCTGGCCGAAGGGCGAGACGGATGCGCGGGTGCGGGTCGTCGTGGCGATGGGCTTTCTGGTGCTCGCCAAGATCGCCACCGTCGTCACGCCATTTTTCTACAAGTACGCCGTCGACGCCATGACGGAGGAGGGCGGGATCGAGGCGAACTGGCGCACGGCCTTCCTCGTCGCGCCCGTCGCCCTCGTCATCGCCTACGCGGTGTCGCGCATCGCGACCGTCCTGTTCGCGCAGATGCGCGACGCGGTGTTCTCCCGCGTCGGCCAGCGGGCGCTGCGCCGCCTCGCCCTGCGCACCTTCGGGCATATCCACCGCCTGTCCCTGCGCTTCCATCTGGAGCGCAAGACCGGCGCGATGAGCCGGATCATGGAGCGCGGGATCAAGGGGGTGGAGTTCCTCCTGCGCTTCGTCCTCTTCTCCATCGTGCCGCTGATGCTCGAACTGCTGCTGGTGACGGCGATCTTCTGGGCGAGCTTCGGCGGCTGGTTCGCGGTGTCCATCGTCGTGACCATCGCGCTCTACGTCGCCTTCACCTTCCAGATCACCGAATGGCGCGTGAAGATCCGCCGCGAGATGAACGCCCAGGACCAGGACGCGAACCAGAAGGCCATCGACGCGCTGCTGAACTACGAGACGGTCAAGTACTTCTCCGCCGAGCGGCGCGAGGCCGAGCGCTACGACGGGGCGATGGCGCTGTACGAGAACGCCGCCGTCCGGACCCAGACGACCCTCGCCTTCCTCAACATCGGCCAGAGCGTCATCATCACCGCCGGCCTCGGCACGGTGATGGTGCTGGCCGCGCGGGGGGTGGCGGACGGCACGCTGACGGTGGGCGACTTCGTGATGGTCAACGCCCTGATGATGCAGGTCTCGATGCCGCTCAACTTCCTCGGCACGGTCTACCGCGAGATCCGCCAGGCGCTGATCGACATGGGCGAGATGTTCGGCCTGCTGGACACGCCCCCCGACGTGACCGACGCGCCGGGGGCGAAGCCGCTCCAGGTCGGCCGGGGGCGGGTCGTCTTCAAGAATGTGTCCTTCGGCTACGGCGAGGAGCGCACGATCCTGCACGACCTGACCATCGACGCGAAGGGCGGCAGCACCATCGCCCTCGTCGGCCATAGCGGGGCGGGCAAGTCCACGGTCGCGCGGCTGCTCTTCCGCTTCTACGACCCGACCTCGGGGCGGATCACCATCGACGGGCAGGACATATCGCAGGTGACGCAGGAATCCCTGCGCGCCCAGATCGGCGTGGTGCCCCAGGACACGGTCCTCTTCAACGATACCATCCGCTACAATATCGGCTACGGCCGGGCCGACGCGACCCGGGCCGAGATCGAGGAGGCCGCGCGCCTCGCCTCGATCCACGACTTCATCATGGACCTGCCCGACGGCTACGACACGGCGGTCGGCGAGCGGGGGCTGAAGCTCTCGGGCGGCGAGAAGCAGCGCGTGGCCATCGCCCGCACCATCCTCAAGAACCCGCCCATCCTGATCCTCGACGAGGCGACATCGGCCCTCGACACGGCGACGGAGCAGTCGATCCAGGCGTCCCTGCGCGCGCTGGGCCGCAACCGCACCGTCTTCACCATCGCCCACCGCCTCTCCACGGTGGTCGACGCGACCGAGATCGTCGTGCTCGACGGGGGACGGGTGATCGAGCGGGGCAACCATGCGGAGTTGCTCGCCAAGGGCGGCACCTACGCGGACATGTGGGCACGGCAGGAAACTTCCGAAGCGGCGTAACCATCCGTAAAGGGTCCCCGGCGCAAGACTCGGCGAGACCGTTAACGGAGGCTCCGCGCCATGGCTCTCGCCTATCAGCACGTCCCGAACACGATGGAGACGATCCTCGACACCCGGGCCGTGACCCCCGATCAGGTGCTCGACCTGCGCCGCACCGTCTGGACCGACGGCACGCTGTGCCGCCGCGAGGCGGAGCTTTTGTTCGAGATCGACGAGACGCTGGAGACCGTCTGCGGCGAATGGCGCGACCTCTTCGCCGAGGCGATGGTCGCGCATCTGATCGGACAGGCCCGGCCCCGCGGGCATGTGAGCGACGCCGACGCGGCGTGGTTCCGCGAGCGGGTCGAGCGCGACGGGCGCATCCGGGGCGAGACGGAGCTGGAGACCCTCGTCCAGGTGATCGAGAAGGCCGTCACCGTCCCCGAATCGCTCACGACGCTGGCGATCGACGCCGTCTGCGCGGCGGTGCTGGAGGGCGACCGCGCGGCGCTCGGCAACGCCGCCCTCGTGGCGGGCGAGCTGGGCGATCCGGAGGTCGCGCTTCTGCGGCGGGTGATCTACGCCGGCAGCGGCGGACGCTCCGCCGGGATCAGCCACGGCGAGGCCGAGCGCCTCTTCGACCTCAACGACGCGACCGTGGGCGCGGACAATGCCGAATCGTGGTCCGTGCTCTTCGTGAACGCCATCGCCAACTACCTGCTGACCCATACCGGCTACGCGCCCCCCTCCCGCGAGCGCATGAAGCAGATCGACCGCTGGCTGAACAGCCCGACGGACGGCCTCGCGGGGTTCGGGCGGCGGCTGGCCCGGGGCGTCACGCGCTTCGGCGACAACATCCAGGCGCTCAACGTCTTCGGGACCGAGACCCCGCTTCAGGCCGTCTACCGCGAGCGCGATGCCGAGGCGCGGGCCACGCGCGGGCGAGCGGGCCGGGTGGATGCCGGGGAGGCCACGTGGCTCGTCGCCCGCATCGACCGCGACGGCGCGCTGACGCGGAACGAGGCCGCACTCCTGCATTTCCTGCGCGAGAGCGGTCTGCCGCTCGACACGTCGCTCGATCCGCTGCTGGCCCGGCTATAGCCGAGAACCGCGCCCCGTACGGGAATGTCGCAAAATGGCCCAGGATTTGCATCGAACATTCTCGAGCCGGGACGGTGGACAACCGTAAGATCGTCGCCCCCTTTTTACGACCCGCCGTTTCCGGCTCACCTGTTCCTACCGTGCAGCAAAGGAAAAGGCGCATCCCCGTGGATGCGCCTTTTCAATGGATCGGTCTCCCCGGACCCAGGCTCTGATGGCCCTTGTGGGAAGGATTCCTAGGATACCGGGCGGACGTTGTCCACCGCTAAAAGGACGCACGGGGCTGCGATACCGCCCGCGGGACGTGCAAAGCGCCTTTCGCCCGGCGTACGGATCGTCTAAAGCACGGGGCGGCCTATCTCCACCGCCACGGCCCTCCCGTGTTCCGAACCCGCCCTTGTCGCAAATAAAGACTCAGATTGGCTCCACCGATGCGTCTCTCCCGGTATTTCCTGCCCGTCCAGAAGGAAACCCCCGCCGAAGCGGAAATCGCCTCGCATCGCCTCATGCTGCGTGCGGGCATGATCCGGCAGGCGTCGGCAGGCATCTATTCCTGGCTGCCGCTCGGCTACAAGGTGCTGAAGAAGATCGAGGCCATCGTCCATGAGGAGCAGCAGGCGGCGGGCGCGATCCCGGTGCTGATGCCGACCATCCAGTCGGCGGACCTGTGGCGGCAGAGCGGGCGCTACGACGATTACGGGGCCGAGATGCTGCGCATCACCGACCGGGGCGAGCGCGAGATGCTCTACGGCCCGACCAACGAGGAGCAGATCACCGAGATCGCGGGCTTCGGCATCCGCAGCTACCGCGACCTGCCGCGCATCCTCTACCATATCCAGTGGAAGTTCCGCGACGAGGTGCGCCCCCGCTTCGGCGTGATGCGCGGGCGCGAGTTCCTGATGAAGGACGCCTACAGCTTCGACATCGACCGGGAGGGCGCGCGGCGCAGCTACAACCGCATGTTCGTCAGCTACCTGCGCACCTTCGAGCGCATGGGCATGAAGGCGATCCCGATGCGCGCCGATAGCGGCCCCATCGGCGGGGACATGACCCACGAGTTCCTGATCCTCGCCGAGACGGGCGAATCGGCGGTCTTCCTCGACCGCGATCTCGCCGACCTGACCCTCGGCGACGCTGCCATCGACTGGGAGGACGCGGACGCCCTGCAGGCCATCGTCGACCGCTACACCGCCTCCTATGCCCGCACCGACGACACCCACGAGGCGGCCGTCTTCGAGAAGGAGGTTCCCGAGGAGCGCCGCCTGACGGCCCGGGGCATCGAGGCGGGGCACATCTTCTATTTCGGGACGAAGTACTCCAAGCCGCTGAACGCGACCGTGACGACCCCGGACGGCACGAACGTCCCCTTCGAGAGCGGCTCCTACGGTATCGGCGTCTCGCGCCTGCCCGGCGCGATCATCGAGGCGAGCCACGACGACAGGGGCATCGTCTGGCCCGAGGCGGTCGCCCCCTTCGAGGTCGCGGTCATCAACCTGCGCCAGGGCGACGCGGCGGCGGACGGGGCCTGCGAGGACCTGCACGGAAAGTTGACCGCCGCCGGCCTCGACGTGCTCTATGACGACCGGGACGAGCGCGCGGGCGCGAAGTTCGCGACCATCGACCTGATCGGCATCCCGTGGAAGGTCGTCGTCGGGCCGCGCGGACTGAAGGAGGGGGTGGTCGAGCTGGTCAGCCGCCGCACGGGCGAGACCGAGACCCTCACCCCCGACGCCGCTATCAACCGCCTCGCCGCCCTCTACGGCCGGGCCTGACGGGAAGGGCCGGATTTGGCGTCAGATCAGGAACAGCGGCGCGGCGCGGGGCGCGGAGGGCGGTCCTCCGGCGGCCTCGCCGCGCGCGCCGCCGAGATGCGCGAAGCGAAGGAAAGGGCCGAGGCGAAGGCCGCCCGAAAGGCCGGGGCGGCTCCGGCATCGCCGGACGGTCCGCCCGGTGCCGGCCGCCCCTCCCTCGTGCGCTCCATGATGCGCAACATGGAGGGGGAGGCCCCCCTCCGTCCGCCGACGCCGCCCGACCCCGGGCCGCCGGCCGACAGCCCCCGTCCGCGCAAGGCGAAGGCGACCATCCCCGCCTCGCCCGATCTCGAAAGCGCCTTCGACAACGCGCCCGACGACCGGGTCGCGCGCATCCGCCGCGCCGCCGAGCGCGCCCGCCAGCGCGCGGCCCCGGACGAGGCACCCGCGCCCCGGCCCGTCCCCGCCGCCGCCGTCCTGACCGCGCCGCCCGGCGACGGCGACACGGCCCCCCGGCCCCGGGGCGGCTTCGCGCCCAAGCCCCTGCGCGAGGTGGGCACGCGCCCCTTCGCGGGCTTCGAGTGGGACATCGCCTCGCGGTACCTGCGCGCGCGCCGCAAGGAAGGCTTCATCTCCGTCATCGCCGGGTTCTCGCTGGTCGGTATCGGCCTCGGCGTTGCCACGCTCATCATCGTCATGGCCGTGATGACCGGCTTCCGCGAGACCCTGATCGAGCAGATCCTCGGCGTGAACCCGCACCTGAACGTCACCTCGCAGCAGGAGAAGTTCGAGGATTACGACACGCTCGCCGTCGCGATCCGGCAGGTGGACGGCGTGATGCGCGTCTCCCCGACCATCGAGGGCCAGGTCCTCGCCAGCAACCGCGACCGCCATACGGGCGTCATCGTGCGCGGCATGCGGCGCGAGGATCTCGCGCAGCTCAAGGTCGTCACCGACCCGGAGGTCAGCGCCGGCTCGCTCGACACCTACGACGGCGACCAGGGCATCGCCATGGGCGACGGCGTGGCGCGCAAGCTGGGCCTGCGGATCGGCGATCAGGTCACGCTCATCTCGCCGGAGGGCGATCTCACCCCCTTCGGCGTGACCCCCCGCTCCAAGAGCTATCCGGTCGCCTACATCTACAAGCTGGGCCTCGCCCAGTTCGACAGCGCCTTCGTCTACATGCCCCTGCGCCAGG
This sequence comes from Paracoccaceae bacterium, assembly GCA_020629115.1. Classification (GTDB taxonomy): domain Bacteria; phylum Pseudomonadota; class Alphaproteobacteria; order Rhodobacterales; family Rhodobacteraceae; genus JAHDDY01. The sequence continues at coordinate 1,926 of JAHDDY010000122.1, read as the reverse complement.
CGCAGCTCTACTTCAACAAGAAGGGCGAGGTCGATTCGCTGGAGGTGACCGTCGCCGACCCCGAGACGATCGACGACTACGTCCAGCCCATCCGCGGGGCCGCGAACCAGAGCATCGGCGTCTACACCTGGAAGGACCTGCAAGGCTCGCTCATCGGGGCGCTCGACGTGGAGCGCAACGTGATGTTCCTCATCCTGACCATGATCATCCTCGTCGCCGCGCTCAACATCATCTCCGGCCTCGTGATGCTGGTGAAGGACAAGGCGCGCGACGTGGCCATCCTGCGGACCATGGGCATGTCGCGCGGGGCCGTGCTGCGCATCTTCTTCATCTGCGGGGCGAGCATCGGCGTGGTCGGCGCGGTGGCGGGGACGGCGCTCGGCGTCCTGTTCTGCCTCAACATCGAGACGATCCAGGGCGCGGTCGAGAGCGTGTTCGGCCCGGTCTTTCCGGCGGATGTCTACGGCCTGTCGGGCCTGCCCGCCTCGCTGGAGACCGGCGACGTGCTGTTCACGCTGCTCATGGCGCTGTTCCTGTCCTTCGTCGCCACGCTTTTCCCGGCATGGAAGGCGGCCAAGCTCGATCCCGTGGACGCGCTGCGCTATGAGTGAGCGCCGCCGGCGGGAGCCGCGCCCGAAGTCCGGGGGAAAGGCCGCCCCGGCCTTCGAGATGCGCGATATCGGGCGGCGCTACCGCGAGGGGGAGGGCTGGCTGACCGTCCTGCGCGGGGTCGATCTGACGCTGGAGCCGGGCGAGGTCGTCGCCCTCGTCGGCCCGTCCGGATCGGGCAAGTCGACGCTGCTGCACATCGCGGGCCTGCTGGACCGGCCCGACCGGGGCGAGGTGCTGATCTCCGGCAAGCCCTGCGGCGGCCTCGACCCCGACCAGCGCACCATGCTGCGCCGTACGGCGGTCGGCTTCGTCTACCAGTTCCACCACCTGCTGCCCGAGTTCACCGCCGTCGAGAACGTGATGATGCCCCTGCGCATCGGCGGCGTGGCCGACAAGGAGGCCCGGCGGCGCGCGTTCGGCGTCCTCGACCGCCTCGGCCTCGCCGACCGGGTCGGCCACCGCCCGTCCGAGCTGTCGGGCGGCGAGCAGCAGCGGGTGGCTATCGCGCGCGGCGTGGTGACGGAGCCGAACATCCTGCTGGCCGACGAGCCGACGGGCAACCTCGACCCCGACACCGCGACGCGCGTGTTCGAGGAGCTGATCACCCTGGCCCGGACGCAGGGCCTGTCCGCCCTGATCGCGACCCACGACATGGAGCTGGCGGGCCGCATGGACCGCGCCGTCGTCATGGCGGGGGGACGGCTCAGGGAGGCGTGATTCCCGCCGCGCCGAGGCCGCGCATGTTGCGCAGCGCCAGGTCGGCCACGGTCCGCGCCTCTGCGTTCCCGGCATCGACGGTCGGCCCGAGCGCGGCCGCGGTGCCGTAGCGCGCGGCGAGGCGGTAGTAGGACAGCGCTTCCGAAGGCCGCCCCGTCTCCGCCATGACCGCGCCCATCGACAGGAGCGCGTAGGGGTCGTCGGGATTCGCGCCCAGGTGCCGCGCCATGAACGGCTCGGCGGCGGCGTGGTTTCCGGTCCGGATCGCCTCGAACCCCTTCGCGAAGTCGGTCCGCTCGATCAGGACCGCCGCGCCCTGCCGCGACGGGGCGGGGGCGTCCCGGGTCGTCTCCGGCACGTAGGTGGTCCATTCCGGGGCGCATCCCGACAGGAGCAGGGTAGCCGATGCGGTGAACACGAACCGTCTCATGGATGAACCTCCGAAGAATCCGGGTCCTTCTGTACCCGGTTTCTCCGATGTCGGCGACGAAAAAAGGCGGCGGATGCCCGCGCCGCCGATCGCGCTACCGATACGGCGTCACCGTGTCGTAGACGACCGGAGCGGGCAGCGGCTCGTAGGTCGTCACGGTCGCGGGC
>JAHDDY010000121.1 GCA_020629115.1 Paracoccaceae bacterium | reverse complement strand
CGAAACGACTCGGCTCAAACTCCTGAGGCGTGTATACAATACCGCAGCCGGTAAGGAACCCGGATGCCACGAATCCCAGAACCGCACCTCGCATCCAGCTCGTCATCTCATCCACCATCTTCTGTCGCACCGGACCCGTCCACGGCCCCTTCGCCCGACTCCTAGCAACATCCGCCCGCGACGTCGAGAGCGGCGGCGTATGTCAGCGAGCGGAGCCGCGTCCGGCCAGCGACGTCACGAAACCGGGCAGGAGCGCGCCGATATCGGTTTCGTCGAAGGCGAGGGAGAAGCGCAGGTAGACGCCCTGGCGGGTGTGGTTCTCGTCGGCGAAGTCGGCATCGTCGAAGCCGTCGAGGTTGTAGCCCAGCGACAGCAGCATCCCGGGGCGGGGGCTGTAGCCGACCGATGCGCCGAAGGCGAAGCGGGCCTCGTCGAAGTCGAAGGCGGTCAGCGCGTCGCCGTGCAGGCCGAGCCGCCAGTTCTCGCGCACCCGGTAGTAGAGGTCGCCGCCGACGAACTGCATGACGGACGGCTTCTGCCCCTCCGCCCCCTCGGCGAAGCGCAGGGCGTGGACCCCGGCGAGGCTGAGCCGGGCGGTCAGGTCGTGGGCGACGGCCAGCGAATGGATGGCCGAGAGGGTGCCGTCCGCGTCGATATCGGCGTCGAGCCGCTGGAGCAGGCTGGTGCGATTGTCGTCGCTGCGCCAGGCGCCGGCGAGGGTCGCGCCGTAGGTCGTCTCGGTCCCGCCGTTCCGGCGCGCGGTGCCGGCCTCGGCGGCGGCGGCCAGCGTCAGGCCGTTCGCGGTGTCGTGCAGCACGGCGGCGCGGGCGTCGAGGCGGTCGGATTCCTCGGTATGCACGCTGTCGAGGCGGACGGACGCCTTCCAGCCGTTCGCGGCATAGCTCGCCCCGGCCGACAGCGCGGTCGTGGCCTCGGCGGCGGCGTCGCGGAACAGGGTGCGCGCGACGGGCGAATCGGCCCCGGCGAGGGGCTGGGTGCGGGTGGCGGTCAGGGTCGCGGACAGGGCCTCGGTGATCTCGATGTCCTGCTGGACGCCCAGGCTCGCGTTGATCCGGTCGCCCGCCCCGGTGCCGCTCGCGCCGGCGCGGATGACGGCGCCCTTCCACGCCTTCGCCCTGATGGTGGCGGTCATGTTCGCGTCGCTCAGCCGGTCGTCGAACACCTCCACGCCCACGGTGCCCTCGATGCGGTCGGTCAGGGCGGCGCGCAGGGTGGCGCGGGTGGCGTCGGGGGTGGTCGCGCCGGTGGTGGCGACGGTCTGCTCGCGGGCGAGCGAGAGGGTGGCGCGTCCGCCCAGGATGGAGGTGCCGACCTCGCCGGTGATGCGGTGCGTGGTGCCGGTCTCGCCCTCGTCCGTGCGGTCGCGCTCCCCGCGATAGCCGACGGCGACGTGGCCCCGGCCCCAGCCCTCCAGCTCGACGGGGCGCGACAGGGCGATCTCGGCAGCGTCGCGGCGGGCGGAGCCGGTCAGGGCGCGGTCGTGGCTCGCCCGGGCGGTCAGGTCGAGCATGACGGGGCGCTCGCCATCCGCGCCGGTGAGCGGATCGGGGAGCGACGCGCGCAGCTCGGCCCCGACGACGCGCCGCCCGGCCCGGCCGACGGACTGGTTCGCCACGCCGAAATCCGCGTCCGACTGGTGGACGTAGACCCGCGCGTCCCACGTCTCGCGGGCGTAGCGGGCCTCGGCGCGGAAGGCGGTGCCCTCGCGGGTCTCGCCGTCCTCCTCGGTGCGGCTGGCGGCGATCTCGGCCTCGATCTCCAGGTCGTCGGTGGCCCGCACGGTGACGTCGAGGGCGACCAGGTCGCCGGAGGCGTCCATCGCGCCGCCCTCCTCGTGCACGACCGTCGCGCCGACCTCGACCCGTCCGTCCAGCGCGCGCAGGGCCGCGCGGCCCCCGGCGGTGATCGTTCCCGGGTCGGCGGCCTCGCGCTCGTATTCGATGACGACGAAGCGGGGGTTGAAATCCGCGTCCACCGGCTCGGGCGGCAGGCGCAGGAAGACGGTGCCGGTGTCGTAGTCGATGTCGTAGTCCAGATCGGGGGCGAGGACCGTCTCCTCCAGCACGGTGTCGAGGCGGTCGCGCTCGCGGGTGACGAGGGTCACGGTCTCGGAGTTGCGCGCGACCGCGCCCCCCGTTTCGTAGGGGCCGATGCCCCGGCTCGCCTGGCGCTCGACGCGGCGGAACTGGCGGTCGGCCTCGGCGGCGAAGGCGACGACGCTGAGACGCTCGCCCTCGTAGGCGGTCTTGAAGCCGCTGAGCGTGCGGGTATACGCGCCCAGCTCGGTCCGGTTCAGGCCCGTCTCGTAATCCCCGAACAGGGCGTAGAACTGCCCCCGCTCCAGCCGGACGTAGAGCGGATAGCGGCTGAGCGCGGTATCGCTGCGCAGGGAGGCGTCGCCGTAGACGGGGTAATAGGCGGTCGGGTCGATCCGGTCGCGCACGGCGCCCTCGTCGAAATCGGCGTCGCTGTCATAGGCGAGCGTCAGCAGCCAGTCGCCCCGGATGGCCCCCTTGGCGTAGAAGGCGAGGCGGCCGTCGGTGAAGGTGCCCTCCTCCAGTCCCGCGCGGTCGGCGCTTTCCATGTTGCCGCTGACGGTGGCGTATCCGGCGGTGCCCTCGGCGAGGCCGACGACGATCCAGGGGCGCGGGGCCGGGGCGAGCCAGGGGCGCAGGCGCGTCTCGCCGCCCTCGGTCTCGACGCGCAGGTCCGCCTCGCCCGACCGGGTGGTCGGGTGCAGGGCGAGGCGCGCGATGCCGTTCTCGCCGACGATGAGGGTGGCGCGGGTCGAGCGTGAGGCGGCGAGGGGGTCCTCCTCGAAGCGGTCGAAGGACGTGGCGCTGCGATAGGGCGGCGCGAGGGTGGCGGGCACGCGGCGGCCCTCGTGCAGGGGCCGGCCGCCCGCGTCGGTCAGGCGCACGGCGATGACGGGCGGCGTCTCGCCGTCGGCGACGAGGGTCGATTCGCCCGGCAGGAACGTGGCGTCGGCGGGTTCGGTGACGTAGTGGACGCGCCGGGTGACGGTCTCCAGCACGGTGCCGTCGGGTGCCAGGGTGCGCGCCTCGATGACCGTCGCCCCGTCGGCCAGATCCACCCCGCGCCAGCGCTTGAGCGACAGCCGGGCCTTCCGGTTCACAAAGCCCTTCTCGGCGGTGCGGTCGTTCAGGGCGATGCCGTCGACGCTGACGCCGAGGCGGGTGCCGAGGGGATGCGCGATGCCGAGGCGCAGGGACGGGTCGGGCAGGCTCGCCTCGTCCGGCGGGTACAGGAATTGCAGGGTCTTCGGCAGGCCGTCGAGATCGGCGGCGGTGGCGTCCTGCGGGACGACCGATGGCGGGACGGCGGGCGTATCGTCTCCGGACGGGACGGTCGGCTCCGGCCCGGCGGGAACGGCCCTGGCCTCGACGGTGACAGCGTCGGCGTCGGCCTCGGCGCGGGGAATGGCGTAGTCGATGACGCGTTCGGTACCGTCGCGGGCGGTGGTGACCACGCGCAGCGCGCCCTCCCCCGCCGGCAGGCGCGACCAGCGGCGCAGCGACAGGCGCGCGCGGCGGTTGACGAGGCTGCGCGCGGACCGGGCGGCATCGACCGGCGCGCCGTCGAGCGTCACGGCGATCTTCGTGCCGAACGGGACGAGAATGCCCAGATCGAACGCGGACCCGGCGACCGGCTGGCGGTCGTCGGGATAGAGGATGGCCACCTCCTGCGGCAGGTCGGCCAGATCGTCGGCGGCGATGTCGCGCGCCAGCGGCAGGGCCGGCGGCGGGCCGGTGCGTTGCGGGCGCGCGGACGGTTCGGGCGGCCCGGCCTCGGCGCGGGCCGGCGGGGCCGGGGCGGCGGCATCCCCGAAGCGGCGCTCGATCCGGCCCGCCTCCTCGCCCGCCTTGTCGCGCATGACGATCTCGATGCGTACCGGCCCCTCCGGCGTCTCCAGCCCGCGCCAGCGGCGCAGGGCGATGCGCGCGTCCTTGTTGCCGATGACGCCCTCGTAGCGGTCCTCGTCGGCGGGCGCGCCGTCGATGCGCACCTCCAGCGTATGCCCGAACGGATAGGCGACGCCGAGATCGAACAGGGGCCGGGTCAGGGTCGCCCCTTCGGCGGGATAGACGAGGGTCAGGCCCTCGAAGGCGGTCAGGTCTTCGGACGCGTAATCGGTCTTGGGCGGCGGCGCGGCGGGGCGCGCGGGTGCGGGCGGGGCCGAATCGGGGTGCGCCGCTCCGGATGTCGCGACACCGACCGACGGGGCCGGGGCCGACAGGGGCGCGGGGTCCGCCGCCGGGGCGGGCGTCTCGGGCCGCGGGGTGGAATCGTGCAGGCGGAAGACGACGTTGCGGATCATGCCGCCGCGCGCGTCGATCAGCCGGGCATGGGGCCGGTCGCCCGGGCGCAGGTCGCCGGGGCAGGCGCGCAGGCTCAGCCCCGGGCGCAGGCTCGTCTCGTCGAGGCGCAGGACGTGGCGGCCCGCGGACAGGCCCTCGATGCGGAACCGGCCCTCGCGGTCGGTCTCGATCGCGATGCCCGTCTCCGTCAGCAGGCGCGCGCGCACGCCCTGCCCCGCCTCGCCGCAGGCCCCGGCCACCACCGCGCCCAGCACGGTCGATTCGTCGCGGCGAAAGGGGTCGCGGACGGTCAGGGCCGCCCGCGCCGTGTTCGAGCGAAAGCCCAGGGGGGCGGCGGCACGGGCCGTCGCCTCCCCCATCCCGATGCGCGCGCCCGCGCCGACCCGGACGGCGAAGGCGACCTCCCGGCTCTCCCCCGGGGCCAGCACGCCGAGGCCGACGCGCGGTGCCTCCGCCGCGCCGCCGGGGTCGTCGGCGGCACGGCCGTCGATCGTCGCGCTGCCCGGTATCCAGCGCAGGCCGGGCGGCAGGGTCTGGTCCAGCACGAGGTCGGCGGTCGGCTCGTCGTGCTCGTTGCGCACGGTGGCGACGAGGCGCAGCGTGTCGCCGAGGGCCAGGTCCGTGCGGCTCGCGGTCAGGTCGACGACGAGGCTCCGGCGCGGATCGAGCGGCACGTCGAAGACCGGCGGCCCGCCGCCCTCGATCTCGAACACCCCGCCCCAGGCCCCGTCCCGCAGGCGGCGGCCCGGCGCGGCGGCGATCTCGGCGGCGCTCCGGCCGGACGGGAAGACGTAGCCCGGGGGCGGGTCGATCTCGATCCGGTAGCGGCCCGGCTCCAGATACGGCAACCGCGCCTCGCCCGTCCTCGCCGGATAGGCCTGCCCGCCGGCATCCATCACCCCGCGGCCCGACACCACCGCGCCCACCAGAAGCTCGGTGCCGTCGATGCCGTAGACGGGGGCGGCCTCGCCCGACGGATCGCGCACCACGCGAATCGTCGCGCCGTCCAGCGCCGCGCCCGTCACCGCATCGAAGACGCGCATCGCCGGGTCGATCACCGCGACGCTCAGGCGCATGTCGGTACGGTCGAACGGGTCCTCGTAGGTCGCCTCGACCGTCTGGTTGCCCGCCACGGCCAGCCGTCCGTCCCCCCGGCGCAGGTCCGCCAGCGCGACGGTGGGGGCGTAGCCGTAGAAATCGGGGGAATCGAGGCCCGACGCGGTCAGGCGGAACACCTCCAGGTCGCCCGCTTCGGTCGTGAAGCGCACCAGCACGGTCTCGGCCACGTCGGGGCGGTGGTTGATGCCCGCGTCGCGCAGGTGAAAGAAGATGGTCTCGCCCGGCAGGAAGCCGCGCCCCGGCACCAGCGCGACGGTCCGGGGGGCGGCGGGCCGCGCCGCGCCGGACAGGGGCGCGGGGTCCTGGATCTCGAACATCCGCGGACTCGCCGCTTCGGGATCGGTGGCATAGGAGACGGTCGCGATGAGCGTAGTCGTGCCCGATCCGGCTTTCGCGGCCTGGCGCAGGATGGTCAGGTCCGCGTTCGTGCGCAGCGGCTCGATGACGATGAAGGGGATGTCGCTCGTGGCGGTCAGGGTGTCTTCGGCGCCCTCGACGTCGAACGTGACCGTTACCGGGCTGCCGATTCGCGTGCCGGCGGGCTGGCGGTCCTGTGCCGCCGCGACCGTTCCGGCGGCCAGCAGCAGGCACAGCGCGCCCGCCAGCGACCGGCGGAGCCGTCGCACTCGATAACCGATACCCATGTGTTTTCCATCGCCCCGCTTGATCTCAGTCGATCAGCACGCGGTAGGAAAGGACGGCATCCTCGCCCGGCTCCATCTCGCCCGACGTCGTGTCGCCGTCGACGGTCGCGCTGATGGTGCGGGTGCCGGTCGTGTAGGTCGCCGCGCTCCAGTCGTCCTGCACCGTGAAGGCCTGGAAGGTGATGCCGGGCTGGATGACGTCGGTGATGACCGGGTTCTGGGCGTTCTGCGCGGCGGAGGCCCCGTTGGTCAGGGTGATCGTGTATTCGAGGCAGGCCCCGGGGATCGCGCCCTGGGTGTTGTCCGCCGTGCCCGGATCGGGGTCGGTCGCGCAGTTGAACGTGACGTTCAGGTCGTCGTTCACGATGGTGACGGTCTTGGTCGCGGTCAGTTCGGCGGAGGCGACGGCGATCTCGGCATTGTCGGTATGCCTGCCGTCCTCGGCGGCGTCCGTGCCCTCGCTGTCGGCGGTCTTGGCCGCGTCGGCGAAGACGATGTCGACGGCGTCGGCGGGGGTCGTCTCGTCGTCGAGGCCGTTGCCCAGATCCTCCGTCAGCACCGCGTTCGCGCCGTCCAGCGCCGTGGCCTTCACGCTGAAGCGGATGCGGTCGCCGTTGAGGGTGTCACCCGGGATGTACAGCCTGACGATGACGTGGAACTCGTCACCGACGCCCCCGGCGTCGAACGCGCCCGGCGTCGCGGCGAGGGTGGTGCCGGTCGGGTCATAGAGGGTATCGCCCCCGTCGAACGTGGCGTCGGTCGAGATGTAGACCCGGTATTCGCCGGGGTCCTGGGTCGCGTCCGTGTCGAGCGTGACGCCGCCGCCGAAGGCCGGCCTCGGCGCGTCGACGGGAACGGTGGCGACCACGTCGATGTCGAGCGGCTGGGCCGCGTTGCCCTCGTTCGTGATCTTGTAGACCAGCTCGCGTCCGGTCTGGTTCGGGCGACCGTTGGCGATCGAGCCGGTATCGGCGACCAGCATGTCCACCTTGCGGTCGACCACGAAGCCCGCCTCGGCCGTTGCCGGGTCCTGGCTGGTGCTGTCGACCGAATAGCTGACGCTGACGGTATTGTTGATGCGCACCTCCGGTGCCGTCGCCCACGCCGCTCCCGCGCCGTGGAGCGAGAGAAGGAGGGCCGGGATCGGGGTCGCGTATAGTGCCTTGTACATCGTCGATGTCCACCTATCGGTATGGGGTTCGACAAGTGATACCTCAACAGGTTTGACAAACAGCGAAGGGACGTAGTTAAGCGTTCGTTCGTGACGGGGATTTGCGTTTGCAGGTCAATAACATGTAACGCGTATTTCCTATCGGTCGAGCGTCGCCCGGAAGGCCACCATGCGCCGCGAATCGGCGGGAATCATGCCGGTCAGGGTCCACCTGAGGTAGCGTATGTCGGCCGCCCCCGCCGGGCGGACGGTCTCGTCGATCTCGACGATCACGAGCTGCCCCTCCGGCGCATGGGTCTGCCCGTCATGCGAGACCGCGACCGTCCAGCCCTCGGCATCCGCCGTTCCGGGGGCGTAGGTCATGTGCTCGGGCACCGTGGCCGAGACCACCACGTCGGAAGCCGCCTTAGCGTCCGTGTTGTGGATGGTGTAGCGATAGACCACCGTATCGCCGGGGACGACCTTGTCCACCGCCTCGATCCGCTCCACCGTCTCGCCGTTCTCGCGCACCGTCACGGCCTTTCCCTGGTCGATGGAGACGGTGACCTGCGCCGTGGCGGCATTCGGCAGCAGGAGGAGCATCAGGACGGGCAGAAGACGACGGGGCATGGCTCACCTCTCGGGTTGGATCGTGTTTCGGAAAGGATATCGGCGCGCGTGGTTAAGGCGGGGTGAAGCGA
>JAHDDY010000295.1 GCA_020629115.1 Paracoccaceae bacterium | reverse complement strand
ACCGCCGAGGAGCTGAAGGCCTACGAATGCGACGGGCTGAACGCCTATCGCCAGCCGCCGATGCTCGTGGTCCTGCCCGATACGACGGAGCAGGTGTCGCGTATCGTGCGCCTCTGCGCCGAGGAGGGCGTGCCCATCGTGCCGCGCGGGTCGGGCACCTCGCTGGCGGGCGGGTCGTTGCCGACGGCGGATTCGATCATCCTCGGCCTGTCGCGCATGAAGGACGTGGTGGAGATCGACTACGACAACCGCACCATCCGCGTACAGACCGGCATCACCAACCTCGCCGTGACGGGCGCGGTGCAGCCGGACGGCTTCTTCTACGCCCCCGATCCGTCGTCTCAATTGGCCTGCGCAATCGGCGGAAACATCGCGATGAATTCGGGTGGGGCGCATTGCCTGAAATACGGGGTGACGACCAACAACCTGCTCGGCGTGACCATGGTCATGGCGGATGGCGAGGTGGCCGAGTTCGGCGGCTCGCACCTCGGCGAGGGCGGCTACGACTTCCTGTCGCTCATCTGCGGGGCCGAGGGACAGCTCGGCATCGTGACGGAGGCGACGCTCAAGATCCTGCCCGCCGCCGAGGGCGCGCGCCCCATCCTGTTCGGCTTCGATACCAACGAGATCGCGGGCGAGGCGGTCGCCGCCATCATCCGCGCGGGCCTCTCGCCGGTCGCGCTCGAATTCATGGACAAGCCCGCCATCACGGTGAGCGAGAACTTCGCAAAGGCCGGGTATCCCCTTGATGTGGAAGCGCTTCTAATCGTCGAGGTCGAGGGGTCGGACGCCGAGATTGACGAGCAGCTTGCCCGCATCGAGGCGGTCGTCGCACCCTACGGTCCCTCCACCGTCAAGCGCAGCGGCAACGATATCGAGAGCGCGAAGATCTGGGCCGGGCGCAAGGCCGCCTTCGGGGCCATCGGTCAGCTTGCCGACTACATCTGCCTCGACGGCTGCGTGCCCCTCTCGCAGTTGCCGGACGTCCTGAAGCAGACGGCGGAACTGGCTGAAAGATATGATCTCAAGGTCGCCAACGTCTTCCATGCCGGCGACGGCAACCTGCACCCGCTCATCATGTACGAGGCGAACGA
>JAHDDY010000294.1 GCA_020629115.1 Paracoccaceae bacterium | reverse complement strand
CGTTGTCTGGTCCAGTCGCTATGCGGGTTGGGGTTGGTTGATGGTGGTCCAGGTGGCGGTGAACTCGGCCGGGGTAAGGCCGCCGTGGGCTGAGTGTGGCCGCTGGTTGTTGTAGTCGACGCGGTGGTCTTCGATGATGACTTGGGCTTCGAGGAGCGAGTCGAAGTGCCACAGGTTCAGCAGTTCGTCTCGGAGACGACTGTTGAAGGACTCGATCCAGGCCTCTGCCACGGCGATCCCGGGTCGATGAACACCGAGTCGACGCCCGCCTCGGCGCACCACTCGGCGACGGCGTGGGACACGAACTCGGGGCCGTTGTCGAAACGGACGAACCCCGGTGCACGCCCTCGCTCGGCGGCGAGGCGTGCGAGTGTGGCGACGACGCGGTCGGCGTCGATGGAGTGATCGACGACGATGGCCAGGGCCTCGCGGGTGAACTCGTCGATCACGTTCAACAGCTTCACCTGCCGGCCATCGATCGTGGCGTCGAACTGGAAGTCCAACGCCCACAAGGCGTCCGGCCGGATCGGGCACATCGCCCCGACATGGGTCCCGATGCCGGTCAAGCGCTTCTTACGGCGTTTGGTCGGTACCCGCAGGCCTTCCTCGCGCCAGAGCCGGCGGACTCGCTTGTTGTTGACCCGATGGCCATGGGCGCGCAGGTCAACCGCAGCACGGCGCCAACCCCACCGGGGACGTTCTTTCGCGAACGCTCGCAGCCGAGCCCGGATCGCGTCCTCGTCATCAGGCGGAGCGGGTGGCTCGAGGCGTTGAGTCGAGCGGTGCTGACCGACCGCTCGACACGCAAACCGTTCTGACACCCCGAACCGGGCCTGGGCCATCGTCACAGCGGCCCGTCGCCGGTTCGGGGTCAGAAGTTTCCCTCTGCGACCTCTTTCAGGATCGCTTTCTCGAGCTCGGCCTCGGCCAGCAGCTTCTTCAGGCGGGCGTTCTCGCCCTCGAGCTCTTTCAGGCGTTTGGCGTCGTCGGCTTTCATGCCGCCGTACTGGTTCAGCCAGCGGGCCCAGGTCGACTCCGCGATGGAGAACTGGCGGCACACCTCTTCGACGGTCATGCCGCCAGCGAGGAGTTTCTGG
>JAHDDY010000293.1 GCA_020629115.1 Paracoccaceae bacterium | reverse complement strand
ATCACGAGACCTCGGGCGGCAGCTACGTCCTGACCGTCGAGGCCACGGACGGGGGTGGCACCACCGTCACCGAGACCGTCACCATCGCCGTGACCGATTCGGAGGGCAGCTACACCGGCGACGGCGCGGACAACGTGGCGACCGGCACCTCGGAGGAGGATACGCTCGACGGCGGCGCGGGCGACGATACGCTCACCGGCAGCGACGGCTTCGATACCGCCGATTGCGGCGGCGCGGCGGTCGGCGTCACGGTCGATCTCAACGATACGGCGGCGCAGGATACTGGCGTCGGCTTCGACGCCCTCTCCGGCATCGAGCGCGTCGTCGGGCCGGACCATGCCGACACCCTCGCCGCCCATGCCAGCGGCTCGACGCTGGTCGGCGGAGATGGCGGCGACACGCTGACCGGCGGGGCGGGCGACGACATGCTGCTCGTGTCCGGGGCTGACCTGACGGGTCAGACGATCTCGGGCGGGGCGGGCGAGGATACGGTCGTCTTCTCCGGTACTGATCCGTCGGCGGTGCTGACGGGCCTCGACGGTATCGAGACGCTCGATTTCGCGACCAACGACGTCACGTCCGCGGTCACCCTGACCGATTTGGACAACGAGGTCGTGATCGAACTGGCCGATGGGCAGAGCTTTACCCTGGACGAGGACTCGGACGACTACTCGGCGTTCAACCTCGGTAATGGCGTGACACGCTATTTCGTCCAGACCGACGACAACGGCCAGCAGGTCGTCGCGGAGATCAAGGTCCACGCCTGACGGGCCGGGTGTTCGGATACGAGGACGGACGCGCCCGCCGAGGGGGCGCGTCTGCCATGCCGAAAAACAGAACAATATGAAAGAAGTGCGTGCCGACATCCCCTGAATTAAGTATTTGTTTGCCTTGTTAGGTCGTATTGAAAGCTATTTTTCGTCTCCTGTAAGCTATTCGTAAGAGTGACACCGTAACCATACGGTGGTTTTTCAAGAATACCGCTTATCTAATACTGTCACTTCGCGATCGGTACTGGCTCGAAACATGGTGTCTCGCCCTCACGGTGACGCATGTTCTGGCGAGCCACGCCCAGGCGAAGGACGATTTGGTCGATCTC
>JAHDDY010000120.1 GCA_020629115.1 Paracoccaceae bacterium | reverse complement strand
AAATGCGTACGTCTTGGCGCAATTCCTGACCCGACTTGATCGCGTTTCACTCTAGCGCAGCGCGCACTCGTCCGCGTCGAAGAAGTGCAGCCGGTCGGGCGCGAAGCGCAGGCCCACGGTCTCGCCCTTGCCCACCGGGACGGACCCGTCGGTGCGGACCGAGACGGTGCCCGCCTCGCCGCAATCGACGTGCAGGTACGTGTCCGCGCCCAGATACTCCACGAGATCGACGCGCCCGGCGACATTGCCCCCGCCCGGCGCGGCCAGCTCGATATGCTCGGGGCGGATGCCCAGATGCGTCGCCGCGCCGATATCCTCCGCCCCGTGCGCACCCCCCGGCTGGCCGGGCACGGCGTAGCGCGTGCCCTCGCCCCGGCAGGGGACCACGTTCATCTGCGGGCTGCCGATGAAGCGGGCGACGAAGAGGTTGGCCGGGCGCTCGTACAGGTCGCGCGGGGCGCCGACCTGCATCACCCGCCCGTCGCGCAGGACCACGATGCGGTCGGCCAGCGTCATGGCCTCCACCTGGTCGTGGGTGACGTAGATCATGGTCGTCGACAGCGCGTCGTGCAGCTTCGCGATCTCGAAGCGCATCTGCACGCGCAGGGCCGCGTCGAGGTTCGAGAGCGGTTCGTCGAACAGGAACCCCTTCGGCTCGCGCACGATGGCCCGCCCGATGGCCACCCGCTGACGCTGGCCGCCCGACAGCGCCTTGGGCCGCCGGTCGAGATAGGGGCCGAGTTCCAGCACGCGCGCCGCCTCGTCCACCTTCTCCGCGATCTCGGCCTTGCTCGCGCCGGCGGTCTTCAGCCCGAAGCCCACGTTCTCGCGCACGCTCATGTGCGGGTAGAGGGCGTAGGACTGGAACACCATCGACAGTTCGCGCTCGGACGGGCGCTTGTCGGTCACGTCGGCCCCGTCGAGCAGGATGCGCCCCCGGCTCGTCTCCTCCAGCCCGGCGATCATGCGCAGGAGGGTCGATTTCCCGCAGCCCGACGGGCCGACGAAGATGACCATCTCCCCGTCGGCGATGTCGAGGTCGATACCCTTGATCACCTGCACCTCGCCGAACCACTTCTCGACGGCTTCAAGCCTGATCGCACCCATTCTAGATCTCCCGCCCGAGGAACAAGACGTCTCGATTCTCTCCTGTCACCACCCGGCTCGACCGGGTGGGCCGGAGCCGCAAGCGCTGCACCCGGTTGCCCTGGATCGCCGGGTCCGGCCCGGCGATGACGACCGATAACCCCGTCATCCTGCCCTCCCCTTCGCGGCGGACGGCGACGCCCATTCGAGCCAGAGCGCGGCGGTCCAGGAGAAATCCGTCCCGATGCAGCCCGCCCCCGACACCGGGTCGAAGCATTCGAAGAATCCCGATTGCCCGATCACCGCCGCCAGATCGTCCCGCACCCGCGCGGCGAGCGCGTCGTGCCCCGCCTCGGCCAGCCCCTGCGCGATCATGCGGTTCATCTGGCACCAGAGCGGGCCGCACCAGTAGCGCTGCGCCTCGAAGGCGGGATGCTCGGGGTCCCAACTCGGCATGAGGTAGGTCGCCGCCCGCCCGATCCGCTCGACATGCGCCAGCGTCGACGCCCGCTGCGCGTCGGTCCCGGCATCGGCGTAGAAGGCCAGCGCGCTGGCGCTCGATACCCCGTCGGAGAAGGTGCCGCCGCGCACGTCGCGGGCGCAGAAGGCCCCGATATCGGCGTTCCACAGGCTGTCGCTGCCCGCGACGCCGGCCTCGATCCAGCCTTCGATCTCGTCCACCGGCCCGCCGAACCGCTCGGCCAGCGCCAGCAGGTCCCGGTCCGCGCGCAGGAGGATGAAGTGCAGCCCCGGATCGGCCATCAGGAACGGGCCGGTCTCCGTCAGCGCCTTCTGGTCCCAGCTCAGCTCACGCCCCGCCTGGATGATGGCGACGAAGCGGTCGTACTGCGCCGTGCTGGGCCGCTGCGCGGGGTTCGCGTGGGTCGTATCCATGCGGGTATAGGGCATCAGGTCGTCCGGCACCGTCATCGCGTCGAGACCGACGGTCCAGTCCGGGCAGTTGTCGCGCCCCGTCTCCCACGGATGGACGGTGGCGACGGTCGCGCAGCCGTCCGGCGTGCGCGCGGTGTGCCACCAGCGATGCCACGCCGCGATGCGCTCGACCGTCGCCGCCCCGCGCCGCGCATCCTCCGCGCCCCCGCCCTCCACCAGCATCCGCACCACCGAGGCGAGCACGGGCGGCTGCGAGATGCCGCCCGAGGGGATGGGGCCGAGATTGGCCCGCCAGACCGAGGGGCCGGGGAAGTAGTCGGGATCGTCGCGGCGGAACAGGATGTGCGGGATCATCCCGTCGGGCCACTGCCCCTCCAGCAGCATCTCCAGCTCGCGCCACGCGCGGTCCCGGTCGAAGGTCGCGAAGCCGAGGGCCACGAAGGCCGAATCCCAGTTCCACTGGTACGGATACAGCCGCGCCGTCGGCACGGTGTAGCCGCCCCGGTCGTTCTTCTCCAGGATGGCCCGCGCGCGCGCGTCCAGGTCGTCGGCCATGCTCATCCCTTCACGCTCCCGGCGGTCAGCCCGCCGACCAGGAACCGCTCGAACCACAGGAACAGCACCAGCACCGGCACCGTCGCCACCACCGCCCCGGCCATCAGATGCTGGCGCGGCACCTCCGACGAATTGAGCGAGACCACCCCCCGCGACAGGGTGAAGAGGTCCAGGTCGTCGAGGAACATGAAGGCGAACAGGAACTCGTTCCACGCGATCATGAAGACGTAGAGCGACACCGACGCCAGCGCGGGCAATGCGAGCGGCAGCGTCACCTTCCAGATGACGCCCGCCCGCGACAGCCCGTCCATCAGCCCCGCCTCCTCCAGCTCCGCCGGCAGGCCGCGGAAATACCCTTGCAGCATGTAGAGCGCGACCGGGATCGTCGTCGCCGGATAGACGATCATCAGCCCCGTCAGCGTATTGCGCAGGCCCATCTGCGAGAAGACCGCGTAGAGCGGGATCACCAGCACGATGGCCGGGACCATGTAGATCAGGAGGATCGAGCGCGACAGGAACGCCTGCCCCGGAAACTTCAGCCGCGCCACCGCGTAGGCGCCCGGAATGGCGAAGGCCAGCGTGACGAACACCGTCACCACCGAGACGAGGGCGGTGTTCATCAGGAAGGTGCCGAAATGGAAATCGGTGAACAGCTCGATATACGACCGGAACAGGCTCGCCGCGCCCTGGGACAGATCGACGGAGAAGTCGAGCGGGTTGGACAGGAGCGACTGCTGGCTCTTCAGGCTCGTCATCACCATGACGTAGAAGGGCAGCACCACGACGATGGTGAAGACCACGAAGCCGAGACCCTTCAGCACCCGCAGCAGCAGCACCTCGAACCCGTAGCGCCCCATCGGCTCGATGGCGTAGCCGTCGAGGCAGCGGGCGAGCGAGACCGCGACGAAGGCCGCGAAGACGACCAGCGCGACGCCCTGCTGGAGCGGCACCGCCTCCAGCGGCAGGCCGAAGGGCGCGGCGAAGGTGAGCAGCATCAGCACCAGCGCGACCCCGGCCCCGTGCAACGCCAGCCGCGCCCGCGTCCGCGCCTCCCGGGGCGTGGCCAGCCACGCGGCCCCCGCCACCGCCCCGGCCAGCAGCGCCATCCCCACGGGCGGCGCGGCCACCGCGCCGGACACGAGCATGAGCAACAGCCCCACGACGACCATCCACACCGCGCCCCACAGGCCGCCGGCGACGAGAGCGGTCAGGAGGGCGGTCATGGGCGGATGCTCCCTCTTGGGGTCTGGAGCGTCGCCATTGCCGGGCTCGACCAGGCAATCCAGAGCCACGAAGAGCGGTGCCCGCCCCCCTGGATCACCCGGTCGAGCCGGGTGATGACGGTGAAGGTATCGTATACCGCGCGTGTCGCGCGAGGTTCCCGGTCTTCGCCGGGAACGGAGGGAAATAGCGTCATCATCCATCGTCCTGCGGCGAGAAGCGGAAGAAGATCAGCGCGAAGACCAGCAGCACGGCGAAGACCACCACCGCCACCGCCGCCCCCGCGCCGAGGTTCGAGACCGCGAAGGCCTGTTCGTAGACGTCGACCGTCAGCGTCCGCGTCCCCGCCGCCCCGCCCGTCAGCAGGAAGATGTCGTCGAACTTGTTGAAGGTCCAGATGAAGCGCAGCAGGAACAGGACCGCGAGGATGCCCACCAGTTGCGGCAGGGAGATCGACCAGAACTGTTGCAGCGGCGTCGCCCCGTCCATCTCGGCGGCCTCGTACATCTCGGAACTGATCGACTGCATCCGCGCGAGGATGAACAGGAACGAGAGCGGGAAGTACCGCCACGCCTCGAACGCGATGACGGTGGTCAGCGCGACCGGAAACTCGAACGCCATCCCGAACACCGTGAAGGGCACCGCGCGCTGGCCGAGGAAGTTGATCGGCCCGTCCGTCAGGCCCATGCGCTGGAACAGGGCATTGAGCGTGCCCCCCGGCCCCGCATCCAGCAGCAGCACCCAGGCGAAGGCCACCGCGATGACCGGGGCGACGTAGGGGAACAGGAACAATCCGCGCAGGACGTTGCGCCCCTTGAAGGCGGTGTTCAGCAGTTGCGCGGCGAACAGGCCCAGCACCAGCGCCCCCACCGTGCCGAAGATCGTGTAGTAGAGCGAGACCTTCAGCACCGTCCAGAACTCGTCCGAGGCGAAGATGCGGCGGAAGTTGTCGAGCGTGAAGGTGAACGAGGTCAGCACGTTGGGCGCGTCCCCCGTCAGCACCGGATCGCTGTCCCGCGCGCGCTCGCCTGCGTCGAGATAGGCCTGGCCCACCACGGTCGGGAATTGCAGCTCCACACGCTCGCCCGCCCCCAGCGTGCCGAAATCGCAGAACAGCGCGCGCCCGTCGAGGGCGCAGCGGTCGTCGTTCAGCGTCACCGCGATGCCCTCGGGCAGGGTATCGGTCAGCGTCACCCCCTCGATGGCGTCCTTGCGCGAGGAGTTGCGCAGGCGGTAGCGCAGGATCACCGCGTCCCCGGCGGCCTCCGGGCGGGGACGGAGCTGCTCGTTGACCACCGGCGCGGCGGCGCGCAGGTCGGCCAGCTCGATCGGCTTGAAGCTGATCCAGAAATTCGCCAGCAGCGGGCCGAGGACGATGCCCAGCACGATGACGAAGGTCGGCAGCAGCATGAGATAGGCGAGGCGCGATTCCCGCTTCGCCAGCGCTCCGGCCCCCTTGGGTGGGCCATGCGTATCGGCCATGGTGGTTTCCATCTTTGGGCAGCTCTGCCCCGCACCTGATGCGGGGCCTGTATGGATAACGCGCCGCCCTGTCGGCTTGCGACGAAGACGATTGCAGGGTGGAGCGTGATGCGAAAGGCCCCGGGTCAAGCCCGGGGCAGAGCACTGGGGGGCTTACAGCAGCGCCTTGTGCTTCTCCACGATCTCGTCCGCCGCCTCGTCCAGCGAGATCTCGCCGTCGATGAACTTGCGGACGACCTGGGACATGACGCGCGCGTTGACCATCTTCGAGGCCGTGGCGAGCTGGCCGTCGGCGGCGCCCCAGCGGTCGGCGACCGACAGGCCCGCGACGATGTCGTCGATCACGGCCTTCTCGTAGATATCGCCCAAGGGGGCCTTGCGGTCCACGCCCACGTCGAGACCGGACCACATCGCCTCGAAGGAGGTGTCCCCGGCCTCGGTGCCCCGGCGCACGGGGAACTTGCCCTCGGGGGCCATGCCGAGCCAGTCGCCGTAGCCGTCCGACAGCACGAACTGCACGAACTCGGTCGCGACCTCGGTATTCGCGTCCGCCGTGATGCCCAGATAGCGCACGTCGGCATAGGCCGCGCCGTCCGCATTGCCCGGTCCGGCGAAGACGGTGACGAAGCCGGTATTGCCCGCCAGTTCCCGCGAGGTCGGGTCGTCGTCGATGGTGACGGGCGCAGAGTCGCGCAGGCCGCCGAGTTCGTCGAGCAGCGAGGGCGACCAGATGATCATCGCCGCCTTGCCGTCGAGATACAGCTCCCGCGACTGCTTCCAGTAGAGGTCGCCCTCGGGCGAGGCGTCGGCGATGGCCTTGTAGAAGTTGAGCACCGTCTTGAGCGTCTCGGTATCCTCGTTGACCGATCCGTCCGCGTTGACGGGCGAGTATCCGGCGGCGAGCGAGATGTGCTCGATGAGCTGCATCATGTAGGTCTCGTCGATCTTGGTCGCGGCGACGAAGCCGTACATCTCGGGCGGATTGTGCAGCGCGTCGATGGCCGCGATGATGTCGGCGAAGGTCTTGGGCGGGTTCAGGCCCTTCTCCTCGAACACATCCGCGCGGTAGACGACGAGCTGCGTCCAGCCGTCGGTCGGGACCGACACGATCTCCCCGTTCGAGCGCGCCATGCCGAGCGGCCCGGCGGCGAAGCTGTCGGCCCCCAGCGCGTCGATCACGTCCTCGGCCGCGCCGGGATCGAGAATGCCGGCCTCGGCGAAGGGCAGCAGGTGTTACACGGTGTGGTTGAGCACATCGGGCAGGTCGCCGGCGGCGAAGGCGGCGGTGGCGCGGGTGGCGATGTCCTTCTCCGTGACGGGCACGACCTTGACGGTATGGCCGGTCGCGGCCTCGAAGGCATCGGCGATACGCTCCTGCGCGGCCATGCGCTCGGGCTGTTCCTCCATGGTCCATAGCGTGATCTCGTCGGCGAAGGCCGGGACGAGCATGGTGGTGGACAGGAGCACGCCTGCGGCGAGGCGGGTCAGGTGTTTCATCGGTTCTTCTCCCTGTGGTTGTTCGGCGGCCCGCTCTCCGGGGCGGGTCCGTCCGTATCGCGGCGCAGAAATTCCGCGCGGTGCAATTCCTGGTAGTCGGTGGGCGCGCCCCCGTCGACGAGGGCGAGCAGCATCTCGCCCAGGCGGCGGCCCGAATCGGCCTGGGGCTGGGCCATGGTGCTGAGCGGCGGGTTGGCGTGGCGGCCGATGCTCAGGCCGTCGTAGCCGATCACCGACACGTCCCGCCCCGGCACCATCCCCCGCGCCCGGATGGCGGCGAGCGCGCCAAGCGCCTGCGGATCGGTCGCGCAGAGGAGCGCGGTCGGAGCGGGGTCGCGCGACAGGAGCGCGGCGGCGGCGGCCTCCCCCGCCGTATCGTCCAGCGCCGCGACCGCCTCCAGGCCGGGATCGGCATCGAGACCGTGGGCGGCGAGCGCCGCGCGGTATCCGTCGCGCCGGTCCTGGGCGAAGGTGAAGTGCAGCGGCGCGCCGACGAAGCCGATGCGCCGGTGCCCCAGCGCCGCCAGCCGCCCGACCGCCTCCGCGAAGGCCGCGCGGCTGTCCACGTCGTACCAGGCGTAGGCCGCGCACCCCTCAGACCGCCCGTGCACGACGAAGGGAAACCCGGCCCCGCGCAGGAAGTCGATGCGCGCGTCGCTCTTGCGGGGCCGCGAGAGGACCACCCCGCCGATCTGCCGCGTCGCGGTCAGGCGCCTGAGGGCCGCGACCTCCTCCGGGACGGTGGCCGCCTGCACGATCAGCAGGTCCCATCCCCGCCCGGCGAGCGCCTCGCCGAGGCCCTGCAGGAGCGGCGTGACGAAGGATTCGGACATCGAATCGCCCCGCTGCGGCATGACGTAGGCCACCGCCTCGGCGATGCCCGTCGCCAGCCGGCGGGCGGTGGGGTTCGGGGCGTATCCCATGTCCCGCGCCGCATCGCGCACCCGCAGCCGGGTCGCGGCGCTGATATCGGTGTAGCCGTTGAGCGCGCGCGACACGGTCCCCTGCGACAGGTGCAGATGATCCGCCAGCATCTTCAGGCTCGTCCGCGCCATGCGCTCCCCCTTCCGATTCGAGGCTAGACCGAAAGCGGTTTCGGGGACAAGGGGGCTTGGGGTGGTGGATCAGTTTCGAAACCACCGAAGAAGAACAGTCATCACCCGGCGTGACCGGGTGATCCAGGGCCACAGGCGTTAGCTTATGCAGACCTGGATTGCCCGGTCGAGCGCTGCGCGCCGCACCGGGCAATGACGAATTTCCTCCCTCGGGAATTCAAACTGACCCACTGCCGGGCTTGAGCGTCACCGCGTCGGCGGCGCTTGGTTTCTTACTATGTAAGGATGGCGTTTATTGGGATTGAGTTTTGTTTTCTGGTGATTTTGCGG
>JAHDDY010000119.1 GCA_020629115.1 Paracoccaceae bacterium | reverse complement strand
CCACATCGCTACCAGGCCCGGAGAGCTTGTCGTAGATCTATTTGGTGGAAGTGGAACCACGGGGGCAGTAGCGCATAAAATGCGCCGCCGTTGGATATTGGTTGAGCGCAACGATGACACGTTTACTCGCTTCACGCTCCCGCGCCTGCAAGCCGTCGTCAACGGCTCAGACCTTAATGGAATTTCGCAACAGGTTCACTGGAATGGCGGTGGTAGGTTTGAAGCAATCTATGTCGCTCCTCGCCTTGGCAAATCTTTATCAGCGAGACGCAGCAAGGAACTGAAGGGATTAATTGCTGCAGCCAGAAGGAATGAAGTTCTGGCACATGCTGGCTGAACTCGAGGCGGGCGCTATCAGCTTCCATGCCATTAACCGAAGCGCATTCGGCAAACCGCCTCCACCATACAATTTTGCTCTAAGAGAATTAAACAAGTAGGCATAAAAGTAGGCGCTATACACTAACCCTAAAACAAAACACTTTATAATCAAAATCTTATTAGAAATTTTTGGCGGAGAGACAGGGATTCGAACCCTGGGTAGGCTTGCACCCACAACGGTTTTCGAGACCGCCCCGTTCGACCACTCCGGCACCTCTCCGTACCGAGGGCTTTTAGCGTGCCCGGCGGAGGATGCAAGCGTTTCGTGAAGGGGTGAGGCCCCGCGCGGGGCGGGGCCTGCCGTCGGCGGTCAGTTGGCGGGCAGGAGGACCCTGTCGATGACGTGGATCACGCCGTTCGACTGCTTCACGTCGGCGATGGTGACGTTGGCGACGCCGCCGTTCTCGTCGCTGATGGAGATGCCGCCGCCCGGGGCGTTGCGCACCGTGAGCAGGTTGCCCGCGACCGTGCGCACGACGTGCGCGCCGCCGTCATCCGCGATCATCCCGGCGATATCGGTGCTCATCGCGTTGGCCGCGACGACGTGGTAGGTCAGGATCTGCGTCAGCTTGTCCTTGTTCTCGGGCCGCAGGAGCGTCTCGACCGTGCCGGCGGGCAGGGCGTCGAAGGCCGCGTTCGTCGGGGCGAAGACGGTGAACGGGCCGGGGCCGGACAGCGTGTCGACCAGGCCGGCGGCCTTGACCGCGGCGACGAGGGTCGTGTGATCGGCGGATTCGACGGCGTTCTCGACGATGGTGCGGTTCGCGAACATCGGCGCGCCGCCGACCATCGGATTGTCCGAGGCCATTTCGCCGGGAAGGGGGGGCAGCGATACCGGGCCGCTGTACTGGGGGGTGTCGTTGCTGGCGCAACCGGCCGCGAGCAGGGCGGTGGCGGCCAGGGCGAGGGACGTGGTCCTGAAGGTCATCGGAAGGCTCCGTTGTCGAGTTGAGCGTACGCCGGATGGGCCGGGTACTGAGAACCGTACGTTCCGGGACGCGAAAAGGTTTCGAAGCGATTAACCTTATTCCGTCCACGGCATGGTTTTGCGTCTTCATCGCCACGCTCTTTGGGTCTATCGTCTTTGGAAAGGGCCTTGAAACGCCCGGAGCGGGGAGACGCCGACGCCATGAACGACGCTGCACGCACGCGAAGCTGGTCGACCTCGCTCGCCGCCTTCCTGCATCCCCGGGCCATCGCCATGCTGTTCCTGGGTCTGTCGGCGGGGCTGCCGATCCTGCTGATCTTCTCGTCGCTGGGGCTGTGGCTGCGCGAGGCGGGGCTGAGCCGCAGCGCGGTGACGATGTTCAGCTGGGCGGCGCTGGGGTATTCGTTCAAGTTCGTCTGGGCCCCGCTGATCGACCGGCTGCCGGTGCCGGTGCTGACGCGGCTGCTGGGGCGGCGGCGGGCGTGGATACTGGTGTCGCAGGGCGCGGTCATCGCGGCGATCTGCTGGATGGCGCTGACCGATCCGGCGGCGGGCGGGGCGAACCTGACGCTGATGGCCATGGCCGCCGTGCTGCTCGGGTTTTCCTCGGCGACGCAGGATATCGTGATCGACGCCTACCGTATCGAGAGCGCCGACGACGACCTCCAAGCCATGCTCTCGGCGACCTACATTGCCGGATATCGCATCGGGATGCTCGTCGCCGGGGCGGGGGCGCTGTGGCTGGCCGAGAGCTTCGGATCGAACGCGGAGGTCTATGACTACGCGGCCTGGCGCGAGGCCTATCTGTGGATGGCGGCGGCGATGCTGATCGGGGTCGCGACGACCCTCGTCGTACCGGAGCCGGAGCGGGGACGGCCCGACCGGTACGACCACGATACGGGGCACTACCTGCGCTTCCTGGGATTGTTCCTGCTGGCCGTCGCGGGCTTCATCGCGACATTCGTGTTCAGCGCCCCGGTCGTGGCGGAGGCGAAGGCGTGGCTGACGGAGGCGACGGGCAACGGGGCGCTGGCGGGGTTCGTCGTGGCGGTGGTGCGCCTCGCGGTCGCCATCGCCGTGGCGGGGACACTGGCGCTGGTGGGCGTCCGCGGAGGGCTGGCGGATCGGGACATGGTGACGGAGGCGTATGTCGACCCGGTGCGCGATTTCTTCCACCGCTACGGGCTGGGTCTGGCCTGGCTGCTGCTCGCGCTGATCGGGCTGTACCGCATCTCCGACATCGTGCTCGGGGTCATCGCGAACGTGTTCTACCAAGATATCGGCTTCACGAAATCCGAGATCGCGGGCGTGGTGAAGACCTACGGACTGTTCATGACCATCGCGGGGGGCTTCGTCGGGGGCATCCTCGCGGTGCGGTACGGGGTGATCCGCATCCTGTTCCTCGGGGCGCTGCTGACGGTCGTGACGAACCTGCTGTTCATCCTGCTCAACGAGGTGGGGCGGGACATGACGCTCCTGTACATCGTCATCTCGGCGGATAATCTGACCGCCGGGCTGGCGAGCGCGGCCTTCGTCGCCTTCCTGTCGAGCCTGACCAACGTGCAGTTCACGGCGGTGCAGTACGCGATCTTCAGTTCGCTGATGACGCTGATCCCGAAGATCGTCGGCGGCTATTCCGGGACGATGGTCGATGCGATGGGGTATTCGCGGTTCTTCCTCGTCGCGGCCCTGCTCGGGATGCCGGTGCTTATCCTCGTCTGGGCGGCGGCGTGGCGGCTGAAGCTGGCCGAGGCGAACGCAGCCGGCGCTGCGGCGGCCCCCGCCGAATGATCGAAAAGGAGCCTATCATGCGTTTTCTTCTTCCCGCCCTCGCCCTTCTCCCCTCCATCGCGCTTGCGGGGGAGGCGGACGTGATCGACGCGCGGGCCGACGCCCTGGGCGGCGGGCAATGGCGCATCACGGCGACGATCCGCCATGCCGATACGGGCTGGGACCATTACGCCGACGGGTTCGAGATCGTCGGGCCGGACGGGACCGTGCTGGGGACGCGGGTCCTGTACCATCCCCACGTGGAGGAACAGCCCTTCACCCGCTCGCACACCCTGTCCATCCCCGAGGGCATCACGCGCGTGACCGTCCGGGCGCGGGATTCGGTCCATGGGACGGGCGGGGCGGCGGTCGCGCTCGACCTTCAGTAGACGACCCGCTCCAGGTACAGCCCGTCGGGCGGCGCGACCGGGCCGCAGGCGGCGCGGTCGGCGGCGGCGAGGGCCTCGGCCACCCTCTCCGGCGACCAGCGCCCCGCGCCGACCTGCACCAGCGTCCCGACGAAGCTGCGCACCTGATTGTGCAGGAAGCTGCGCGCCTTCACGGAGAAGCGGATTTCCCCGTCCCGTTCCTCGATGTCGAGCGTATCGAGCGTCTTGACGGGAGACGCGGATTGGCAATGCACCGAGCGGAAGGTCGTGAAGTCGTGATGCCCGGTCAGGTGCGCGGCGCCTGCGCGCATCGCCTCCGCGTCGAGGGGCTTGTGCACGTGCCAGACCAGCCCCCGCAGCAGGGCAGGGCGCGCGGGACGGGCGAGGACGCGGTAGAGATAGTGCCGCGCCTTCGCGTCGAAGCGGGCGTGGAATTCGGCCTCGACCGGCTCGGCCTCGACGATGGAGACCGGCTCGGGATGGAGGAAATGGTTGAGAGAGCGGCGCAGGCGGTTCGGTTCCCAGTCCTTCGACAGGTCGCAATGGACCACCTGTCCCGTCGCATGGACCCCCGCATCGGTGCGCCCGGCGGCGATGACGGAAGGCGCATCCGGCTCGACGGCGCGGAGCGCCTCCTCGACGGCCTGCTGAACCGCGCGTCCGTTCTCCTGCCGCTGCCAGCCGCAGAAATCCGTGCCGCGATACTCGACGGTCAGCTTGTAGCGGAGCATGGGACGCGGCGATCCTCGGCGGCGGACGGGGAGGACCGTTTACAGGGGCGCGACGGCCCGCTCAAGCCGAAACGCGGCGTCACCCGCCATTCGTGACGCTGTTCTCGCTCATCACGGTCTCGATGATATCGTAGACGTTGACGTACTCGTCCCCGACGGCGGCGACGGAAGCCACGATGACGATGCTGAACAATCCCCCGATGAGGGCATATTCGATCGCCGTCGCGCCGGTCTCGTCCGTCATGAACCGCTTGAGCATGTCGTATCCCTCCCCCGTTGTCCCGAAAGTATGCGCCCGGAGTCTTGACGACTTCCTAAAAGAGTTTTCCGCAAGGGAAGAGGCGCTATAGAATACCGGAAGAATTGTAGCGATGATGGTGAACGAACGATTATGGACGAACCCGATCCGCCGAACGGTCTCGTGGTGCTGATACACGGTCTCGCGCGCACGCAGGCCTCCATGCGGCTGATGTCGATGCGCCTGCGCCGCAACGGCTTCCGTACCGCCTTCGCGCGATACGATTCGCGCCGGATGCGGATGGAGGAGGCGGTGTCGACGGTCGCCGCGCAGGTCGCGCGGATGCCGCGGGGCGGGCCGGTGCATTTGGTGGGCCACTCCCTCGGCGGGGTCGTCGCCTTGGGCGTGAAGCGGGATCATCCCGGCCTTGGCGTCGATCGGGTGGTGCAGCTCGGCTCGCCCAATCTCGGCTCGGCGGCGGCGCGGACCCTGAGCGAAC
Source organism: Paracoccaceae bacterium (assembly GCA_020629115.1). Lineage (GTDB taxonomy): Bacteria > Pseudomonadota > Alphaproteobacteria > Rhodobacterales > Rhodobacteraceae > JAHDDY01. Next base: position 3,203 of record JAHDDY010000119.1, on the reverse strand, counting down.
TGCGCCTCGCGCGGGAGTTCTTCGGCCCCGTGCTGGAGGAGCTGGGCGTCGATCCGGGCGGCGAGGACGCGCCCGATCCGAACGTGATGGCCGTCGCCGGCACCTCGATGCCCCGCTGGCTGTCGCAGCGCTACGGCATCCGCGGCTCGAACGACGGCCTCGTCAGCGTGCGCTCCGCCTGGGGCAAGGTGGCCGGCAAGCGCCTGCGGGTGGAGAGCATCCACGGCTGGCTGCCGCTCAGCGCCGAGGTCGCGCAGGACGTGGTGACGTTCCTCAAGACGGGGGACGTGCCCATCGAGCCGGGCGAGGACATCGCGGTGATGGACGATGCCTGAGGACGATTTCCTCGTCGCCCCCGACCCCTCCCTCCCGCGCCTGACCCGCGCTGTATCGGGCATCGACCATACCGGCACGGCGGTCGACCTGCGCGTCGTCGAGGAGCGGCCCCTGACCATCTTCCTCAACGCGCAGGAGATCGTCACGGCCATGACCATCGGCGACTATCCGGAGGAGCTGGCCATCGGCTACCTGCTCAACCAGGGGATGCTGCGCCGGGACGACGTGCTGACGGGGGTGGACCACGACGACGATCTGGAGGTCGTGGTCGTGCGCACCGCGCGGGCCACCGATTACGAGGAGAAGCTGAAGAAGAAGACGCGGACCTCCGGCTGCGCGGTGGGCACCGTCTTCGGCGACATGATGGAGACGCTCGACGGCCTGACCCTGCCCCCCGCCGAGCTGCGCACGAGCTGTCTCTACGCCCTGGCGAAGCGCATCAACACGGTGCCGTCGCTGTATCTGGAGGCGGGGGCGATCCACGGCACGGTGCTGTGCCGGGCGGACCGGCCGCTGGTCTACATGGAGGATGTCGGGCGGCACAACGCGGTCGACAAGATCGCGGGCTGGATGTTCCGCGAGCGGCTCGATCCGGGCGCGCACATGCTCTACACCACGGGGCGGCTCACCTCGGAGATGGTCATCAAGACGGCCACCATGGGCATCCCCGTCCTCGCCTCGCGCTCCGGCTTCACCGCTTGGGGCGTCGAGATCGCGCGGGAGGTGGGGCTGACGCTGATCGGTCGGATGCGCGGACGCCGCTTCGTCTGCCTGTCGGGCGCCGAGCGCCTCGTCATGGACGCCGACCCGGCGGCGGTCGAGGAAGAGGGGGCGAAGCATCGGCGCAAGGGTGCGGAGTAGAACTAGTATACGACGGAACGCTCCGCCGATCCAGACTGGATAACCTCGCCCGGAATCGGTACATCGTACGGCCTCGTCCCGCACACCGCACCGGAAGGCTTGCCCATGCCCGCTTTCGTCCCCGCCGACGCCACCCCGCCCCATGCCCGCAAGGAGCGCACGACCCGCGCGTTCCACGGGCGCACCCTGACGGACGATTACGCCTGGATGCGCGATCCGGGCTATCCGAAGGTGGAGGATGCCGCGATCCTCGATCACCTGAAGGCCGAGAACGCCTATGCCGAGACCGCCTTCGCCCCGCATTCGGAGCTGGTCGAGACCCTGTTCGCGGAGATGAAGGGCCGGATCAAGGAGGACGACGCGAGCGTGCCCCATCGCGACGGGGACTGGGACTACGGCTACCGCTTCGAGACGGGCGCGCAGTATCCGCTGTGGCAGCGGCGGCCCGCTGGCGGGGGCGACTGGTCGGTCTTCCTCGACGTGCCGGCGCTGGCCGGAGAGCACGACTACTTCCGCCTCGGCGGCTTCGGCATCGCCCCGGCGGGGGACTGGATGGGCTGGGCGAGCGATACCGACGGGTCGGAGCGCTTCACCATCCGCCTGGAGAACCTCGCCACCGGCGAGCGGGCGGCGGAGACCATCGGCAATGCGGGCCGCGCCCCGGTCTGGACCGCGACGCCGGGCGTGTTCCTCTACATGGAACTGTCGGAGGAATGGCGGCCCTACCGCGTGCGCGCCCATACGCTCGGCACCGATCCGGCGGACGACCCGATCCTCTACGAGGAGACGGACACGTCCTTCTTCACGGGCATCAGCATGACCCGCGACGAGGAATGGATCGTCATCGGCTCCGGCGACCACGTCACGACCGAGATGCGCCTCCTGCGCGCGGACGACCCGTTCGGCGCGCCGATCCTCGTCTCCCCGCGCGAGTCCGGGGTCGAGATGTCGGTGGAGCATTCGAACGGCACGTTCTTCTTCCTGACCAACGACACGCACGAGAACTTCCGCGTCGCCGTCGCGGATGCGAGCGCGCCGGAGCGGGAGCACTGGCGCGAGCTGATCCCCGGCAGCGACGGGACGTATCTCCACGGCCTGCACGCCTTCGACGGCTTCCTCGTCGTGGAGGAGCGCATCGACGGGCTGGACCAGATCCATCTTCGCGGCCATGACGGGGCGGCGGGCCACCGGATCGACTTTCCCGAACCCAGCTACTGCGTCTGGCTCGGCCCGAACTGCGAGACGGCGCCGAAGGCCCTGCGCCTGTCCTATCAATCCATGGTCACGCCGGGCACGGTCTACGACTACCACATCGACGAGCGGCGGCTGGAGACGCTGAAGGTGCAGGAGATCCCCTCCGGCTACGACGCGGGGGCCTACGTGACCGAGCGGCTGATGGTGCCCGCGCGGGACGGGGCGCGGGTGCCGGTCTCGCTGGTGCGCCGCCGCGATGCCGCGCCGGGCGGGCCGCTGCACCTCTACGGCTACGGGGCCTACGGCATGGCGATGCCGCCGCATTTCTCCACCGCGCGCATCAGCCTGCTGGATCGCGGCATCACCTACGCCATCGCCCATGTCCGGGGCGGGGACGAGCTGGGGCGGCAATGGTACGAAGGCGGCAAGGGCACGCGGCGCGAGAATACGTTCAACGACTTCATCGACGTGGCCGGGCATCTGGTGGCCGAGGGGCGCGCGACCCGGGGCGATATCTCCATCTCCGGCGGGTCGGCGGGCGGGCAGCTCATGGGCGTGGCCGTCAACCGCGCGCCGGACCTGTGGCGCGCGGCCATCGCCGCCGTGCCCTTCGTCGACGCGCTCAACACCATGCTGGACGACACGCTGCCGCTCACCCCCATCGAATGGCCCGAATGGGGCAACCCCCTGACCGACGAGACCGCCTTCGACCTCATCCGGAGCTATTCGCCCTATGACAACGTGGCCGCGCAGGACTACCCGGCGCTGCTGGTCCGGGCGGGGCTGAACGATCCGCGCGTGACCTACTGGGA
>JAHDDY010000021.1 GCA_020629115.1 Paracoccaceae bacterium | reverse complement strand
TCGTCGAGCGGTGCATCCAGCTCCTCGTCCTCGGGTGGCATGACCTCCAGCGGGATGACGTCCAGCGGCACGTCGAGCGGGATGGCCTCCTCCAGCGGGATGACCTCGTCGTCCTCGTCGGGCGGGGGGAGCACCTCCGGCGGCAGCGGTGGCGGACAGGTGCCCGAGCCGGCTCCGCTCCTGCTCATCGCCCTGGCGGGTATCGCAGGCTTCCTGCGCCGCAAGAAGAGCTGACACCCGCACACCCCGAAACGCAGACGGCCCCGCATCGCGCGGGGCCGTTTTTCGTTCGCGGTCGTGATCGGAAAGGGGTCAGCCCCCCCCGGACAGCACCGTCACCGCCGTCGCCACGTCGATGGTGCCGTCGTAGATCGCCCGGCCCGAGATCGCCCCGTCGAGCGGCACGCCGCAATCGCGCAACGCCCGCAGGTCGTCGTAGGAGGACACGCCCCCCGACGCGATGACCGGCGTCGAGACCGCGCCGGCGAGGGCGGCGGTCGCGGCCACGTTCGGCCCTTCCATCGCGCCGTCCAGGTCGATGTCGGTGAAGACGATGGCCGCCACCCCCGCATCCTCGAATCGCTTCGCCAGCTCCAGCGCCGTCAGCTCGGTCGTCTCGGCCCAGCCCTCGACCGCCACCTTGCCGCCCCGCGCGTCGATGCCCACCGCGATGCGTCCCGGATGACGCCGGGCCGTCTCGCGCACGAAATCGGGGTTGCGCGCGGCCACGGTGCCCAGTACCACCCGCGCGATGCCGCGTTCGAGCCACAGGTCGACCGTTTCGGCCGTGCGCACCCCGCCGCCGAGTTGCACGGGGATGGATATTCCTTCTACGATGCGGCCCACGATACCGTCATTGACCGGCGTGCCGCTGAACGCCCCGTTGAGGTCGACCAGATGCAGCCACCCGGCCCCCGCCTTCTCGAATGCCCGCGCCTGGGCGACCGGATCGTCGTTGTAGACGGTCGCGTCCTCCATGCGGCCGCGCAGCAGGCGTACGCACGCGCCGTCCTTCAGGTCGATGGCGGGATAGAAGGTCATCATCGGTCGGGGTTCCTCGTCTCGGCGGACGCGGCATGAGCGTCCGGGCGGTTGTGGCGGCGCTATGCGTCTTTCTCGGGCTTCTGGCAAGCCCGGTGGTGGGGGAGGGCGCGCGGGTCTGGGATGCCGCCGTCGTGGCCGACCCCGTCCCCGTGCCCAAGCCCGACCGCGACGCCGCCCTGCCGGAGGGGGTGAGCATCGCGCGCCAGTGTCCGGCCTCGACGATGATGGCGCGGGCGGTCGAGCCTGACGGGACGCGCGTGTTCTACGCCCGCTTCTCGCGCACCGTCTTCGACGGTCTGGTCGCCCAGGGCTGCACGGCGATTCGGCAGGGCTGCAACGTCTGCCACGTCGCCTATACCGGCTGCACCGCGGACGAACGCGCCGCCTGTACGGACGGCGACTGCCTCGCGCGGGTCTGCACGCGGCGGACGATCTGCACGATGAAGGGCTGTACCGCGCAAGGCACCATGACGCCTCCCTGCGACGCGCGCTTCGCCGTGCAGGCCTGTCTCGAAACGGCCTTCGACGCGACGGGAGAATAGCGCATGGAGACGGGGCTGGACGGCGCGCGGGTGATCGTCACCGCCGGGGCGGCGGGGATCGGACGCGAGATCGCGCGGGCCTTCCGGGAGGAGGGCGCACGGGTCGCGGTCTGCGATATCGACGCCGGGGCCGTCGCCGCCATCGGGGACGACGGCATCCGTGCCGAGGTCTGCGACGTGTCCGACCGCGCGGCCCTGCGCGCCTTCATCGGGAATGCGGCGCGGGCGATGGGCGGTCTGGACTGTCTCGTCAACAATGCGGGCATCGCCGGGCCGACCGCGCGGGTCGAGGATATCGACGCGGGCGACTGGGACGCCTGCCTCGACATCTGCCTGACCGCGCAGTTCGTCGGGACACAGGCCGCGCTCCCGTTCCTGCGCGAGAGCGCCAACGCCTCCATCGTGAACCTCTCCTCGGCCGCCGGCAAGCACGGCTTCGCCATGCGCACGCCCTATGCGGCGGCGAAATGGGGCGTCATCGGCTTCACGAAGTCCCTTTCCGTCGAACTGGGACCGGAGGGCATCCGCGCCAACGCCATCCTGCCCGGCCTCGTCGCCGGAGACCGCATCCGCCGCGTGATCGAGGCGAAGGCGCAGCGGCAGGGCAGGGCCTTCGCCGAGGCAGAGGCCGACGCGCTGTCGATGACCGCCCTGCGCAGCTACGTCACCCAGCGGCAGATCGCCGACCAGATCGTCTTCCTCGCCTCGGAACGGGGTCGCACGATCTCCGGTCAGGCCGTCTCCGTCTGCGCCGATATCCAGGCGCTGCTGTGATCGCCTGGCCCAGCCTGGCACCGGAGGAGGCGCATCAGGGCATCGTCTGCGGCGTGGACGAGGTGGGGCGCGGGCCGCTGGCCGGGCCGCTGGTCGCGGCGGCGGTGGTGCTGGACCGCGCGGCCATCCCCGACGGCATCCGCGATTCCAAGACCCTGACCAAGAAGCGCCTCGCCGTCATCGCGTCCTGCATCCATCAGAGCGCCGGCGTCGGTATCGGGACCGTCCCGGCGCCGGAGCTGGACGCGATCGGCCTGACGGCGGCGAACGATCTGGCCATGGCCCGCGCCGTCGCTGCCTTGCCCGTGCGGCCCGATATCGCGCTGACGGACGGCCGGCGCGCGCCGGCGGGCCTGCCCTGCGCCGTGCATCCGCTGATCAAGGGCGACAGCCTCTCGCTGAGTATCGCCGCCGCCTCCATCGTGGCGAAGGTGCACCGCGACGGCATCATGCGCGATCTGGCCCGTGCCCATCCCGGCTACGGGTGGGAAACGAACGCGGGCTACCCGACCGCCCGGCACCGCGACGCGTTGAAAACTCTGGGGATAACTTGCGAACATCGGCGGATTTTCGCCCCCGTTCGCAAAGCAATATATGAAGAAAACTCTATAGACTCCTGAATCACATCATTTTTCCGTTGACCAGCGGACTCACGCGCGCCATCTTCACAAAAAAGATGAGCGGAGCGGTACAAAGTCATGCGAACAAACGTGAAAACCAAATCCGGCAAGAGGCAGGCGGTTTCCCTCCCCCTCGACACCGTCATTGTGGACGACTGCATCGCGGCGATGAACGCCCTGCCGGAGAAGTCGGTGGATCTCGTCTTCGCCGACCCCCCCTACAACCTCCAGCTCGGCGGCGAGCTGCGCCGTCCGAACGAGAGCGTCGTGGACGGCGTGACCGAGAAATGGGACCAGTTCGGCGGCTTCGCGGCCTATGACGATTTCACGGAGGCTTGGCTGCGCGCCGCGCGGCGGGTGCTGAAGGACGACGGCGCGCTGTGGGTGATCGGCAGCTACCACAATATCTTCCGCGTCGGCGCGACGCTTCAGAACCTCGATTTCTGGATTCTCAACGACATCGTCTGGCGCAAGACGAACCCGATGCCCAACTTCCGCGGCAAGCGCTTCACCAATGCGCACGAGACGCTGATCTGGTGCGCGAAATCCCCGGACGCGCGCTACACCTTCAACTACGAGGCGATGAAGGCGGCGAACGAGGATCTGCAGATGCGCTCCGACTGGGTGCTGCCGATCTGCACCGGGGGCGAGCGGCTCAAGAACGCCGAGGGCAAGAAGGCGCATCCGACGCAGAAGCCCGAGGCGCTGCTCCACCGTCTGCTGCTGGCGGCGACGAAGCCGGGGGATATCGTGCTCGACCCGTTCTTCGGGGTGGGCACGACCGGCGCGGTGGCCAAGCGTCTGGGACGGCGCTTCATCGGCATCGAGCGGGAGAAGGCCTACGCCACGGTCGCCCGCAAGCGCCTGAGCGATATCGCCCCCTACGAACCCCGCGCCCGCGCCGTGACCCAGCCGCGCCGGTCCGCCCCGCGCGTGCCCTTCGGCACGCTGGTCGAGCGGCGGATGGTCGAACCGGGCACGATCCTGCATTCCGCCAACCGCCGCCACAGCGCCCTCGTCCGCGCCGACGGCACGCTGGAGGCGGACGGGGGGCTGAGCGGGTCGATCCACAAGGTCGGCGCGCTGGTCCAGGGGGCCGAGGCGTGCAACGGCTGGACCTTCTGGCATATCGAGACCGGCGAGGCGCTCGCCCCCATCGACACCCTGCGCCAGGTGATCCGCGACGAGATGGCCGCCGCCGCCTGACCGGCGCGGAACACCCGCCGGGGCGGTGCGTTGATCGAATATTCACATGTCCGAAAGGTTCCGCCCATGAGACGCCTCCTCCTCGCCAGCGCCGTCCTCGCCCTGCCGACCCTCGCCTTCGCCGACGGCCACGGCGAGATGCCCGACCCCGTGACCGTCGAGATGATGGATACGGACGGCGAGTCCGTCGGCACGGTGACCCTGACGCAGATGCACGACACCGTGCTGCTACACGTCGATCTGGAGGGGGTGCCCGAGGGCGGCCACGGCTTCCACATCCACGAGAACGGAACCTGCGAGCCGGATTTCGGCGCGGCGGGGGGGCACTACAACCCCGACGGTACGGGTCACGGCTTCACCGAGGACGGCCCCCATGCGGGCGACATGGCCAATGTCTACGCGATGGCGGACGGGCAGGTCAGGGCGGACGTGCTGAACCCGCGCGTCAGCCTGCTCGCCGATGCCGCCAACACGCTCTTCGACGACGACGGCAGCGCGCTGATCCTGCACGCGAAACCCGACAGCTACGGCAGCGAGGCCGGAGCGGGCGGGCGGATCGCCTGCGGCGTCATCGAATAGGGGGGGCGTCCTCGCCGAACATCAGTTCGCGAAGCTGCGTCGCCGCGTCCTTGAGGCGTGGCACCCAAGCCTTCGCCTGCTCGAAATCCATGCGCTGCACCGGCGCATGGAAGGCCAGCGCGGCGGCGAAGCGCGCCTCGTGATCGAAGACCGGGACGGCGATGGCGACCATGCCGGCCATGAATTCCTCGTTGTCCCACGAATGCCCCGCCTTGCGGATCGCCTGCAATTCGCTCCGCAAACGGTCCTTGTCGGTGATGGCGTTCGGCCCCTCCGGCCCCAGCGCCATCGCGCCGAGCAGCCGCTCGCGCCCGGCCGTGTCGTGATTGGCGAGGAAGAGCTTGCCGCTCGCCGTGCAGTGGAACGGCACCTCCGCCCCGATGGGTAGCTGATAGCGCAGCGGCCAGGGCGTATCCACGCGGTCGAGATAGGTCATCCCGCTCTCGCCCGGCACCACGAAGTTGCACGTCTCGCGGATCTCCGCCGCCAGCCCGGTCAGCACCATGCGCCGGGCGATATGCAGCTGCGACGCCATCAGGAGGCCCGAGGCCATGAGCCGCGTGCGCCGCGCCGGGCGCAGCCGTCCGCCGATGGAATCGCGGATCAGGAACCCGTCCTCCTCCAGCGTCGTGCAGAGGCGGTGCAGGGTGGGCTTGGGCAGGTCGACGGTCTCTCCCAGCTCGGCCACGGAGAGCGGTCTGCCCGCCTGGGCCAAGGTTTCGAGGATGAAGATCATCCTCATGTTCGTCGGGATTCGATCGTGCGCGTCGCTCATGTCCGGCACCGTATAATTGATGCCGGAGAAAATCCCTTTTAAAATTTTGAGAAATGTGGTCTTACTTTTCGAAAGAGAGGGGGCCGCCGTGGCATTCGATTACGTGGTGATAGGGGCCGGGTCGGCGGGCTGCGCGGTTGCGGCGCGCCTGTCCGAGGCCGGGGACGCGACTGTCGGGCTGATCGAGGCGGGGGGGCGCGATTCGAACCCCTGGATCCACATTCCCGTCGGCTACTTCAAGACCATGCACAATCCGTCCGTGGACTGGATGTACATGACCGAGCCGGACCCCGGCCTCAACGGCCGCCGCCTGCAATGGCCGCGCGGCAAGGTCCTTGGCGGGTCGAGCGCGCTGAACGGTCTCCTCTACGTGCGCGGCCAGGTCGAGGATTACGACGGCTGGCGACAGGCGGGCAACACGGGCTGGGGCTGGGACGACGTGCTCCCCTATTTCCGCCGCTCCGAACGGCAGGAGCGCGGGGAGAGCGCGTATCACGGCGGCAGCGGCCCGCTCGCGGTCTCGAACATGCGGCTGTCGCGGCGCATCTGCGACGAATGGGTAGATGCGGCACAGGCGGCGGGCTACGCCTATAACGAGGATTATAACGGCGAGACGCAGGAGGGCGTGGGTTACTTCCAGCTCACGGCGGCGAACGGCCTGCGCTGTTCCTCGGCGACGGCGTATCTCAAGCCCGCGCGGAAGCGCCCGAACCTCGACATCATCACCAAGGCGCATGTGAAGCGCATCGTCTTCGACGAAAATCGCCGGGCCACGGGCGTCGAGCTGCTCCGCAACGGCAGGACGGAGATCGTCGAGGCGCGCAGGGAGGTGATCCTCTGCGCCGGCGCGCTCGGTTCTCCGCAGATCCTAATGCTTTCCGGCATCGGCCCAGGGGAGCACCTGACGGATATGGGGATCGACGTCCTGCGCGACGCGCCCGATGTCGGAACGAACCTTCAGGACCACCTGCAGGCTCGCCTCGTCTACAAATGCGCCCGGCCGACCATGAACAACGAGGTTCGCTCGCTGTTCGGCAAGATGAAGATCGCCGCCGAGTTCGCCTTGAAGCGCTCCGGCCCGATGACCATGGCGGCGAGCCTGGCGGTGGGATTCATCAAGACCCGCCCCGAGCTGGCCACCCCGGACATCCAGTTCCACATCCAACCGTGGAGCGCGGACAGCCCCGGCGAAGGCGTGCATCCCTTCTCGGCCTTCACGGTCTCCGTCTGCCAGCTTCGCCCGGAGAGCGCGGGTCACCTGCTGCTCGATCCGGAGAACCCGCTGGGCGCGCCGAAGATCCACCCGAACTACCTCGCCACCCCCCTCGACTGCGCCACCGCCGTCGCCGGGGTGAAGGTCGCGCAGCGGATCGCGGGGTACGAACCGCTCAAGAGCGCCATCACCGAGGAATTCCGCCCCGACCCGTCCGTGCAGGGGGACGAGGCGCTGCTGCAATGGGTGCGCGACACGGCGACGACGATCTATCACCCGACCGGCACCTGCCGCATGGGCCAGGACGAGCGCGCGGTGGTCGACGAGCGGCTGCGCGTTCGCGGGGTGCAAGGATTGCGCGTCGCGGATTGTTCCATCATGCCGCGAATCGTCTCCGGCAACACCAACGCCCCGGCCATCATGATCGGCGAGAAGCTGTCGGACATGGTGCGCGAGGATGCGAAGGCCGGGTCCGTCGCGCTGGCCGGGGCCGCGTGATGGCCCATGCGCCTGCCGGTATCGACGGCCCGTTCCGCGCTTCTGGCGGGGGATATGCCGCGTTCGCGGCCGGCCGATCCCGGATCGCGCGACCCTTTTCTTGCGCCCCCGCACCGGACGGCGCATTGACAACGCCCGGCATGTGGCGTCCCCTCGCCTGCGAGGGGAAACATGCCTCACCAACGACAAACCCCCAGGGAGTGAAAAGATGAAACTGTTCAAGAGCGCCGTGATGGGCGCCGCGATGGCCGCGCTGTCGACCGCCGCCTTCGCCGAGACCGTGATCCGCGTGCAGTCCGTGATTCCGTCGAAGGCGGACGAGGTGTTCATGCTCGGCGAGTTCGCCAAGGACGTCGAAGCCCTGACCGACGGCTCGCTGAAGATCGAGATCCTGCCCGCCGGCGCCGTGGTCGGCGTGCGCGAGACGCTCGACGCCGTGGACAAGGGCCTCGTCGAGGGCGGCTTCGCCTGGACGCACTACTGGTCGGGCAAGCACCCCGCCGCCATGCTCTTCGGCTCGCCGGTCGCGGGCGCGGGCGTCGGCATCGACAACATCGCCTTCCTGTCCTGGTTTCAGTACGGCGGCGGCAAGGAGCTGTACGACGAGCTGTGGGACGAGATGGGCGTGAACGTGAAGGGCTTCATGCTCCAGCCCGTCGGCCCCGAGGCCCTCGGCTGGTTCAAGGAGCCGATCGCGTCGATGGACGACTTCCGCAAGTACCGCTTCCGCACGCCTCCCGGCATCCCCGGCCAGACCTACAAGGACATCGGCGTCGCCTCGGTCGCCATGGGCGGCGGCGACATCCTGCCCGCGCTGGAGAAGGGCGTCATCGACGCCGCCGAATGGTGCTGCCCCAAGCCCGACTCGGTCTTCGGCTTTCAGAAGGTGCTGAAGCACTACTATCTCCAGGGCCTGCACCAGGTCGTGGTGAACGCGGACATGTACATCAACGGTGACGTGTACGACGGTCTGACCGACCGCGAGAAGAAGGCCCTCGAAGTCGCGGCCAACGCCTCGCTGTCCAAGTCGATGTCCTACCGCATCTACGAGAACGGCAAGGCCCTCAAGGACCTGACCGAGAACCACGGCGTCATCCTGCATGACACCCCCGCCGACTACTTCCCCGCCTACATGAACGCCGCCAACGCGGCGCTGGAGAAGAACTCGGAGGAGAACGAGTTCTTCGCGAAGGTGTGGCAGTCCCAGAAGGACTTCGCCGCCATCGCGGTTCCGTTCTGGGCCGGCGCGCAGGCGTCCAACGCCTCGCTCGGCAAGGCCTTCGCCGACAGCGTCGCGAACAAGTGATGCCTCTCGCACCCCGCCCCTCGCAGGGCGGGGTGCTCCGTATCCGGGACGGAGGGTCGACGACATGAACGTGCAGAGACGCTTCGTCACCGACGGCGAGGTTCCCGGCTACGACGACGATTTTCTCGAATGGTGCGATCACCAGACGCTGCTGCTGCAGCGTGGTGATGCGACGGCGCTGGATTGGGAGAATCTGGCGGAGGAAATTCGCGATATGGCCGGCAATCTCAGAAGCGAGATCAAGAACCGTCTCAGGACGATCATCGGCCACATGCTCAAGATCGCACTATCGACGGCATCCGGTCCGCGAGCCGGATGGCGCACCACGATCCGCGAGCAGCGGGAGCGGGTCGCCGACCGTTTCGAGCAAAGCCCGAGCCTGTGGCACCATGCCGAGACCGTCTTCGATCAAGCCTATGCGTCCGCACTCAAACTGACGCTTGCCACGCTCGCCGACCACGAACCCGCCAACGCCGACCGGTATCGCCGCGCGGCGCAGGACTTGCCCGAGTGGACTCTCGATCAGGTGCTGGACGAGGATTTCTTTCCCGAGCCGCCGCGGGAAGGCTGACCGGGCGCAAGGCCTGGCGACACGCAGAACAATAATAAAATTCAGGGGGATGACCGATGGCCAACGAGCCGGGTCCGGGTGAGCTTGACATCACCGACGAGCTGATCGCCGAACGCCGCGCGGAGAAGCCCGGGCAGACGCCCGAGGACATGACCGCCTGGCAGCGACCGATCACCGCGACCATCGACATCATCAACCTGTGGGCCGGGCGGATCATCTGCCTGCTCATCATCCCGCTCATCTTCTCCGCCGTCTACGAGGTGGTCTCGCGGACCGGCTTCGGCATGCTCGTGGCCAACGGCATGGAGCAGGAGGCCCGGGACTGGGGCTTCGGACCGACGCTGTGGGTCTACGACGTCAGCCGCATGCTCGCGGGCGTCCTGTTCATGGGCGCGGCGGGCTACGCGCTGCTGCGCGGCGTACATATCCGTGCCGACTTCCTCTATCGCAACTGGTCGCCGAAGACGCAGGCAACGGTCGATGCGACGCTCTACATGCTGTTCTACTTCCCGGCGATGCTGTTCTTCTTCTGGAGCGCGCTGGATTTCACGCTCGACGCCATGGGCTGGCGCGGCTGGGACCGCGACTGGGGCAACTGGGAGCAGGCGAGCGATTCGACCTGGGCGCCGATCCTGTGGCCCGCGCGCATCTTCATGCCCATCGGCGCATTCCTCCTGCTGTTGCAGGGCTTTCCGGAACTGTTCCGCGCCTTTCACCAGATGGGCAAGGAGCGCGAGGCGGCGTTCCTCAGGGTGTTCTTCCCCTACCTCGTCCTGCTGGCGATCCTCTTCTACCTCGTCTTCTTCCAGAGCGATCTGGCCAAGGACGCCGCGCGCGCCCTGCGCCGGGAGGAGCCGCTGACCTTCGGGCAGGATATCGTCCTGTGGATACAGTCCGGTCTCGACTGGCTGGGCAGCCTGTTCGGCGGACTGTCGCTCGACAAGCCGACCATCGGATTGTGGATGCTCGGCGCGATGCTGTTCTCGATCTTCGTCGGCTTTCCGATCTCCTTCACGCTGATCTTCCTCGGCTTCGTCTTCGGCACCTGGGGGTCGAACAGCGACCTGACCTTCTACCTGCTGACGCTTCAGGTGAACGCGACCATGCTCGACGACCAGCTCGTCGCGGTGCCGCTCTTCATCTTCATGGGCATCATGATGGAGAAGGCGGGCCTGATGGAGCGGCTGTTCATGGCCGTGCAGATGATGATGTCGCGCACCAAGGGCGCGCTGTTCATCGCGGTCCTCTTCGTCTCGACCATCTTCGCCGCCGCGACCGGCATCGTCGGCGCATCGGTCACCATCCTCGGCATCATGGCGGCGCGGACGATGAACCGCTCCGGCTACGACGTGCGGCTCGCGGCGGGCACGATCACCGCGGGCGGCACGCTCGGCATCCTCATCCCGCCCTCGATCATGCTGATCGTCATGGGGCCGGTGCTGGAGGTGCCGGTGACGGACCTGTTCCGCGCGGCCATCGTGCCCGGCGTCATGCTGGCGGGGCTCTACATGCTCTATGCCATCGGCCGCTGCTGGATCAATCCCAGCCTCGGCCCGATCCTGCCGAAGGAGGAGCAGCCGCAGACCTCGCCCTACTACCTGCTGGAGGTCGCCATCGTCATGGCGGCGCTGGTCGCGTTCATCTGGCTGTGTACGCTCGGGGCGGCGGGCGCGCTCGCCTTCTTCCCCTTCGGCGGATTGATCATCCCGATCCTGTGGATCGTGCTGATGTACGTCGCGTTCCAGGTCATGCGCCGGGTGCGGCCGGGGGGCTTCTACTTCTCGGATCTGTGGTACGAGTTCTTCATGGGTCTCGTCCCGCCCACCGTGCTCATCTCCTTCGCGCTCGGCTCGATCCTGCTCGGCTGGGCGACCCCGGCGGAGGCCGCCGCCTGCGGGGCGTTCGGCTCGATCCTGCTGTCGCTGCTCTACCGCAAGTTCACGATCACGGGCTTCTACGACGCATTGATCAAGACGCTGGAGATCACGGTCCTCATCATGTTCCTGGTCGCGGCGTCCAACTTCTTCGGGGCCGTGTTCTCGAACCTCGGCACGCCGAAGATGATGACGGAACTGCTGCTCTCGCTCGATCTGGGCGCGGTGTGGACGCTGATCCTGATCATGGCGCTGATCTTCCTGCTCGGCTGGCCGCTCGAATGGGTGCCGATCGTCCTCATCATCGTGCCGATCCTGATGCCGGTGGTGGAGACGCTCGGCCCGGCCTTCGGGCTGGAGCGGGTGGACCTGCTGGTCTGGTTCGCGATCCTGGTCGCCGTGAACCTCCAGACGGCCTGGCTCTCGCCCCCCGTCGCGCTTTCGGCCTACTTCCTGAAGGGCGTGGTGCCGGAATGGGACCTGAAGGACATCTATCTCGGGATGATGCAGTTCATGGTCATCCAGCTCATCGGCCTCATCCTGATCTTCACGTTCCCGCAGATCGCGCTGTGGCTGCCGGCATGGCTCGACGGCGGCTAGGAAGAGGCGCGGCCCCGGCGTTGAGCCGGGGCCTGCTGTATCGAGAGGCCATACGGTAAGAGCAGCCCCCGCCTCGGGCGCGAGCCGGTCAGGCGGCGTAGCCGTCCGTCGCGTTGACCAGCGCGCTGGCGATACCCGGCTCGCTGACGGCGTGACCCGCATTCGGGGCCATCACCAGCTTCGACCCGGGCCAGGCCCGGTGCAGCCGCCAGGCCATGACGGGCGGCGTCACCACGTCGAAGCGGCCCTGCACGATGGTCGCGGGCAGATGGGTGATCTTCGGCAGGTCGCGCAGGAGCTGTCCGTCCTCGTCCATGAAGCCCGCATGCATGAAGTAATGCGCCTCGATCCGCGCGAAGGCGAGGGCGTACTCGTCATGGCCGAAGGCCTGGATGCGCGCCGGCGACGGGGCCATCGTCACCGTCGCCCCCTCCCAGCGCGACCATGCCCGGGCGCAGGCGCGCTGCGTCGCCGGGTCGTCGCCGAACAGGCGTTTGTGATAGGCGGCGACCATGTCGCCGCGCTCGGCCTCGGGAATGGGCGAGACGAACTGCTCCCACAGCTCGGGATGGATGCGCGCGCAGCCGCCGTTGTGGAACCAGTCGATCTCCTCGCGCGTGATGAGGAAGATGCCGCGCAGCACCAGCTCCGTCACCCGGTCGGGATGCGTCTGGGCGTAGGCGAGGGCGAGCGTGGACCCCCAGGACCCGCCGAAGACCTGCCACCGCTCCACCCCGAACGCCTCGCGGATGCGCTCGATATCGGCGACGAGGTCCCAGGTCGTGTTCTCGACGCAGCAGGCATTGGGCGTCGAGCGCCCGCAGCCGCGCTGATCGAACAGGATCACGCGGTACTTGCGCGGGTTGAAGAAGCGCCGCATCGCCGGGTTGCACCCCGCGCCGGGGCCGCCATGCAGCACGATGACGGGCTTGCCGTCCGGGTTGCCGCATTCCTCGACGTAGATCTCGTGCAGGTCCGAGACCTTGAGCCTGCGCCGGATGTGCGGCTCGATGGACGGGTAGAGGGAGCGATTCATGGGGGTCGTCCTGTCGCGCGCCGTTCCTGTTTGCCCTGTCGCTCGGCTTCGCTCGCTGTTTGAGGGCGGTGCGACGATGGCGGAGGACGCGGGCGCGCCCTATCTGGGTCGTGAGCAGGGTTACGGCAGGAGGCGAGCGAATGCAACCGACGGGCGGAACGGTGGACGAGGGTGAGGTCGGCAAGTTCGCGGCGCTGGCGCAGACGTGGTGGGACCCGGACGGGGCCTTCCGCCCGCTGCACCGGATGAACCCCGTGCGCCTCGATTGGCTGCGCGATCACCTGTGCGCGCAGTTCGGGCGCGATCCGGCGGCACGTGCGCCGCTGGCGGGCCTGCGCGTGCTCGACGTCGGCTGCGGCGGCGGGCTGCTGAGCGAGCCGCTGGCCCGGATGGGCGCGACCGTCACCGGCATCGACGCGGCGGAGGAGGGCATCATGGCCGCCCGCGCCCACGCGCAATTGATGGGACTGGACATCGACTACCGCGCGACGACCGCCGAGGCGCTGGCCGGGGAGGGCGCGACCTTCGACGCCGTGCTCGCGATGGAGATCGTGGAGCATGTGTCGGACGTTCCCGCCTTCGCCATCGCGCTGGGGCAACTCGTCGAGCCGGAGGGCCTCGTCGCGCTGTCGACCCTCAACCGCACGCCGCGCAGCTACGCCCTCGCCATCGTCGGTGCCGAGTACATCCTGCGCTGGCTGCCCCGAGGTACCCACGACTGGAACAGGTTCCCGACGCCCGAGGAGCTGGGCGCGGCGCTGGAGGGGGGCGGCCTGCGCGTCGTCGACCGCACGGGCTTCGTTTACAACCCCCTGCGCGACGACTGGCGGCGGGGGGACGATCTGGCGGTGAATTACGGGGTCGTCGCCGTGCCGGCCCCGTGAGGCCGACGCCTACGCCGCCTCCAGCTTCCGACGCGCCTTTGGGGTGCCGTCGTTCGTGTCGAACAGGTCGGCGAGCTGGTCGGTGATGGCGCCGCCGAGCTGCTCCGCGTCGGTGATGGTCACGGCGCGGCGGTAATAGCGGGTCACGTCGTGGCCGATACCGATGGCGACCAGTTCCACGCGCTTCTGCGATTCGACCATGCGGATCACGTCGCGCAGGTGCTTTTCGAGATAATGCGACGGGTTGGCCGAAAGCGTGGAATCGTCCACCGGCGCACCGTCCGAGATGACCATGAGGATGCGCCGCTGCTCGGGCCGGGCGAGAAGGCGCCTGTAGGCCCATTCCAGCGCCTCGCCGTCGATGTTCTCCTTCAGCAGCCCCTCGCGCAGCATCAGGCCCAGATTGGCGCGCACCCGCCGCCACGGGGCATCGGCCCCCTTGTAGATGATGTGGCGCAGGTCGTTCAGGCGGCCCGGCGCGGCAGGGCGGCCCCTGGCAATCCAGTCCTGCCGCGCCAGCCCGCCCTTCCACGCCTTCGTGGTGAAGCCCAGGATCTCCGTCTTCACGCGGCAGCGTTCGAGCGTGCGCGCCAGCACGTCCGCCGAGATGGCCGCGATGGTGATGGGCCGCCCGCGCATGGAGCCGGAATTGTCGAGGAGGATCGTCACGACGGTATCGCGGAAGTCGGTATCCTTCTCGACCTTGAAGCTGAGCGGGGTGGTGGGGTTGGCGATGACCCGGGCGAGGCGGCCCGCATCGAGCATCCCTTCCTCGCGGTCGAATTCCCACGAGCGGTTCTGCTGGGCCAGCAGCTTGCGTTGCAGGCGATTGGCGAGGCGGCCCACCGCGCCCTTGAGCGGGGCGACCTGCTGGTCGAGAAAGGCGCGCAGGCGGGTCAGCTCCTCGGCCTCGCACAGATCCTCGGCGGCGATGATCTCGTCGTTCTCGCGGTTGAAGATGCGATAGTCCGGGCTGGCGTCGCTGTCGGGGATGGCGGGGGGCACGTAGGGCGGTGGGTCGCCTTCCTGGCGCTGCTGCTGGTCCGTCTCGGTCTCGTCGTCGGCATCCTGATCGCTGACGACCGCCGTGGTGTCGGTGGTCGACTGGTCGGAGGACTGGTCGTCCTCGCTCGATTCGGGGGGGCTGTCGTCGGGCTGGTCGCTCTCGGAGGTCTCGCCGTCGTCGCTGGCCTCGGGGTCCTGCTCCTGCTCGTCCTCCTGATCGAGGGTCTCGTCGTTCTCCATCTCCTCGGGCGTCGGGCCGAGTTCCTCGCCGAGGCCCATGTCGTCGATGAGCTGCCACGACCGGCGGGCGAACTCCTCCTGGTCGCCGAGCGAGTCGAGCAACGCCTCGACCGTCTCGTTCGCCTGTCCCTCGAAACGGGATTCGAACAGGTCGAGCAGCGATTGCGCCGCCGCCGGGAGCGGGCGGTCGGTGGTGGCCTTGCGCAGCGCGAGCGCGCAGGCGGTGCCGAGCGGCGCGTCGTCGGCATCGGTCATCGTGCCCCAGTTCGCCCGCTCGCCGCGCTCCGTCAGCACGGCGTCGAGGTTGCGCGCGACGCCGGGCATGGCCCGCGCGCCCATCATCTCGCAGCGCGCCGTCTCCAGCGCGTCGTATACCTCCCGCGCGGCATCGCCCTGCGGCATCCGGCGCGCATGGGTGCCGGCGTCGTGGTTGCGCATCCGCAGGGCCATGGCATCGGCCTGCCCCCGCGCCAGCGCCACCTCGCGGGCGGGCATCCGGCGCGAGACCTGGGGCAGGCGCATCTTGCGGCCCACCACGCCCGACGGATCGGCGGTGTAGGAGACTTCGAGTTCCGGCTCGCCCGCGATGGTGCGGGCGGTCTCGGCGAGGGCCTGCTTGAAGGCATCTGTGGGATTGTCGCTCATGCCCCTCGATTAAGCGCGCGCGGGGGCGCTGGCAAGTCCTGCGCGGGGCCTTTGCATCGCCGCGCCGCGCGCCTAGACTGGCCGGACAGTCCTTGTCCGGAGACCGCCATGACCGTCGCCCTCGATCCCGCCACGCTCGACGCGTACCGAACCACGGGCGCGGCCGTCCTGCGCGGCGTCTTCTCCGACTGGGTCGAGACCCTGCGCGCGGGCATCGCCGCCAACCGCGACGACCCGGCCCCGAACGCGCGCGTCTATACCGGCGAGGGTGGAGGCGGGCGCTTCTTCGTGGATTACTGCAACTGGGCGCGGTTCGAGGACTACCGCCGCTTCATCTTCGACTCCCCCGCCGCCGAGATCGGCGCGGCGCTGATGGAGACGGACACCGTGCAGCTCTTCCACGAGCATGTGCTGGTGAAGGAGGCGGCGACGGGCGTGCCGACACCGTGGCACCAGGACGCGCCGTATTACTGCGTCGACGCCGCGAGGACGCTGAGCCTGTGGATACCGCTCGATCCGGTGCCGCGCGAGACGACGCTGGAATTCGTCGCCGGTTCCCACGAATGGGGCAAGCGCTACCGCCCGCAGCGTTTCAACGGCGAGGCGCTGAACGCGCATGACGGGCTGGAGGAGATCCCCGATATCGACGGGAACAGGGACGCGCACGATATCGTCGGCTGGGCGCTGGAGCCGGGGGACGCGGTGGCCTTCGACTACCGCACGATCCATGGTGCGCCCGCCAACACCGACCCGACGCGTCAGCGCCGTGCCTTTTCCTTGCGCCTGCTGGGCGCGGGGGCGCGGTTCCGGCGGCGCGAGGGGCTGGTCACGTCGCCCCCCTTCCCGGAGGTGACGCTGCGCGACGGGGAGCCGCTGACGGGGCCGCAGTTTCCGGTGTTGCGGGGGCAGGACGCTATCCCCCGGTGAACCCCATTTCCGCCGCCGCCTCCCACGGCCCGCCCCGGTAATGCCACAGCGACAGGCCCGTGCCCGTCGCCTCGAACGGCGCGAAGCCGTCGCGTAGGGTTGCGTACAGCGCCTTGGCCGCGCCGGAGGGGGCCTTGTTCTGCACCGTCACGTGGGGTTGCCACGCCTGCGCGTCCTGTTTCGTCAGCACCTCGGACCACCCCTCCGCCAGATCGGCCCGCAGGCGCTTGAGCGCCGCGCTCTCGATGACGTAGGCCGAGCCGTAGCCGAGGAAGCGCACGCCCGTGACCTGCAGGGACAGGGGCGGGGTCCGCGCGGCGACGGCGTGCAGGCGCTCGACGATCCCGGTCAGCATCGGGCCGGGCAGGGCGTGGAACATCGTCAGGTGCGCGTCGAGGACATTGCGGTCGGGCGGAAAATGCTCACGGCGCAGGGCGTCGAAGAACGCGAAGCTTTCCGCGTCGAGCCGCAGGGTGAGGATCAGGGGCGCGTCGTCCGGGGTCATGCGGCGCGATATAGGGCGGTCAGGTCCCCGTGTCGCGCCAGCCCTCGATCCGCCGCCCCGTCAATCGCTCGTATACCGGCAGGTAGCGCGCCGCCACCGCCGACCAGCTTCGCGTCTCGCGCACGAAGTCGAGGGCGGGCGCGGTCAGGGCGGCGTTCTCGGCCTCCCGCGCCGGGTCGAGCGCGGCGAGGGCGGTTCGGGCCAGCGCGCCGGCATCGTCCGCCGCGAACAGCCGCCCCGTCACTCCATCCTCTACCAACTCGCGATGGCCGCCCACGTCGGACGCGACGAATCGCCGGGCCATGGCCATGGCCTCCAGCGGCTTGAGCGGCGTCACGAGGTCCGTGAGCCGCATCCGCAGGCGCGGATAGACCAGAAGATCGACCACGGAGTAATAGCGCCGCACCTGTTCGGGCGGCACCCGCCCGGTGAACATCACCGCCCCGCCGAGGGCCGCTGCCTTCTCCCGCAGCGCCTCCTCCTCCGGCCCGCCCCCGACGAGCAGCACCCGCGCGTCGGGCCAGCGGTTGCGGATCGCGGGGAAGGCGTCGAGCAGCAGGTGCAGCCCCTCGTAATGGTAGAACGAGCCGACGAACCCCAGCACCGGCCCCGGCCCGAGACCGAGGCTGCGCGCGAGGTCGGCATCCTTCGCGGTGACGGGCGGCAGGCGGGCCGGCTCGATGGCGTTGGGGGCGAGGTCGACGCGGTCGGGGTCGATGCCCCGCGAGAGCAGGTCGTCGCGCAGGCCGTCGCAGATCGTGAAGACGTGCCCCGCCCGGCGCACCGCCCGCGTCTCCATCGCCCGGGTCAGGCGGTATCGGAACGAGTCTTCGGTGGTCGTGCCCCGGTCGACGGCGGCATCCTCCCAGAAGGCACGGATCTCGTAGACCATGGGGATAGCCATGCGCCGCGCCACCGCCTGCGCCGGAAAGGCGTTCAGCACCGGCGAATGGGCGTGGAGGAGGGCGGGGCGCGTCTCCTCGACCGCCGCCTCCAGCCGCCGCGCCGTCGCCGCCATCTCCGCGCGGAAGCCCAGGCCCGGCAGGGTGCGGGCGGGCGTGGGGGTGCGGTGGAAGTCGAATCCCGCCTCCCGCTCGACCCTTGCTGTGGGCGGCCCGGCCTCGGCCCCGTGGCGCGGGGAGGTGAGCGCCACCGGCTCGATCCCGAGGGCCGCCTGCGCGCGCAGGATGCCCAAGGTACGCGAGACGTAGCCGCTCTGGAGGGGCGCGGAATGGTCGAGGACGTGCAGGACGCGCATGGCGGGCCTCTTGCCGGAAGAAGGGTCGCCCTCCCTATGCCCCCTCCGCCCTCAAGATGAGCTTAATTCCGCGCGCAGGGCCTTGTAGCGGGCGAGAAACGCATCGCGCGCCGCCGCCGGGGGCAGGGGGGTCAGCGCGATGGCGATGGGCGTGCGAAAGCGCGGACGGGGAAAGTACCTCGCCGCCTCCTCCCGCGTGAACCCCGCCAGCTGCGTCGCCTCGAAGCCCGCGGCGGTCAGGTCCGCGCGCTTGATGGCGCGCTCGACCGCCTTGGGCAGGGTGTCGGGCAGGCCCGCGCGGCGGTGGATCGCGGCCATCAGCCGGGCCTCCAGCGCCTTGTAGTCGCCCCCCACCACCGCCTTGAACGGGCTGATGAGATCCCCGATCACGTATTCCGGCCCGTCATGCAGCAGCGCGGCGAGCCGCCAGCGCGCGGGCAGGTCCGGCTTGGCCAGCCCCGCGATGCGCTCGACCAATACCGAATGCTGCGCCACGCTGAAGGCCCAGTCCCCGCGCGTCTGCCCGTTCCAGCGGGGCACGCGCGACAGGCCGTGGGCCACGTCCTCGATCTCGATGTCGAGCGGCGAGGGGTCGAGCAGGTCGAGCCGCCGCCCGCTCAGCATCCGCTGCCAGGCGCGGCGGGGGGGATGCGATGTCGCGGGTGGCTCGGACATGCTTGTTCTCCGGCTGTTTCTCGGACAGTGTTGTTGCCGACAAGGCATTGTGCCCCAATTTGGCCGTGCCGCAATGGCAGGAAAAGCGCGTCCCGCATAGACCTGAGAGGTTACAGCGACCATGCCGTTCCGCATCGTCCGTTCCCCGCTTCTGCCGCTCTGCCTGCTCGCGACGCCCCTCGGCGCGGGGGAGTTCGTGACGTCGAAGGGCGAGACGGTGACGATGCACCGGGTCGAGACCATGACCTGCGAGCAGATCGAGACGAGCCTCGCCGAGATCGATTCCACCCGCTACCGCGAGAACGCGCCGACGAACCACGACCCGGCCGACGATTCCCTCTTCGCCTACGAGCAGGACCTCGCCCACGCGCTCTTCCGACTCTGCGTGATCGCGCGACGGCCCCTCCCCGAGACGGAGACGGCCACCGCCGCCGAGGCGCAGGCGAGCAACCGCTAGCGTCCCGGTGCGCGGGGCGCTATACCCGCGCCACCCGCGCGCCGCGCGGCCCTTCGCTGACGGGGAGACCGGGACGCATGACCCTTTCGCGGTTCAACATCCTGACGGCGCTGGTCGTCGCCCTCCTGTCCTGGGGCATCGACCGCGCGTCCAAGTTCTACGTGCTGGAGACCCTCGCGCTCCAGCCGGGCGATGCGGTCACCATGGTTCCCGGCATCCTGACCTTCGTCATGGCCTGGAACTACGGCATCAACTTCGGCATTCTCGCCTCGGACGGCACCCTGCTGCGCACGCTCCTGACGCTCCTGGCGCTGGTGGTGAGCGCGGTGCTGCTCGTCTGGGCGGCGCGGCACCCGCGCGACGGCATTTTCGCGACCGCCATCGGTCTCATCGTTGGCGGGGCGCTCGGAAACGGGTATGACAGGCACGTATACGGCGCGGTGGCGGATTTCCTGAACGTGACCTGCTGCGGCATCGACAACCCGTTCGCGTTCAACATCGCGGACGTGACGATATTTCTGGGCGTGGCGATCCTGCTGCTGCGTCCCACGGGGGAGTAGACGACCATGGCATTCGAACGGATCGACGGCGAACGGATGGACGGCGGGCGGATCACGGTGCGCGGCGCAGTGCGCATGGGCATCCGGGGCGCGATGGCGGCGGCGCTGATCGTCGCGCTCGCGGCCTGCCAGTCGAACCGGACGACGGCGCGGACCGCGCCGCCCGAGGACGTCCGGGAGAACTCCATCCTGCGCGACCTCGCCGGGGTGCTCCAGACCGCGCCGGACGAGTTCAGCGTCATCACCAAGCGCCCGCTGGAAATGCCGCAGGACTTCGCGGCCCTGCCGGTGCCCGAGCCGGGCCGGCGCAGCTCGCGCGATCTGGACCCGCTGACGGAAGCGCGCGCCGCCCTGGCCTTCGATCCGGCCCCCGCCGCCGCGCGCGCCGCCCCCGTCGCGCCCTCTGCCACGGAAGCGGCGATCCTGTCCGCCACCGGTCCCGTCGATCCCGACATCCGCGCGACCCTCGCCGGGGAGCAGGCCCTCTACGAGCAAGGGCAGAACGCCTACCTTCTCGACCGCATCTTCCCGAGCCTGCGGCGGATACGCGGCGACGAATTTCCCGAGGCCATCGACCCCGAGGCCGAGCGCCAGCGTCTCTTCGAGACGGGCGTGGCGCGCGGGGCCGCCAGCGCGACGGCGGTGCCGCAGCCGACGGCCGCGCCGCTGCCGCCGTCCACCGTCGCGGTCGCCCCTCCGCCCGTCGCCGCTCCAACGGTATCGGCGGTATCGGCGCCCACGCTCAGCGTGCCCATCGACCCGGTCTCGGACGGCGGCCTCATCTACCTGCCCCAGTGACCCGCACCGGGCCGCCGCCTGCCGGGGTGCGTCACCGCGACCGATGACACGGTTAATGTCCGGTTAATATCATCCCGCGTATGGATGCCGGGAGGCGGACCATGCGCCTTCTTACGGCCACGGACCGGGTGCAGGACTGCACCGTGTACAAATAATCCTACCGCGAGGTGACCCCCTTGAAGCGACTCGCCACCGCCGCCCTGGCCACCGCCGCCGCCCTCGTGGCCGCGACGTCGGCCTGGGCCAAGCCCGCCATCAGCGATTTCACCCTCGACAACGGCATGCGCGCCGTCGTGATCGAGGACCATCGCGCGCCCGTCGTCACCCACATGGTCTGGTACCGCGTCGGGTCCGCCGACGAGCCGCCCGGCAAGACGGGCATCGCCCACTATCTCGAACACCTGATGTTCAAGGGCACCGACACCATCGCGCCGGGCGAGTTCTCGAAGACCATCGCGGAGAACGGGGGGCAGGACAACGCCTTCACCTCCCGCGACTTCACCGCCTACTTCCAGCGCATCGCCGCCGACCGCCTCGGCCTCGTGATGAGCATGGAGGCCGACCGGATGCGCAACGTGAACATCCGGCAGGAAGACATCGTCGCCGAGCGCGACGTGGTGATCGAGGAGCGCAACCAGCGCACCGACAACAACCCCTCGGGCCGCTTCCGCGAGCAGTACATGGCCGCGCTCTACCTCAACCACGCCTACGGCAAGCCCGTCATCGGCTGGCGCGAGGAGATCGAGTCCCTCGACCGGAACGACGCGCTGGCGATGTACGAGCGGTTCTACGCCCCGAACAACGCCATCCTCGTCGTCGCGGGCGACGTGACGCCGGATGAGGTGCGCACGCTGGCCGAGGAGCATTACGGCCCCATCGAGCGGGTCGAGCTGCCCCCGTCCTTCCGCGCGACCGAGCCGCCGCACCTAGCCCCCCGCCGCCTCACGATGGCCGACCCGCGCGTGACGACCGAACAGGTCTGGCGCGGCTACATCGCCCCGTCCTACGTCACCGACATCGACACGGCCACGGCGCTCAGCGTCCTGTCGGACGTGCTGTCGGGTGGCAGCACGCGCCGCCTGCCCAAGATGCTGACGCTGGAGACGGACCTCGCGCTCTATGCCGGGGCCTATTTCTCCGGCATGGCCCGGGACATGGGCGAGTTCGGCTTCTACGCCGCGCCCAAGGGCGACACGACCCTCGCCGAGCTGGAGGGCGCGCTCGACTACATGATCGAGGACGTGCTGGAGAACGGCATCACGGAGGAGGAGCTGGCCCGCGCCAAGAAGGCCGCCATCGCCGCCGAGATCTACGCCCAGGACAGCCAGAGCACCCTCGCCCGGCAGTACGGGGCCGCGCTGACCGTCGGCATGGACCTCGGCGATATCGTTGACTGGCGCGATCGGCTGGAAGCCGTGACCGTCGAGGACGTGCGCGAGGCCGCGCGCATGGTCCTCGTGCCCGAACGCTCCGTCACGGGCTACCTGACGAAGCCGAAGCCCGAGGAGGTGCCGGAGACGGACGCGACCGCCGAAGCCGAGACCGAGGAAGGAGCGAACGGATGAGACCTCTCCTTTTCGCCATCGCGGGCACGCTCGCCCTGACCGTCGCCGCGACCGCTCAGGAAGATACCGCATCGAACCGCATCGAGGAGGTGACCAGCCCCGGCGGCATCGTCGCCTGGCTCGTGCAGGAACCGTCCATCCCCATCGTCACCGTGCAGATCCAGTTCGACGGCGGCGCACGGCTCGACGAGCCGGGCAAGGAGGGCGCGGTCAACCTCACCGCCGCCCTTGTCGAGGAAGGCGCGGGCGATCTCGACAATCAGGACTTCGCCGCCGCGCTGGAGGATATCTCCTCGTCCATCGGCTTCTCGGCTAGCCGAGACAGCTTCTCCGTCTCCGTCTCGTCCCTGTCCGAGAACATCGACGCGACGATGGACCTGCTGCGCCTCGCCCTGGCCGAGCCAACCTTCTCGCAGGAGGCCGTCGACCGGGTGCGCGAGCAGGTGCTGTCGGGTTTGCGCTCGAACCGGAAGGACCCCCAGTCCCTCGCCGGCAAGCGCTGGTACGCCGAGATGTTCGGCGATGCGAGCTATGCCAGCCCGGTCTCGGGCACCGAGGAGACGGTCGAGGCGCTGACCCGCGAGGACGTCCTGGCCGCCTGGGACCGGATGATCGCCACCGCGCGGATGACGGTCGGCGTCGTGGGCGATATCGACGCCGGGACGCTCAGCGCCCTTCTGGACGAGACCTTCGCCGACCTCTCCAAGGGCGAGGCGCTCGACACCAGCCCCGTGACGGTGCGCGAGACGGGCGGCCTTCTGGTGGAGGAGATGGACGTGCCCCAGAGCGCGGTCGTCTTCGGCCACAAGGGCCTGCTGCGCGACGATCCCGACTACATCCCCGCCTACGTGATGAACTACGTCCTCGGCGGCGGCGGGCTGACCTCGCGCCTGACGGACGAGGTGCGCGAGAAGAACGGGCTGACCTATTCGGTCTATTCCTACCTCTTCCCCCTCGACCGGGCGGGCCTCTACATGGGCGGCGTCTCGTCGGACAATGCCCGCATCGCCCAGGCGATGGAGCTGATCCAGGCCGAATGGAAGCGGATGGCCGAGGAGGGCCTGACGGCGGAGGAGCTGGAGGCAGCAAAGCGCTACCTCACCGGCGCCTTCGCCCTGCGCTTCGACTCGAATGCCAAGATCGCCGGCTTCCTCGTCGGCGCACAGGCCGCCGACCTGCCCATCGACTACATCGACACGCGCAACGCGCTGGTGGAATCGGTGACGCTGGAGGAGGTGAACCGGGTCGCATCGGAGGTGCTGAAGCCGGAGAACCTCTTCGTCGTCGTCGTCGGCCAGCCCGAGGGCATGGAGAGCGCCGACTCGCTGACCGCCGGAATCGGCGCGGACGGCTGAGAACCGGACCCGACCCCGGCTTCGCGCACCGCGCTGGGACGGGACGGGGCACCGACCATCGAGGCCCCCGGTCCCTGCCGGGGGCAGGGGACCAGCCGACCGGGAGCCTTCACATGAAACCCGTCATCCTCGCCGATAAGCTGGACCGCGTCACGACACACTGGGACCCCCACGTCGTCGCGGACTACAACGGCAACGACGTGATGGTGGTAAAGTTCGTCGGCGACTTCCCCTTCCACGACCACCCCGACACGGACGATTTCTTCCTCGTCCTCGATGGCGAAATTGTCCTCGATATCGGGGAGGAGGGCGCGGAGGAAAGCCATGTCCTGCGCGCGGGCGACCTGTTCGTCGTCCCGGCCGGCATCCGCCACCGTCCCCGCGCCGAACGCGAGGCGCAGGTGATGCTGATCGAGCCGAAGGGCACGCCCAATACCGGCGATCCCGCCACCGCCTCGGCCAAGCCGCGCCTATAGACTTTTCCCGTTCCGCTCCGGCGGCTAGCCATGCGCGTCGCCGGCATTCCCGCGATGGATATCGTGTGTCGTTCCCGCGCTTGAAACCGCCTTGCCGCGCCGCACACTCTTCCCCATGTCCGACGATGCCTTCGACCCGCGCCCCCTGCAGCCGCTCGACGACTACGCGCCGCCCGCCCTGCCGACGGAGGAGACGCTGCGCCGTCTCGTCTCGCGGATGCGCGAGTCTGTATCCCGGTCGGAGGAGGAGCCGTTCATCGAGCCGGACCGCCTGCGCACCGCGGGCGACGAGATGCTCGACACCCTCGTCCCGCCCCCTGCCTGCGGCCCGCTCATGCGGGAGCTCGACAGGGCGCTGGAGGATTGGGCCGCCGACCCGCGCCTGTGGCGGCGGCTTGTCGTGCTGCCGCCCTGCGAGCGCAACGACCTGATCAAGGGATGGGCGGGGCGGTACGGCCATGCCATCGTCCATCCGCCCCTGCGCTCGGACCTCGTGGCGGCGGACGGGCCGGTCAACTCGCCCCTCGACGGGCTGGACCCTGCTGGCAAGGGGGTCTTGGTCTTTCCCCGGCTGGAGGACTGGTTCCTGCGCCACCGCAACGGACTGGCGCAGGTCTCGCACCTGCTCGACTGGCTGGCCCGTATCGAGCGGCCCTATCTCGTCGGCTGCGACGCCTGGGCCTGGGCGTTCCTGTGCAAGGCGGTGGATACGCATATGGTCCTGCCAAAGCCGCTGACCCCTCAGGCCTTCGATGCCATGATGCTGCGCGACTGGTTTCGCGAGCTTGCGGCGGAGGACGGCACGCTCGATCGCGTCTTCCGGCTCACCTCGACCGGGCAGGACGTCTTCGCCCTCGATGCCGACGGCAACCTGGAGAGCGACTACCTCGTCACCCTCGCCGCGCGCAGTCGGGGCATTCCCTGGGTCGCATGGCACCTTTGGCGGCGTTCCCTGCGATCGGGACTGGACGAGGAGGGCGAGGACGTGGGCGACAAGGAAGGCCGCATCAAGGGCGAGGACACGCTCTGGATCGCCCAGGTCGAGGATGCGAGCCTGCCCGACACCATCGACCGGACCCCGCTGCTCATCCTTCATGCACTGCTGGTCCATGGCCCGCTCGATCACGAGGAACTGGAGGCCGTGCTGCCGGTGGTTGGTCGCCTCGCCGCCCTGCCGGCGATGGTCGAGGCGGGGTTCCTGCGGCTGGAGGACGGGCGCTATTCGTGCCTCGCCTCCGGCTATCCCGTGATCCGCACGGCGCTGTCCTCCGCCGGTATGCCGATGGGGGTGCTCTGACCATGGCCCAGGCCCAGGCGCAGGACGCGGATACCCGCCAGCAGATCGCCGATGCCGTCGAATCGGCCGCCCGCGCGGCCTCCGACGCGGCGAAGGTGGCCAGCAACGCGGTGAAGACACAGAACGAGGAAGCGACGAAGATCCTGAACGACTTCGCCGAGATCGACTTCGTCGAGATCGCGATGGTCCTCGTCGCCGCCTGGGTGATCGTCGCGGCGTCCAAGCGCGTGCTGCCCTTCATCGCCGAGCGCGGGCCGAGCCAGATCCGCCTCTACTTCCTCGGATCGGTGCCCATCGTGCGGCTGGTGGTGCTGGTGGTGGCGACGCTGTGGATCATCCCCATCGTCTTCAACATCACCTTCCAGAACTTCCTCGTCATCGCGGGCGCGGCCTCGGTTGCCATCGGCTTCGCCTTCAAGGATTTCGTCAGCTCGATCATCGCCGGCATCGTCGCGGTGTTCGAGCGCCCCTACCGGCCCGGCGACTGGGTGGAGATCGACGGCGACTACGGCGAGGTACGGTCGGTCGGCCTGCGGGCCATCACGGTCTGCACCCCGGACGACGATGTCATCACGGTACCGCACGAGCATCTGTGGAAGAAGAACATCGCCAATTCCAACGACGGGACGCACACGCTCATGTGCGTGGCCGACTTCTACCTCGCCCCCGACCACGACCCGGGCCGCATCCGCGCCGTCCTGCGCACGGTCGCCCTCACGAGCGCCTATCTGAGCTACGACAAGCCCGTCATCGTCGTCCTGGCCGAGACGCCGTGGGGGACGCATTACAAGCTCAAGGCCTATCCCTACGACATGCGCGACCAGTTCGTCTTCATCTCCGACCTGACCGTGCGCGGCAAGGCGGCGCTGCGGGAGGCGGGGGGACGCGAGGTCACGGCCACGGCGGCGCATGGATTCGACGCCTGAACCGATTTTCCCCCTCTCGTCGGGCGACGGATTGTGGCATAAAGTCGGCACGTGGGAGGGAGCGATGGCGAAGGACGATTACCGCTTCGAGGACGAGACGGCCTTTCGCGCCTGGGTGCGGGGCCGTCCGCCGGAGCAGGTGTGGCTCTACGTCGACGGCTACGCCGTGCTGAAGGACGGCCTGTGGGATGGCACCCGCTGGCACAGCGCCGCGCCCGGCACCCCCGAACCCGAGGCACGCGTCCCCCTGCGCCAGCGCCTGTTCCGCCTCGTGATGGCTCGCCGGGGCCGCCCCGATTTCCGCACGAGCGAGAAGTTCCTCGACTGGTCGAGCCGCAAGCGGGACGGTCTGTGAGCGCCATCGCCGGCGTCCGCGCCATCGTGCCCGTCCTGCGCAGCTTCGACGAGGGGCAGGCACGCGACTTCTACCTGCGATACCTCGGGTTCTCCGTGACGTTCGAGCATCGGTTCGCGCCGGACATGCCCCTCTACATGGGCATCGCGCTGGAGGGGGCAGAGATCCAACTGTCGGAACATCACGGCGATGCGACCCCCGGTTCCGCCGTGCGTATCGCGATGACGGATGTGGCCGCGTTCCACCGGGCGATCCGCGCACGGGGTCATCCGCGCCTCGATCCCGGCATCGAGGATCGCCCCTGGGGCGAGCGGGAGGTCGCCGTCGTCGATCCGAGCGGCAACCGGCTCATCTTCTGCTCGCCGCTCGATGGTGCGCAGCCCCGATGATCGACCTGCGCGACATGCAGCTCCTCGTGGCCCTCGCCCGGCATCGGCATTTCGCGCGGGCCGCCGAGGAATGCGGCATCTCGCAGCCCGCCTTTTCGGGCCGCATCCGCAACATGGAGCGCGATTTCGGCGTGCCGCTGGTGCGACGCGGCAATCGCTTCGAGGGGCTGACGGCGGAAGGGGAGGTGGTGCTGGGCTGGTCGCGGAAGATGCTGGCCGATGCCGAGGGCCTGCGTCAGGAGATCGCCGCGCTGAAGGGCAGCCTGACGGGCCGGCTCGCCATCGGGGCCGTGCCGACCGCGCTCTCGTTCATCGCGCAGGTCCCGGCGGCCCTGCGCCAGCGCCACCCCGGCCTGCGGCTGGAGGTCATCTCGGCATCCTCGACCGCCATCCGCCGGGGGCTGGAGGATTTCAGCCTCGATGCGGGGGTGACCTACGTGGAGGGCAGGGCGCCCCCCGGCTTTCGCGTCACGACGCTCTACGACGAGACCTACGTCCTGCTGTGCCCGCCGGCGCTCGCGCCGCGCACGGCGGGCAGCGTCACTTGGCGGGAGGTCGCGGCCTTGCCGCTGTGCCTCCTCAGCCGGGACATGAACAACCGCCGCCTCATCGACGCGGCCTTCGCGGAGGGCGGGGCCGTGCCCGAGCCGGTGATGGAGACGAACGCCTTCACGGCCGCCTTCTCGCAGGTGGCGAGCGGCGCGGCGGCCACCGTCGCGCCGGTCAAGCTCGCCGACAGCCTGCCGCTCGCCGCCGGTACGGTGCGGCTGGACCTGGTCGAGCCGCAGGCCCGCCATGCCATCGGCCTGGTCACCATCGAACGCGACCCGGTGCCCCCGGCGCTCACCGCCCTGTCGGAGATACTCGCCCGCTTGACCGCCGTCACCCCATCTCCCGCGTCGCGATGATCTCCGCGCGCAGGGCCTCGCCGCCGCCGAGCCACAGCGTGACGTGGGTCGGCACGCCCGCCTCGCCGTCGATAAAGAACACGCAGCCATCCTCGTCCGGGGCCAGCACGACCGTCTCGCCGCGCAGGGTGCCGCCCCCCGCCACCGCGCTCCAATAGCCGCTCGCATCCGTGCCGCCTTCGGTGAGGGCGATGTCGATATCGGGTCCGGTGACGAAGCCGGTATCCTCGTGCGTGATCGAGACGAATTCCGCGCCCTGGGCGTTCGGTCCGAGCATGTGGACACAGCGCAGGGCGCTGCCCGACGCCTTCGCCCGCCGCGCCACCGCCATCAGGCCGAAACCGTGCAGGAGGATGGCTTCCTGCGCGGTCGCGGCCTCGGGCGGGGGTAGGGCGACCCGGGCATCCGCGGGGGCCGCGCCCTCGGTGGACATGATTGTCGCGCCCGGCGCGGCGGTCTCCGTCGACATCCCCGGCCCCTCCGCGCGCAGGGGCGTGGCCGCGACCTGGGTCGCCGGCGGTGGGGCGACGGCGACACCCTGCGCACGGGCGGGGGAGGAGGGCGCCGTGGCATCGCCCCGCGTACCGCCCTCCGCGCGCTGCGTCTCCCCGCCGCTCGACCGCAGCTCCGCCATGGCGGCCTTCGCCCCCTCGCTCGCCGCCATGCCGAGCTTCGCCAATCCACCCTCGGCCTTCGACAGCGCGGTCCCGGTCCCGTCCTTCAGGGCCGAGAGAATGCCACCTTCCTTCAGCGTCGAATCCAGCTTGGCCATGGCGGATTTCGATCCCGCTTCGAGCAGCACCGCAGCCTTGCCGAAGGCCTGCCGCGTGCCGTCCTGCATTCCCTTCAGGATCTTGCCCGCCTGGGCGGAGCGAAAATCCACGCCGACGCGCTCGGACCCCGGCGCGCTCTTCTTCGAACTGGAGAGGGGGGCCGTGCGCACGGTCGATTCGACTTCCGTCCGGCCGGAATTGGCCCGGGACAGCTCGCGCGACATTACTTGTTCGAAGCGGGACTGCGACTGGCCGCCCGCCTCGGTCTTTCCACCGCCATCGACGCGCATGGTCCGTTCCTCCATCCGTCCCCGACCGTCGCGCCCCGCCGTCGACCGTATCATAACGGGACTATTCCCGCCATGGCTACCCGATGTCGCGGCGTTCACGATAAACGCCGCAACATGCCCCATCCGTAAATCCGATTTGAACCCGGACTGTCCAGACGTCTTGACTGCGACCAACTGGACTTCGGCAAGGAACGCGCCATGGCCCCGCTCGACGATACCCAAGGCATCTGGAAATCCGGCAGGGGCAAGGGGCGCAAGACGCCGAAGGGGCGGCAGGTCGAGGCCCCGGCGCTGCGCGAGGTCCGCGCGCTGTTGGCCGACGAGATGCCCCTGCGCCGGGACCGGCTGATCGAATACCTGCACGTCATCCAGGACGCGCGCGGTCATATCTCCGCCGCCCATCTCGCCGCGCTGGCCGACCTGATGAGGCTGGCCCAGGCCGAGGTCTACGAGGTCGCGACCTTCTACGCGCATTTCGACGTGGTGAAGGAGGGCGAGACCCCGCCGCCCGCGCTGACCATCCGCGTCTGCGATTCGCTGTCCTGCGAGCTGGCCGGAGCGCAGCAGCTCAAGGCGGCGCTGGAGGAGGGACTGGACCCGGCCGAGGTCCGCGTCCTGCGCGCGCCCTGCATGGGCCGCTGCGACACCGCCCCGGTCTTGGAGATCGGGCACAACCATATCGACCGCGCGACGCCGGAGAAGGTCTCGGCGGCCATCGCGGCGGGGGATACCCACGCGCACGTGCCGGCCTACCAGAACTACGATGCCTATGTCGCCGGGGGAGGGTACGAGGCGCTGCGATCCCTGCGCGATGGCGCAAGGACGCCCGAGGAGGTGCAGGACGCCGTCCTCGCCGCCGGCCTGCGCGGCATGGGCGGGGCGGGCTTTCCGTCCGGCAGGAAATGGAGCTTCGTCCGCGCCGAGGCCGGGCCGCGCTACCTCGCCGTGAACGGCGACGAGGGCGAGCCGGGGACGTTCAAGGACCGCTGGTTCCTCGAACTCGAGCCGCACACCTTCCTCGAAGGAATGCTCGTCGCCGCCTGGGCGGTCGAGGCCGAGACGGTCTTCCTCTACATGCGCGACGAATATCCCGCCGTCCTGCACATCCTGCGCACGGAGATCGCGGCGCTGGAGGCGGCGGGCATCGTCGCGCCGGGATATATCGACCTGCGCCGGGGGGCGGGGGCCTATATTTGCGGCGAAGAATCGGCGATGATCGAGAGCATCGAGGGCAAGCGCGGCATCCCGCGCCATCGCCCGCCCTACGTCGCGCAGGTCGGCATCTTCGACCGCCCGACGCTGGTGCACAACATCGAGACGCTGCACTGGATCTGCCGCATCGTGCGGGAGGGGCCGCAGGTCTTCAGCGACCACGGCACGAACGGGCGCACGGGCCTGCGCTCCTATTCCGTCTCGGGCCGGGTGAAAGAACCAGGGGTCAAGATGCTGCCCGCCGGATCCACCATCCGAGACCTGATCGAGGCGTCGGGCGGGATGCTGGACGGGCACGATTTCTACGCCTACCAGCCCGGCGGCCCGTCCTCCGGCCTATTGCCCGCCAGCATGGACGACATCCCGCTCGATTTCGACACGCTCCAGCCGCACGGCTCGTTCATCGGCTCGGCGGCGGTGGTGGTGCTCGGGCATACGGACCGGGCGCGGGATGCGGCGTTGAACATGCTGCGCTTCTTCGAGGACGAGAGCTGCGGCCAGTGCACGCCCTGCCGCGTCGGCTGCGGAAAAGCGGTCAAGCTGATGGAGCGGGAGACGTGGGACACGGACCTCCTGACCGATCTGTGCGAGACGATGGTGGATGCCTCGATATGCGGCCTCGGTCAAGCCGCGCCGAACCCGATCCTGCTGACGATGAAGCATTTCGGGGACGAGATCGGTGGCGGCGGTGCCGAGCCGCCAAAGGCAGGCTACGGCACGAAGGCCTGATCCAATGTCATGCCTCCCAATCCTCGACGCGCAATCCGTCGACCCGGGCGAACTCGCGAACGTTGCGCGTGACGAGCGTCATGTCGCGGGCGCGGGCCTGCCCGGCGATGAGCATGTCGTAGGGGCCGATGGGAGTGCCCTTGCGGCGCAGGTCGGCGCGGATGACTCCGGCGACCCGAGCGTCTTCGACCGTGTAGTCGAGAACGGCGAAACGGAGCTTGGAAAGCTCCGCAATGTTTCTTTCGATGCGATCACTCTTGAAGGCACCGAAATAGAGTTCGTGCAATACGATGGACGAGACGACGATTTCATTCTCTGTAGCTACCCGAACACGTCTCAGCACGTTGAGAACGTTTTTCTGAACGGCGATGACGGCATTCGTATCGAGCAGATACATCAATCCTTCAGTCGAAGGTCGCAATCGAGACGGTCGTATTCGTCCGGCCCGGGCCGGTTCAAGGCGGCTTCGACCATATCGTCGTCGAAGGGTTCCAGGTCGTTCAACCAGGCCCATTCGTCGGTTCTCTTTTCTACCGGCTCCAGCACCAGAAAATTGCCGTCACGCCGGATGCGCACGATGTCGGACTCAAGCCGATACGCCTCGGGTAGTTCGACGGTCTGCCTGCCGTCCACCTCGTTGATGGTGATTTCGGTCATCAATTCCTCCCGCATGGGCCGCTCGAATAACATAGCGCACACCGCCCGCCCTCGCAACGCACCCACAGGAGCCTGACCCATGGCCGACGGTAGCACCCTGCCCACGATCACCTTCACCCTCGACGGCGAGGAGACGGTCGCGCGCCCCGGCGAGAGCATCTGGGAGGTGGCAAAGCGCACCGGCACGCGCATTCCGCATCTGTGCCATGCCGACGAGCCGGGCTATCGCTCGGACGGGAACTGCCGCGCCTGCATGGTCGAGATCGAGGGCGAGCGAACGCTGGCCGCCTCCTGCATCCGACAGCCGCGCGACGGCATGGTCGTCACGACCGACAGCGCCCGGGCCGAGAAGGCGCGCAAGGGCGTCATGGAACTTCTCCTCGCCGACCAGCCCGCGCGGGAGGAGGCGCATGACGCTGCCGCGCATTTCTGGAACATGGCCGACTTATGCGAGGTCTCCGAAAGCCGCTACCCGGCCATCGAGGACGCGCGCGTGCCGCTGCTCGACAATTCCCACGTCGCCATGAACGTCAACCTCGACGCCTGCATCCACTGCAACCTCTGCGTCCGCGCCTGCCGCGAGGTGCAGGTGAACGACGTGATCGGCATGGCGGGGCGGGGGCACGACGCGAAGATCGTCTTCGACTTCGACGACCCGATGGGCGCAAGCTCCTGTGTCGCCTGTGGCGAATGCGTGCAGGCCTGCCCCACGGGCGCGCTGACCCCCGCGACCATCGCCGATACCCGCAACAGCGAGGCCATCGACCGGGAGGTGCAGTCCGTCTGCCCCTATTGCGGTGTCGGCTGCCAGCTCATGTTCAAGATCAAGGACGACAGGATCAAGTATGTCGAGGGCGCGAACGGCCCGTCGAACCAGCAGCGCCTCTGCGTGAAGGGCCGGTTCGGCTTCGACTACGTGGACCATCCCCACCGCCTGACCAGGCCGCTCGTCCGCCGCGACGATGCCCCCGCGAAAGGGCTGACCGTCGATCCATCGAACCCTTGGACCCACTTCCGCGAGGCGACGTGGGACGAGGCGCTCGACGTGGCGGCGAAGGGGCTGCTCAAGGTGCGCGATACCTATCCGGGCGCCTCGACCGCCGGGTTCGGCTCGGCCAAATGCTCGAACGAGGAGGCGTATCTCTTCCAGAAGCTGATCCGCGAGGCGTTCGGTCACAACAACGTCGATCACTGCACGCGCCTGTGCCATGCGTCCTCCGTCGCGGCGCTGATGGAGAATGTCGGGTCCGGCGCGGTGACGGCGACGTTCAACGAGATCGAGAACGCGGACGTCGCCATCGCCATCGGATGCAACCCCGTCGGCAACCACCCCGTCGCCGCCACCTTCTTCAAGCAGTTCGCCGAGCGGGGCGGCACCTTCATCGCCATGGACCCGCGCGCGAACGGCATGTTTCGCCATGCGACCTACGGCCTCCAGTTCAGGCCCGGCGCGGACGTGGCGCTCCTCAACGCGATCATGCACGTCATCGTGGAGGAGGGCCTGACCGACCGGCAGTATATCGAGGCCTTCACCGAGAATTTCGACGCCCTGGCCGCGCATCTGCCCGCCTACAGCCCCGAGGCGATGGAGCCGATCACCGGCATCGAGCCGGAGACGGTTCGCGCCGTCGCGCGGGCTTTTGCCGGGGCCAAGGCGGCGATGATCTTCTGGGGCATGGGCGTCAGCCAGCACACCCACGGCACCGACACCTCCCGCTGCCTCATCGCGCTCGCGCTCATGTGCGGGCAGGTGGGCCGGCCCGGCACGGGGCTGCACCCCCTGCGCGGCCAGAACAACGTGCAGGGCGCGTCCGATGCGGGGCTGATCCCCATGGTCCTGCCCGACTACCAGAAGGTGGCCGACGCCGACGTGCGGGCGCGTTTCGAGGCGGCATGGGGTTTCGAGATCGACGAGACGCCGGGCCTGACGGTGGTCGAAATCATGGACGCGATCCACGCGGGCACCATTCGCGGCATGTACGTCCTCGGCGAGAACCCGGCCATGTCCGACCCGGACGTGCAGCACGCCCGCGACGCTCTCGCCGCACTCGATCATCTGGTCGTGCAGGACATCTTCCTGACCGAGACCGCTAACTTCGCCGACGTCATCCTCCCCGCCGCCGCCTGGCCCGAGAAGAACGGCACCGTCACCAACACCAACCGTCAGGTCCAGATGGGCCGCAAGGCGCTGGATGCGCCGGGCGAGGCGCGCGAGGACTGGGCGATCACGGTCGCGCTGGCCAAACGGTTGGGCCTCGACTGGACCTACGACCACCCGCGCGAGGTGTTCGCCGAGATGAAGCTGGTGATGAACTCGCTCGACAACATCACCTGGGACCGGCTGGAGGCCGAGAACGTCGTCACCTATCCCTCGCTGAGCGAGACCGATCCCGG
The DNA here is from genome assembly GCA_020629115.1 of Paracoccaceae bacterium. Taxonomy (GTDB): domain Bacteria; phylum Pseudomonadota; class Alphaproteobacteria; order Rhodobacterales; family Rhodobacteraceae; genus JAHDDY01. The sequence goes on along the minus strand of JAHDDY010000021.1, from coordinate 18,580 downwards.
ACAGCCGGTCGTCTTCGGCGATGGTTTCCCGCGCGAGGAGGGCCGCGCCCGCTTCGCCCCCGCGCATTACATGCCCCCGGCGGAGGAGCCGGACGCCGAGTACCCGGTCGTCCTGACCACGGGCCGCCTGCTGGAGCATTGGCATACCGGCTCGATGACCCGCCGCGCGGGCGTGCTCGACGCCCTGGAGCCTGAGGCGACGGTCTCCGTCCACCCGGATACGCTCGACGCCCTGAGTGCGGCGGCGGGCGACCGGCTGACGGTCGAGACCCGGCGCGGGGCCATCGACCTGATGGCACGGGCCGACACGGCCGTCGCCCGGGGCGTCGCCTTCATCCCGTTCGCCTTCGTCGAGGCGGCGGCCAACGTCCTGACCAACCCCCAGCTCGACCCCTACGGCAAGATCCCCGAGTTCAAGTTCTGCGCAGCGCGACTGTCGAAGACGCGGAAGGCGGTGGCGACGGTGTGAAGAAGTGAGGGCGATAGCGCGTGACGCGAGCTAGGTAGGGGCGGTGCCTCCGCGCACCCGAGCCGAGTTACGCTCATCGCCGTATACGACGAAGAAAAATATTGAATCGGAATTATGATAAAATATGGATCCGATTTCCTCATTCTCCTGAATGCTAAATCCTCGGTTCAACTCTTGGGTGGAATCGTCTAGAAGCCTTCGGATGACGATGCTGGCGATTGCTATAGGGGGTGCTCTGGGAGCATCGTTGCGCTACCTCGCGGCGCAGGGAGCGGCGCGGATGTTCGGGGTCGGTTTTCCCTACGGGACGTTGACGGTGAACGTCATCGGGTCGCTGCTGATGGGGGTGCTCGCCGCCTATTTCCTCGGGCGCGAGGTGACGCCGGTTTCGGCTTTCGCTCTGACTGGTGTTCTCGGCGGTTTTACGACCTTCTCGGCCTTTTCGCTCGATACCGTGTTGCTGATCGAGGGGGGGCGGATGGGCGCGGCCTGCGTGTATATCGGATTTTCGGTCGTGTTGTCGGTCGCGGCCTTGTTCGTCGGCATGGTGACGGCGCGTATGGTGCTGGCGTGAAAGGCGAGATGATCGCCATCGAGGCGGGAGATTCTGGACGGCGGATCGACCGTTGGTTGCGTGAGCGGTATCCGCAGCTCAATCAGGGCCGAATCGAGAAGCTCTTGCGCAAGGGAGACATCCGGGTCGATGGCGGCAAGGTCAAGTCGAGCTTTCGCCTCGCCGAGTGGATGACCGTCGCCCTGCCCCCGCTGCCCGACCGCCCACCCCCGGCCCGCGCCGGCGAGGCGACGATATCGGCGGCGGATGCGGGCGTCATTCGTGCGATGGTGCTGTACGAGGACGAGCATGTCATCGTCCTGAACAAGCCTCCCGGCATTCCCGTGCAGGGCGGCACGGGTCAGAAGCGCCATATCGACGGTCTGCTTCCCGCATTGGCGGAAGGCGGCGAGGTTCCGAAGCTCGTGCACCGGATCGACAAGGACACTTCCGGCCTCCTCGTTCTCGCCCGCACCGGGGCGGCGGCCCGTTCCCTGACGGCGGCCTTCCGGTCTAAGGCGGCGCGCAAGACCTACTGGGCGGCCGTGATCGGCGTGCCGAAGCCGCGCGAGGGCACGATCAAGGCTGCGCTGATGAAGGCACCCGGCACGCACGGGGAGAAGATGGCCGTGGTCGAGCGCGACGCCCTGCCCGACCTGCCCCAGGCCAAGCGGGCCGTGAGCGACTACGCGACTGTGGATACGGCGGCGACCCGGGCGGCATGGCTGACGCTGCGTCCGGTCACGGGGCGCACGCACCAGTTGCGCGTCCATTGCGCGGCCATCGGTCATCCCATCGTCGGGGACGGCAAGTACGGTCCCACCGCCGACGAGGCCGAGCGCCGGTTGCAGGGCGCGGTCAGCCGCAAGATGCACCTGCACGCCCGGCATATCCGCCTGCCCCACCCGGCGGAAGGCCGCCCTCCCCTCGACCTGCGCGCGCCCCTGCCCGAGCACATGGCGCATAGCTGGGCGCTGTTCGGCTGGGATGCGGAGTTCGAGGACGACGACGACTTGCTCCCGGATATCGGCGCATGAGCGGGGAGCCGCGTCTCCTCGTCTTCGATTGCGACGGCACGCTGGTCGACAGCCTCGCGGCCATCCAGCATGCGATGGAAGCGGCGTTCTCGGCGGTGGACCTGCCCTCCCCTCCGGCCGCGGCGATACGCGGGATCGTCGGATTGTCGGTGCCCCAGGCCGTGGCCGTGCTGGCCCCCGGCCTACCGCGCGGAAGGCTCGCCGCCCTCGACCGCGCCTTTCGCGAGGCCGCGCTCGCCCATCGCGCCTCCGGGCCGGACGCGGACGGTCGGCTCTATCCCGGCGCACGCGAGGCGCTGCAACGGCTCGACACGCCCGCGACCGTCATGGCCGTGGCGACGGGCAAGGCGCGGCGGGGGCTGGAGCATACGCTCGACGTCTTCGCCCTGCGCTCTTTCTTCGTCGCGACCCAGACGGCGGACGATGCGCCGTCCAAGCCCCATCCCGGGATGCTGCGCAATTGCGAGCGCCTGACCGGCATCGCGCCCGCGCGAACGGTGATGATCGGCGATACCGGGTTCGACATTGCCATGGCCAAGGCGCATGGGTGCCTGGCCGTGGGGGTGAGCTGGGGCTACCATTCGGTCGAGACGCTGCGCGAGGCGGGCGCGCACGCGATCGTCGACGATTTCGCCGAGCTGGATGCGGCGGTGGAGGCCCTGACATGAGCAAGCCGTGGCACGAGGCGCGGGTCGAGGGAGATGCCGTGCCCTATGCCGTCACATTGGGCGGAAAGCCGGTGCACACGCCGACGAAACGCATCGTCACCGTCCCCTCCCGCGCCCTGGCCGAGGCCATCGCGGAGGAGTGGCGCGCGCAGGGGGACAGGGTGGACCCCAAGTCGATGCCCATGACGCGCTACATGAACTCGATCCTCGATACGGTGGCCGATCATCGGGACGGTGTGGTCGATCAGGTCGCGGCCTACGGGGCGAGCGACCTTCTGTGCTATCGCGCCGAGCGACCCGAGGGGCTGGTGGCGCGGCAGGCGGCGGCCTGGGACGGGCCGCTGACCTGGGCGGCGCGGGCGAAGGGTGCGCCGATGGTGGTGACGTCCGGCGTGATGGCCGTGGACCAGCCGCCCGCCAGCCTCGACGCCCTGCGCGCGGCGGTGGCGGCGCAGGACGATGCGGGCCTCGCCGCCCTGCACGACCTGACCGCCTTCTCCGGCTCGCTCGTCCTTGCGCTGGCAGTGGCCGATGGCCACCTGACGCCGGACGAGGCCTGGGCGGCCTCGCGCGTGGACGAGGACTGGCAGGTCGAGCAGTGGGGCGAGGACGACTTGGCGACCAGGGCTGCCGTGGACAAGCGCGCCGCCTTCATGGACGCGGCGCGCCTGCTGGAGCTGTCGCGAGGGTAGCCGGGACGGCTTCCGGCCGGGTCAGTTCAGGACCGTCGGCCAGTTCGCGTTCGCCGAGGCGATGAAGCCGGGGATGTCCTGCTCCCAGCGGGCCTGGATGCCCTTGTTGTAGTTGAGGTAGAGCTTGCCGTCCACGATGCGCCACGCTTCCGGGTCGCTCGACGCGGTCGATCCCTGCGCCACGGCCCAGGCGCAGTAGCCGCCGTATTGCGGCGCGTAGCGGGCCGGGTCGGCGGCGAAGGCGTCGCGGTTGGCGGCGGAGGCGAACTGCCAGGTCGCGCCGTCGTACTCGGCGGTATGGGCGCTCGATCCCTCGACGGAGCGGCTCTCGGTGAAATAGGCGACCACGTCGTAGCCCGATGCGCCGACATTCGAGAAGAGCGAGGTGGATACGCGGTCCTTTGCCGAGGCGGCGGCGGGGACGAGCGCGGCGGCGCCGGCGAAGGCGATACCGGCGAGGACGGAGCGGCGGGTGGGTGCGGACATGGGGTCTCTCCTGTGGTTTGTGCCCCTTATCTTGACGCCCATGCGCGCTTCCGCAATCGGCCTCACGCGAACGCGAAGAGGTGTCATCGCGCTGACATCATTCCGCCTCTGCCGGCTCCAGCGTGACCAGCGTGTCGCCGTCGCCCACCTGATCGCCCTCCCCCACGAACACCTGCGCGACCGTGCCCTCGCGGGGGGCCTTCAGCGCCTGTTCCATCTTCATTGCCTCCATCACGACGAGCGTCTGCCCCGCCTCGACCGGCTCGCCGGGGACGGTGGCGATGCGCAGGATCGCGCCGGGCATGGGGGCGAGGATGGCGTCGCCGCCCGGCCCCGCGCCGCCGGCCACGGCGAGGGGGTCGAGCGTGCCGTAGGAGAAGGATTCGCCCTCCATCAGCACGAGGATATCACCGCCGCGCCGGAGCGTCTCGATCGAGAGCCGCCGTCCGTCGACCTCGACCCGGTCGCCCGCGCCGAAGACCACCTCGCGCACCGTATCATTGAGGCGCACGCCGTAGCGGCCCGGCCCGTGGATGCGGATGCTCGCCGTCACCGGCGCATCGCCGCGCAGCAGCGTCACCGATTGCTGCGCCACACCCCAGGCCCGCCAGCCCGAGAGCGTGTCCCACGGCCCCTCCCCCGCGTCGCCGGGCAAGCCGAGCGCGGCGAGAGCGGCCAGCACCTCCGCATCGGGCGAGGATGGCGGTGCCGGGGCGAAGCGGTCCATGCCGCGCTCGATCAGGCCCGTATCGACCTCGCCCCGCCCGAAGGCCGGGTCGGCGGCGAGCGCGCGCAGGAACTCGACATTCGTCACCGTCCCGGCGATGCGCGTCGCGCCCAGCGCGGTGCGCAGTCTCGCCAGCGCGGCCTCGCGGGTGCGGTCGTGGACGATCACCTTGGCGATCATCGGGTCGTAATGGGCCGTGATCGTATCACCCTCGCGCACCCCGCTGTCGACGCGCGCGACCGCCTCGGGCATGACCATCCGCTCCAGCCGCCCCGTCGCGGGCAGGAAGCCGCGCGCCGCGTCCTCGGCGTAGATGCGGGCCTCGAAGGCATGGCCGTGAAAGCTCAGGTCGTCCTGAGCCGGGACCACCGCTTCGCCCGCCGCCGCCCGGATCTGCCATTCCACGAGGTCGATGCCGGTGATGGCCTCCGTCACCGGATGCTCGACCTGGAGGCGGGTGTTCATCTCCATGAAGTAGAAGCGGTCGGCGCGCAGCCCGTCGCTCGCATCCACGAGGAACTCGACCGTCCCGGCCCCTTCGTAGCCGATGGCGGTCGCCGCGCGCACCGCCGCCTCGCCCATCGCCGCGCGCATCCCGGCGGTCATGCCGGGGGCGGGGGCCTCCTCGATGACCTTCTGGTGACGCCGCTGGAGCGAGCAGTCGCGCTCGAAGAGGTAGACGGGCGGCGCGTGGCGGTCGGCGAAGACCTGCACCTCGATATGGCGGGGGCGGCCCACGTACCGCTCGATCAGGACGTGCCCGTCGCCGAAGCTCTTCTCGCCCTCGCTGCGCGCGCCGGCCAGCGCCTCGGCGAACTCCTCCTTCACGTCGACCCGGCGCATCCCCTTGCCCCCGCCCCCGGCGCGGGCCTTGATGAGCACGGGATAGCCGATCTGCTGCGCCTCGACCGACAGGGCCTCGGCCCCCTGCTCCTCGCCGTGGTAGCCGGGCACGACGGGCACCCCCGCCTCCTGCATCAGGCGCTTGGCGGCGTCCTTCAGGCCCATGGCGCGGATGGCGCTCGCGGGCGGGCCGATGAAGGCGATGCCGGCCTTGTCCAGCGCTTCGGCGAAGCGGGGGTTCTCGGACAGGAAGCCGTAGCCGGGATGCACCGCCTCGGCCCCCGTGCGCTGGCAGGCGTCGAGGATCGCGTCGATGCGCAGGTAGCTGTCGGAGACGGGCGCGGGACCGATGCGGATGGCCTCATCGGCCATCGCCGCGTGCGGCGCGTCGGCATCGGCGTCGGAATAGACGGCCACGGTCCGGATGCCCATCCGCGCGGCGGTGCGCATGACCCGGCAGGCGATCTCGCCCCGGTTGGCGATGAGAATCTTGCGGAACATGATGGCCCTCCCCCGCGATGCGCGGGTAGAAGGTAGCGGCTCGATGCCATGCTGTCCCGCCAAAAGAGGAGATGCGCCGATGGCCGCCGTGACCCTGCGCCCCCTGACCGTCGCCGACGCCCCGGCCATGGTCGCGGCGCTCGACGATCCGGAATCCATGCGCCTGACCGGAACGGTCGGGACCTTCACGCTCGCGCAGGTGACGGCGCATCTGGCGCGGTGCGAGACGGATGACGCGCGTCACGATTTCGCGATCCTGGCGGGCGACGAGGTCGTGGGCGAGGTGGTGCTGAACGATATCGACGCGCACAACGCCTGCGCGAACTTCCGCATCGCCGTCTGGTACCCGCGCAACCGGGGCAGGGGCTACGGCTTCGCCGCCACGGTGCAGGCGCTCGATTTCGCCTTCGACGTGCTGGAACTGAACCGCGTCGAGCTGGAGGTCTACGCCTTCAACCCGAGGGCGCGGCATGTCTACGAGAAGGCAGGCTTCGTCTACGAGGGGACGCGGCGGGAGGCGCTGCTGTGGGACGGGGAATGGGTGGACGCGCACGGGATGGGGGCGTTGAGAAGGGATCGGGAGAAATAACGACGCTGCCCCGCGCTCGATACGGGGTCTGTCGCAACGATGCGCTCCGTTCAAACAGGCCCCGGATCGGGTCCGGGGTGGAACGACTCGCCCCCGTCATCGTCCCGTCACCCCCACCCCTACGTTGCCGAAGGCGGCGCATTGGCGGTTGCCGCCCCCGCCGGACCCGGTCTAGCGTCGGGATACGGCAGAACAGGGTACACCACACGGGGAGACATCCGATGACCGACATGACGACATTCGAGACGCTGGCGGGCGAAGGCCGCATCAGCCGGCGGGAGTTCATCCAGGCGGGCCTCGCCGCCGGGGTCAGCGTCGCCGCTGCCTCGACCGCCTTCGACAAGGCCGTCGCGGCCACGCCCAGGATGGGCGGCGACTACATCCAGGCGCTGACGGGCGGCTCCTCGTCCGACAGCCTCGATCCGGCGACCATCCTCGACAGCTTCATGATCAACGTCTCGTCGGGGCAGCTCCGAAACAACCTGACGGAGATCGGTCCCGACAACCAGCTACGCGGCGAGCTGGCAACCGAATGGGATGCGACCCCGGATGCGAAGGAATGGACCTTCGCCCTGCGCCGGGGCGTCGAGTTCCACAACGGCAAGACCATGACCGCCGAGGACGTGGTCGAGAGCATGCGCCATCACATGGGCGAGGACAACAAGTCCGCCGCCAACGGCCTGATGCGGCAGGTGGTGGACGTGAAGGCGGATGGCGACACCGTCGTCTTCGAGCTGGAGGGTGGCAATGCCGACTTCCCGTTCATCCTCTCGGACTACCACATCAACATCTGCCCCGCGAAGGACGGGGGCGGCATCGACTGGGAATCGGGCGTCGGCACGGGCGCCTACGTGCTGGAGGAGTTCGACCCCGGCGTACGCGCGACCATGACGCGCAACCCGAACTACTGGAAGGAGGATGCGGGCTACTTCGAGAGCGTGCAGAATCTCTTCGTCGCCGATGCCGCCGCGCGGACGGCGGCCGTGCGCACCGGGGAAATCCACTCCATGTCGAACATGGATATCGCGACCGCGCCCCTGCTCGCCCGCGACAAGAACGTCGTCGTCGTGCCGACCTACGGCAACAAGCACGTCGTCCTGCCCATGGACTGCCGCGCCGAGCCGTTCAGCGACAACAACGTGCGCCTCGCCCTGAAATACGCCATCGACCGCGAGGAGATGCTGGAGAAGATCACGCGCGGCTTCGGCGAGGTGGGCAACGACCACCCCATCGGCCCGGCCAACGTGAACCGCGCCACCGCCGAGGAGATTCCGCAGCGGTCCTTCGATCCCGACCGTGCGAAATTCCACCTCAAGCTCGCGGGTATGGACGACCTCGCGCTCAAGCTGCATCTCGCCGATTCGGCCTTCGAGGGCGCGGTGGATGCGGGACAGCTCTACTCCGAGAGCGCCAAGCAGGCGGGCATCGACCTCCAGATCGTGCGCGAGCCGGAGGACGGCTATTGGTCGAACGTCTGGATGAAGAAGCCCTTCCTGGGCGGCTACTGGGGCGGGCGTCCCACCGCCGACTGGATGTTCAGCCAAGTCTACTCGTCCGGGGCGGAATGGAACGAGAGCTACTGGGAGAACCGGACGTTCAACAAGCTGCTCGTCTGGGCGCGTTCGGAGCTGAACCCAGTCAAGCGGCGCGAGATGTACGTGGAGATGCAGAAGATCTGCAACGAGGATTGCGGGTCGGTGATCCCGATGTTCATGGCCTACACCCACGTCATCCGCAAGGAGATCGGCATGCCCGAGCAGGTCGCCTCCAACTGGGAGCTGGACGGGCACAAGAACGCCGAGCGCTGGTGGATGGCCTCGTAAGACCTTTTCCGCGCAGCCTGAACGACAACGCCCCCGTGCCGATGGCGCGGGGGTTTCTGCGTTCTGCCCCGCACTCGATGCGGGGCCTGTTGCACCGACGCGCTCATACGAAAAGGCCCCGGCTCAAGGCCGGGGCAGAGCATCGTGTTGGATCAGGCGTCGATCGCCCCCGCCCCGCGCAGCAGTTCCATGATGCCGTCGCGGGCGCCCTGGGCGGCGTAGAAGGCGTCCTCGCCCCAGCTCGCGTCGAGCGATCCGGCGGGGACGTCGTTCTCCTGTACGACCTGGCCGACGCGGGTGCCGTCCGCCTCCTCCACGTGCCACAGGATCTTGATGCTGTCCGAACCGCCGTTGCGGGTGCGCGAGACGTCGGCGGTGAGGTACAGCGCGTTCGGCGTGCCGTCGGGGGCGAGCTGTGCGCCGGACTGGCCGAGCAGGCGGCTGACCTCCCGGCCAAGCGCCTGATCCCCGTTGCCCGGCGCGCCGCGCACACCCCGGAACACCAGCGCGCGGGGACCGTCGGCCGAGGCGCGCAGCGTGTCGAAGCTGGGCGCGGGGGCGGCGATGGGCGCGGTCGGCAGGGTCGTGGCGAGGGGCGCGATGGGCTGCGGCGCGGACACAGGCTCCAGCGGGGGCAGCGGGGCTATCGGCTGGGTCGCGATGGGCTGAAGCGGTTGCAGCGGCGCGACCGGCGACAGCGCGGCCATGCGCACGCCCTCGGGACGGCGTCGGGGGACGGCCCCGGCCATGGGATCGGTCGGCTGGATGGCCTGCGTGTTCACGACGAAGCGCGGGGCCGGAGGGGGGGGCGGAGCGGCGGCCATCTGTACCGGCTGAACCATGGTCGCGCGCGCCGGACGCTGGCGCGGCATCGGCGCAAGGCTCGGCGCGCCGCCGGGCAGCACGGCGGAATAGTCGATGCTCGTGATGGGCGGGGCGCTCGCGAGGCTGGTCAGGGTCGCGCGGCGCAGGTTGGCGTTGCGGCGCAGGCGGTCGGCCACGCGGCGGCCCATGGCCTGCACGGCCCCGTCGCCCATCGACGTCCAGCCGCCGCCCGAATGCGATTCGGGGAAGATGCCGACCAATGCGCCGTTGTTCGAGAAGAGCTTCCACTCGGCCTCGGCGCGGCCGCTGGCGGAGGATGCGGATGCGCGCAGGTCGAGTACCGCCGGCGCGCGCCCCAGGGCGGAGGCATCGACCGGCGCGCCGATCTCGGCGGCGATCGTCCGGGCGAGGGCCATCGAGACGGACCCCGGCGCGCCGACGACCGGATGCACGTTCAGCACCGCGCCGTTGTCGAGCCGCGCATGCAGCACGGTGATGGGCGATGCCTGGACCGTGGGGGCGGGCATCGACTGCGTCATCATCGGCACGGTCTCGACCGGCGTGGTGGCGATGGGCGCGGTCGTGACGAAGCCACCCCCCTGCCCCACGCTCGCACCGTATTCCAGAGGCTGCAATCCGGTGGAGACGTCGTAGAGCGGTGCGCCCTGATCCGAGAAGACGTCCTGCGCATAGGCTTGGTCGGCGGGCAGCGAGGCGACCGCGACCGGCTGGATCGAACGCGACGGCTCGGCCATCGGCACGGTCTCGAAGACCGGCGCGGACGAGCCGGGTGCCGCCGAGATGCCGAATTGCGGGGCGGGCGGCGACGGGGGCGCGCTGATGGTCTGGTACGCCGTCGAAGGCGACACGTATCCGCCGGCATCCAGCAACGCGAAGTCCGATTCGCCGGATGGCGGCGGCGGCGGCGGCCCGACGGGCGCGAGTTCCGGTGCCGGCAGCTCTCCCGACGCGGGCGGCAGGGCGAGCGCCGTGCGCGGTACCGAAATCCCTTCCGGCGCGACCTGCAACGCCTTGGTGTTCAGGCCGTTGCCCAGCGTGCCGGGCGGTGGCGCAGAGGCGATCTCGACCGGCGCGGTGATGCTGGGGGGCTTCGGCCCCTGCAGTTCGTACCCGAGGGTCGTCGGCGCGTCGGGCAGCTTGCTGGCATAGTCGCAACCGGCCAGCAGACCCGCCATGAGGGGAAGAGCGAGGACCCGCGCGAGGGCGGTGGAGGTCGACGTGGAGGATTTCATATCTACACCAGCTATCTCGTTATCAGGTCGAGGGTCGAGCGCGACAGGCTCTCGGGGCCGGTCGCGGTGACGAGCGAAGTCCGTCCGAGGCACTGGGCCGCGCCGGTCTCGCTGTCCATCAGGATCATGTGCAGGAAGAACGTCATGTTCTCTTCGATCTCCGTTGCCGCACCCTCGTAGAACATCTGCGAATCCATCCAGCAGGGGTTGAACCGCGCCCCGACGCTATAACCACAAGCGTTAAGCCTTTCTTGCCGGTAGCCGCGATCGTCAAGAATCCGCACATGCTCGTTAAAGACGTCGCCCATCGCATTGCCCGGCTTCAGCTTCGCCTCGCAGGCGAGCAGCGCCTCGCGCGCCGCGTCGCGCATGCGCTCGTGTTCCGGGCGGGGGGTGCCGACGACGAGGGTGTTCATCATCGGCGCATGGTATCGCCGCCACGCGCCCGACCATTCGAGCGTGAGCTGATCGTTCGCGTCGAGTCGCCGGCGGCCCGAGAAGTAGCGGCAGAGAAGCGCGCCCTCCCCCGATCCGATGACGAACTCGTTCCCCGCGTAATCGCCGCCCCGCGCGAGGATTTCCCCCTGCATCGCCGCAAGGATCGTCCCTTCGTACGCGCCGGGCCGGGTCATCTCCACCGCCGCGTCGAGCGCGTCGTCCGACAGCGCCGCCGCCTTGCGCACGCACGCCAGTTCGGCGGCGCTCTTGGTCATCCGCAGGCGTGGGATCAGCGTCGAGGCGTCGAGCAGTTCGGGCCGCCTCAGCGCGCCCTCGACCAGTCGCCAGTTATGGGCCGTCAGCCCCTGCGTATCGAACTCCACCCCCAGCCGACGCCGCTTGTAGAGACCCATGTCCTTCAGCAGGGCCTTCAGATCCTCGGCGGGATTGGCCCCCTCCCCGTCCGTCCAGATGCGGATATCCGACAGGATCGAGGTGTGCCGCGCCTGTCGCAGGTCGGCGGAGCGGGTCAGGAGGACCGGCTCGCCGTCGAGGGGGACCACCATGCATTGAAAGAAGCAGAAGCCGAACGTGTCGTAACCCGTGAGCCAGTAATGGCTTTCCGGCGCGAACAGCAGCATCGCGTCGAGACCGCGCGCCGCCATCGCCTCCCGGGTGCGGGCGCGGCGCGCGGCGTATTCTGCGGGGGCGAAGTGAGGCATGGCGCGGGGTCTCCTCCTCTATCGAACGGACACGGATGATAGAACGAGCAGCCGGGCCTGTCACGGACGGGTGCCCCTTTTCGATTTGTGAAAGATTTCGGGAACAAACGCCCCCCTCTCCGATTGTTGCAGCACACAAACGCTTGGCGTTCGACATCAAGAGGAGAGAATCGCGATGAACGACCCATCCAACGCCCGCCCGTCGCCCGAGACATCCAAGGAGCGACTGCACGAGTCGAAGGACCGCGCGGCGGAAGCGGCGCAGAACGCTGCCCAGACCGTCCAGAACGTTGCGAAGGATCGCGTCCAGGAGGCCCGTTCGGTCGCCGAAGACCGCATCGAGCAGGTTCGCGACACGGCTCAGGCCAAGCTCGCGGAAGCGCGCAACGTCGCAGAGAACAAGCTGTCCGAAGCGCGCAACGTGGCGGAGAGCAAGATCGACGAGGCCCATACGGCGGCGAACGAGCAGGTTTCGACCGCGGGCCATGGCCTGAAGGATACCGCCAGCCGTCTGCGTGACGCCGCCGGTGAGCTGGAAGGCAAGGATCGCTGGCTCGGCGCGGCTCTCGAAAAGGCCGCCGGCGTCGCGGATCGTTCGGGCGACTACCTGTCCGGCCAGAAGCTCGGCAATATCGTCGACGATGCGCAGCATCTCGCCCGCCGCAATCCGGCAGCCTTCATGGGCGGCGCGGCGGCTATCGGCTTCGCCCTCGCCCGTCTCGGCAAGGTCACCGTCGACCGCGCGACCGGCGATTCGCACGACGATCACGGTTACACGGCATCCCGCGTCCATGGCGGCGTGCATCCCGGCACGACCCATGCGCCGACCGATGCCAACCGTACCACGGCGACCCACGCGCCCACGCCCGCCGGAATGGGTACCGGAACCGTCTCGCCCGTCGGCGCGGCGGCCCGTCCGGCGACCCGCCCGACCGACGGCCGCGACGTGAACCCCGCCCAGTCCACCCCTCTGCATGGGAGCCAGACATGACCGCGATGCTCAAACCCGAAGCGCGCTCCACTCCGGAGCTTGCCAATGACGTCCTGAACGACGTGACGCTGCTGATGAAGTCCGAGGGCGAGCTTGCTCGCGCCGAGGTCAAGAACAGCATGACCCAGGCGCTCGCCGGTGTCGCCAGCCTTCTGGTCGCCGTCGGCATCGTCATCGCGGGCCTGACCATCGTCCTAGTCTCGCTGGCATTGGGCCTGACCGACTGGTTCGGCCTCGCCCCGTGGCTGGCGCATCTGATCATGGGCGGCGTCGCCCTGGCGATCGGCGCGATCCTCGTCGGCAGCGCGAAGGCCGCGCTGAACCCGGAGAACCTCGCCCCGACCCGCACCGCTGAAAATCTCAAGAAAGACGCACGTGTCGTCAAGGAGAGCATCTGATGAGCAACGATCCGGAACGCATCGAGGAGCGCATAGAGGACACCCGTGCGCGCCTCAGCCAGAACCTCGGCGAGCTGGGCGACCGCATGTCGCCGGGCAGCCTGGTCGACGAAGCGCTGCGCTATTTCGAGAGCGGCCCCAAGGATATGGCCGGCTCGCTCGGCAATCAGGTGCGCGAGAATCCAATGGCCGCGCTCCTGACGGCGGCGGGCGTCGCGTGGATGGCGATGGGCCGAGGCAAGGACCCGGTGCGCCGCTACACGGACTCGCGTCATCCCGATTATACCGACCCCTATGCCGCCTTCGGCAGCGACGATGACTGGGACGACGATTGGGACCGCACCTACTCGCGGCTCGACACCGACCATATCCCGTCGACCGGCTCGACCTATGCCAATGGCAGCGGCGCGGCGAGCGGCCAGGGCTATTCCGCCGTCGATACCGGCGCGGATTACAGCACCGCCGAGACGGGTCTCTACGGTCGCCGCTACGACCTGTCGGACGACGAGTACACGACCTATCGGTCCAGCATCGACACCTACGATTCGCTGAACCGCATCCGCGCCGAGCAGCGGCGCCGGGACGACGAGACCGAGAGTGCGTACTACCGTCGCCTCGACGATTCGTATGCCTCGACCCTCAAGATCGAGCGCAACGACGGCGAGGATGACGATACGTACCGCGCCCGTGTCCGCGCCGCGGTGGATTCGGCCTCCGACAAGGCCGACGAGGCCCGCCGGTCGCTGAAGCAGTCGGCATCGCGCGCCCGTCGCCGGATGCAGGAGATGCGCCGCAGCGCGGGTCGGAGCGCGTCCGATCTCGGCAACGAGGCCTCGCGCCGCGCCGCCTACTACCGCGCGAAGGCAAAGCACCTCGCGTCGGAATACGGTGACAAGGCCTCCGATCTGGCCGACGAGGCGTCGCGCCTCGCCGACCATTACAGCGAGGAAGCCAAGCGTCAGGCGCAGATGGCCAAGCGCAAGGCCGCCGAGTTCCATGACGAGAACCCGCTGGTTTCGGGCGCCCTCGCCCTTGCCGCCGGTGCCCTGGCCGGTGCCCTCTTCCCGGTCACCGAGAAGGAACGCGAGGCGCTCAGCCCGGTCGCGGACGATCTGATCCACCGCGGAGCCGAGCTGGCCGAACAGGGGGCCGAGCGCGTCGAGGCCTATGCGAGCAAGGTCGAGAGCAAGGCCGAGCAGATGCGCGACGAACCCGTGCTGCGTTCAGGCACGACCGCCTGATCGCGGGACCCCAGAAGACAGAGAAACGCCGCCCGGGTCGACCGGGCGGCGTTTTCGTTTGGCGCGGTCTGTGTCGGTCCGGTCAGACCCGGCTGAAACACAGGGTCGCGTTCGTCCCGCCGAAACCGAAGCTGTTGCTCATCACGGTGTCGACCTTCGCATCGTCCAGCCGCTCGCGCAGGATGGGCATGTCGGCGAAGTTGGGGTCGATCTCGTCGATATGGGCCGAGGCGGCGAGGAAGTCGTCCTGCATCATCAGGAGACAGTAGATCGCCTCCTGCACCCCCGTCGCGCCGAGGGAATGGCCGGTCAGGGACTTGGTGCTGCTCAGATGGGGGATGTCATCGCCGAAGGTATCGCGCAACGCCTGGATCTCCCGCGCGTCGCCCACGGGGGTCGAGGTGCCGTGGGTGTTGACGTAGCTCACCCGCCGCCCGTCGAGGGTCGACCGGGCGAGGTTCATGCAGCGCACGGCTCCTTCGCCCGACGGCTGGACCATGTCGAACCCGTCCGAGTTCGCGCCATAACCGGTCAGCTCCGCGTAGATCGTAGCCCCGCGCGCCTTGGCGCGCTCGTATTCCTCCAGCACCACCGTGCCGGCTCCGCCCGCGATGACGAAGCCGTCGCGGTCCTTGTCGTAGGCCCGGCTCGCGACGGACGGCGTGTCGTTGTAGCCCGAGGACAGCGCGCCCATCGCGTCGAAGAGGCAGGTGAGCGTCCAGTCAAGCTCCTCCCCGCCGCCCGCGAAGACGATATCCTGCTTGCCGAACTGGATGAGTTCCGCCCCGTGGCCGATGCAATGGGCCGAGGTCGAGCAGGCCGAGGAGATTGAGTAGTTCACGCCCTTGATCTTGAACGGCGTGGCAAGGGTCGCCGAGTTGGTGCTCGACATGGCGCGGGGCACGAAGAACGGGCCGATCCGCTTCGGCGCGCCCTTCTCCCGGACGATATCGGCGGCGGCGACGAGATTGCGGGTGGAGGGGCCGCCCGACCCCATGACGAGGCCGGTGTGCACGTCGCTCACCTCCTCCGCCGACAGGCCCGAATCCTCGATGGCCTGCTGCATGGCGATGTAGTTCCACGCCGCCCCGTCGCCCATGAAGCGCAGCACGCGTTTGGGCACCAGCGCGGGAATATCCACGTCCGGCGCACCGGCGGCGTGACTGCGAAAGCCATGCTCGGCCTGTTCCTCGGAGAAGGAGATGCCGGACGTGCCGTCGCGCAGCGACGCCTTCACGCGCGCCGCATCGCCCCCGATGGAGGATACGATCCCGATTCCCGTTACGACGACTCGGCGCATGGCCACCCCTCCCCGGTTTCCTTGCGCCCTTAGGGGCCATCCGCTCCGAAGAGGCCCACGCGCATATCCTTGACGATATAGGCGGTCTCCCCGTCGACTTCCATCGTGCCGTCCGCGACGCCCATCTTCAGCTTGCGGTCGATGACGCGCTTCACGTCGACGGTGTAGCGTACGAGCCTGGCGTCCGGCGTGACCATGGCGGAGAACTTCACCTCGCCCACCCCGAGCGCCCGGCCCCGGCCCGGCATCCCGCGCCAGCCGAGGAAGAAGCCGGTGAGCTGCCACAGCGCGTCGAGGCCGAGGCAGCCGGGCATGACGGGGTCGCCGAGGAAATGGCACTGGAAGAACCAGAGGTCCGGCTTCACGTCCAGCTCGGCCACGACCTGGCCCTTGCCGTGCTCGCCGCCCTCCTCCGAGATATGGGTGATGCGGTCGAACATGAGCATGGGCGGGGCCGGAAGCTGCGCGTTGCCCTCGCCGAAAAGCTCCGCGCGGGCGCAGGCGAGCAATCCATCGTAATCGTATGAGTTCGCGCGGTCGGTCATGTCGGATAGGCCCCTGCTGATCTGTGATCTTGCCTAGCCCGTCATGGTCCGCCGCGCAATCGTTCGCTGATCCGTATGCGGGAATCGTGCGCCGCGAGAAAGCCGTGCGGCGCGAGTGCCCGCGCCGCTTCGGGAGAGGGGCCTACGCGGCCTCGACTTCGGAGCAGGATTTCAGCACCTTGTCGCCGTCGTCCTGTTCGATGAGATAGGCGGGGTCGTCGTCGCTCGCCTTGCGGGTCACCTCGTTGCCCTTGATGGTCTTCGTCACCTCGTCCTTGTAGATCTGCTTGACGGTGCCCGTCCCGGTGCCGTTGCCCCAGGACCATTTCACCTCGTCGCCGACGCTGATCGCCATGGTTCGTCTCCTTCGTTGCTGTCAACGCGGGGAACGGGAACGGGAGCGCGATGTTCCATCGTCAGGTTCTGGACCAGCTCCGTTATCAGCTTGCGGCGGATGGCGCGGGGATAGTCGGCGTAGCCGTCCGCGATCTCGACGAAGGCGCCGGGGCCGAACATGACGCGCTCGCGGTAGTAGCCGACGATGCCGTCCTCCGTGCCCCGGATGGCGAGGCCGTTGACCGTGATCCCCTCCATCGTCAGGCGCGCATGGGTGAGGCGCGGGCGCACGCCCTCGTTGCTGCGCCCGTCGCCCGACACGTCGATCACCCGCCGGTCGCAGCGGCGCGGCGCCTCGTTCAGCAGGTCGACCGCCCGCCCGATCAGCTCGCCGATGGCGGTGGCGTAGTTGCGGTAGGCCCGGCGCATCCCGAGCACCTCGGCGCGCAGGGCCTTCACGTCGTCATGGCTGCCGATCGCGGTCCAGGGGATCGAGACGCGCTGCCGCGACCGTCCGCTCCACTGGACGACCGATACGAGGGCCTGCGCGGTCACCAGCGCCTCGCTCACCAGCGGGTCGCCCAGCGCATCGGCCAGACCCGTCATCTGGAGCGCGTACTCGTCGCGGTTCACGCTGCCCGACACGTCCATCGCGAGGACGAGGGCGACGGAGCAGGCCGTCGCCGGTACAGGGACGAGCGCGAGCAGGAGGGCGAGGAGGATGCGCATGGCCCATGCTCGCCACAGCGGGCGGTCAGGTCAAGGGACGTTGACAGCGCGGCCTCCGGGCACCCATGACACGGGGCATGGAACCCGCGACCTACTACCACGCCAGCGCCCGGGACCGCCGACCACGCCCCGCCCTGTCGGGCGATATCCGCGCGGACGTCGCCGTGATCGGCGGCGGGTTCACGGGGGTCAACGTCGCGCTCGAACTGGCGGAGCGCGGACGCTCCGTCGTGCTGCTGGAGCGCCATCGCGTCGGCTGGGGCGCGACGGGGCGCAACGGGGGGCAGGTGACCGGCTCCCTCTCGGGCGACGAGACCCTGCGCAGGCATCTGGTCCCGCGCATCGGCGCGGAGGCGGCGGCGGACTTCGTGTGGGACATGCGCTGGCGCGGGCACGGCATCGTCGAGGCGCGCGTCGAGCGCTACGGCATCGCGTGCGACCTGCGGCGCGGGCACCTGCACGCCGCCTGGCACCCGCGCGACATGGCCGACCTGCGCGCCTTCGCCGGGGAGGCGGACCGGCGCGGGATGGGGGATGCCGTGACCCTACTCGACCGGACTGGCCTGCGCGAGAGGCTGGACACGCCGCTCTATCACGGGGGGCTGCTGAACCGGCGCAACCTGCATCTGCACCCGCTCGACCTGTGCCGGGGCGAGGCGCGGGCGGCCGAATCGCGCGGCGTGCGCATCTTCGAGGGGACGGCGGTGACGGCCCTCGACCCCGGCCCGCCCGCGACCCTGCGCTGCGACGGGGGCCGGGTGACGGCGGAGACGGTGATCCTGGCCGGCGGCGCCTACCACGGGCTGGAGCGCCGCGCGCTCGGCGGGCGCCTGTTTCCGGCGGCCCTGGGCAACATGGCTACCGCGCCGCTGTCGCCCGATCTCGCGCGTGCGATCAATCCGGAGAACCTCGCCGTCTACGACACGCGGTTCGTCCTCGACTACTACCGCCCGAGCGCGGACGGACGGCTGATCTTCGGCGGCGGGGCGAACTATTCCGGCCGGGCGAGCGCCGATATCGCGCGAACCCTGCGCCCCGCGCTGGAGCGGACCTTTCCGCAGCTGAAGGGTATCGGGATAGACTTCGCCTGGTCGGGGCAGGCCGGGATCGTGCCCAACCGCGTGCCGATGCTGGGTCGCACGGCCCCGACGGTCTGGTACGCGCAGGGCTATTCGGGCCACGGCATCGCGACCTCGCATATCGTCGCGGAGATCGTGGCCGAGGCGGTCGCGGGGACGACCGGGCGTTTCGATCACTTCGCCTCCATCCCCCATGCCCGCAACCCCTTCGGCGACCGCGCCGGGCAGGGACTGCTCGCCCTCGGGATGCTCTACCATCGCCTGCGCGAGGCGGTGCGGTCCTAGCGACCGGAACAAGCCGCGCGTGCTGGGCGGATGACCGCCCGTCAGGCGAA
>JAHDDY010000118.1 GCA_020629115.1 Paracoccaceae bacterium | reverse complement strand
CTAGTTCGTCTCGCTGTGTTCGGATCGTTACTTTCCAGCCCGGTCGTGGCCGTTCGTCCACTGACAACATTAACTTGATCAGATGTACGAGAATGACGAGTAGACGGCTAGCCAGTTCGCGATGGTGGTTCAGGCCCATGCTCTCGATCTCCTCGGCCAGATTGTCCCAGTCGAGGGCGTCGATGTCGCGGGCGCGCAGGCGCGCCGCCTGCTCCAGGAGCCAGGCGGTGAAATCCGTATCGTAGGCGGCTTCCGCGCGGATGGTCCGTTGAATGTTCATCCCCGACATATAGCAGACGCCTCGCCCGCGGGCGAGGCGCGCTTTGTAGTGCGGCCGGCGCGGCCTATCTGAAGGGCGAACGAGGAGGAGCGGCCATGAAGTTCGGTGTCGGTCAGGCGGTGACGCGCAAGGAGGATGTCCGGTTCCTGCGCGGGACGGGGTGGTATGTCGACGACGTGACCCTTCCCGGTCAGGCGTACGGCGTCTTCGTCCGCTCCCCGGTCGCCCATGCGCGTATCCTCGGCGTGGATCACGGCGCGGCGCGGACGATGCCGGGCGTCCTGGGCGTCTGGACGAACGGCGAGGGCGGCATGGAGGCGCTGGCCGACGCGCGGACCGGGATGGGGGTCAGGAACGCGGACGGCTCGGACGGCGCCTACCCCGCGCAACCGCATCTCGCCCGCGATACCGTGCGCCATGTCGGCCAGCCGGTCGCCTTCGTCGTCGCTGAGAGCGAGGCGGCGGCGCGGGCGGCGGCGGAGACCGTCACGGTCGAGTACGACGAGATGCCTGCCGTGATCGGAAGCGCCGCGGCGCTGGAGCCGGATGCTCCATGCCTGCATACGGACGCGCCGGGCAACCTCGCCTATGACTGGGAGGTGGGCGATGCGGCAGCGGTTGAGGCCGCGTTCGCGAAGGCCGCCCATGTCTCGCGCCTGCGCATCGACAACCCGCGCATCGTCGTCAACACGATGGAGCCGCGCGCCATCAACGCCGCCCATGACGGCGCGCGGTGGGAGGTCTGGTGCGGTACCCAGGGCAGCCACGCCATGCGCGCGCAGATCGCCGCCGCGCTCCAGGTCGAGCCGGAGCGCCTGCGCCTGCGCACGCCGGACGTGGGCGGCGGCTTCGGGATGAAGCTGATGCTGCACCCGGAATACGCCGTGGTCTGCAAGGCCGCCGAACTGCTGGGCCGCCCGGTCAAGTGGACCGCCGACCGCTCCGAATCCTTCCTCTCGGACCTCCAGGGCCGGGATATCGTGACCGAGGCGGAAGCCGCCTGCGACGCCGACGGGCGCATCCTGGCGATGCGGCTGTCGTCGGTCTCCGACCTCGGGGCCTACCCGTCCCGCGCCGCGCCCGCCTGTCACACGACCTTCTGCGGTGACCTCGCGCCCACCGTCTACGCCATCGGCGCGGTGCACAACCGGGTGCGCGGCGTCTACACCAACACCACCCCGATGGACGCCTATCGCGGGGCCGGACGGCCCGAGCAGAACTACATCATGGAGCGCGTCATCGACCGGGTGGGCGCGGATATGGGCATCGCGCAGGACGCGATCCGCCGCCGCAACCTCGCCACGCCGGACATGATGCCCTGGACCACCGCGCTGGGCGTCACCTTCGACAGCGGCGACTTTCCGCGCGTGCTGGACGCGGCTATGGAGCGGGCCGATTTCGCGGGCTACGAGGCCCGGCGGCGGGAGGCGGCGCGCCGGGGCCGGCTGGGCGGCATCGGTCTCGTCTGCTACATGGAGCGCACCGCCGGCGGGCCGGTGGAGCAGGCGCGGGTGCAGCTCATCCCCGGCAGGGACGGCGCGCCGAACGTCGCGCGCATCTGGTCGGGCACGCAATCGACCGGGCAGGGGCACGAGACCGCCTTCGCACAGATCGTGCGCGAACGGCTCGGCATCGACTTCGACGCGATCGAATGGGTGCCGGGGGATTCGGATGCCCTGCCCGCGGGCGGCGGTACGGGCGGTTCGCGCTCGCTGCTGATGGCGGGGCGCAGCTTCCTGCACGCCACCGAGGACGTGATCGCGAAGGCCCGCGCGGGGGCGGCCGAGGCGCTGGAGGCGGCGGAAGCCGATATCGAGTTCCACGCCGTCGAGGGCGGTGAGTTCCGCATCGCGGGCACCGACCGCACCGTCGATCTCTTCACGGCGGTCGCCGCGATGCCGCCGGGCGAGGCGCGCGCCGGGGACGCGGTCGGCCTGATCGGCGAGGGCGGGGTGAACGGGCGGGAGAACACCTACCCGAACGGCTGTCACATCTGCGAGGTCGAGATCGACCCGGAGACAGGCGACGTGGCCGTCACGCGCTATACGGTCGTGGACGATTTCGGCACCCTGGTGAACCCGCTCCTCGTGCTGGGCCAGGTGCAGGGCGGCGTGGCGCAGGGCATCGGCGAGGCCTTGTGCGAGCAGGCGATCTACGATCCCGGGACGGGCCAGCCGCTCACCGGCTCCTACATGGATTACGTCATGCCAAAGGCGGACGACCTGCCGATGATGGATATCAGCTTTGCCCCCACACCCTGCACCACCAACGAGCTGGGCATCAAGGGATGCGGCGAGGCGGGGACGGTGGGGGCGGGGTCGGCGGTGATCTGCGCGGCGCTCGATGCGCTGCGGCCCGTCGGCGTGACGGAGATCGACATGCCGCTGTCCCCGCTCAAGGTCTGGTCGGCCATTCGCGGCGCGTCGGCCCGGATGGCGGCGGAGTAGGGGGGACGATCATGAATGCGGCGAGCCTGACCATCGGGATCGAGGAGGAATACCTCCTCGTGGACCGCGAGACCCGCGACCTCGTCGCCTCCCCCGCGCCGGGGCTGCACGAGGCGATGAATGCCGCGCTGGGCGGACAGGTGACGCGCGAGTTCCTGCAATGCCAGGTCGAGGTCGGCTCCGCCCCGATGCGGACCGCCGCCGAGGCCCGCGCCGATCTCGCCCGGCTGCGGCGCACGGTGTCGGACGTGGCGGAGGGCTACGGCTACGCCATCATCGCCGCCTCCACCCATCCCTTCGCCCGATGGCGCGAGCAGATGCAGACCCGCAAGGAGCGCTACGACGGCGTCCATGCCGATCTGGCCCAGACGGCGCGGCGGATGCTGATCTCCGGCTGCCACGTCCACGCGGCCGTCGAGGACGGGGACATGCGGGTCGACCTGATGAATCAGGTCGCCTACTTCCTGCCGCACCTGCTGGCGCTTTCCTGCTCCTCGCCCTTCTGGGAGGGGGAGGATACGGGGCTGTCGAGCTATCGCCTGACGGTGATGGATGCCCTGCCGCGCACGGGCCTGCCCGACGCGATGCCGTCCTGGAGCGAGTACGAGCGCTTCGTCGGTACGTTGGTGGATGCGGGATGCCTGGAGGATTCGTCAAAGATCTGGTGGGACGTGCGCCCCTCGTCCAAGTTCCCGACGCTGGAGATGCGCATCGCGGACGTCTGCACCCGGCTGGACGACGCGGTCTGCATCGCCGCGCTCTACCAGTGCCTCCTGTCCTTCCTGCTGCGCCTGCGCGCGCAGAACCAGCGGTGGCGCCTCTATCCGCCGACGCTCATCGCGGAGAACCGCTGGCGGGCGCAGCGCTACGGCGCCACGCGGCCCCTGCTCGATCTGGGCACGGGCGGCATGACGCCGGTGGCCGATCTGGTCGAGGAACTGGTGGAGCTGGTCCGCCCCGATGCGGAGCGGCTGGGCTGCGTCGCCGAGGTCGAGCACGCCCGCGTCATCGCCCGGGACGGCACGAGCGCCGAGCGGCAGCGGTCGATCCATGCGGCGGCGCGCGAGGCCGGCGCGGACGAGGCGGCGGCCCTGCGCGCGGTGGTCGATCACCTCGTCGCGGAGACGGTGGACGGGGTGTGAGGTCCGTCAGACCCGGTCGATGGTCAGGCGATGGGTCCGCAACTGCGCATCCGTCCAGTTGGTCGAGATACGCTCGCTCGCCATCTGCGCGGCGGCGCAGTCGCAGGGCCTGTCGCCCAGCGCGCCCTCGTGATGCAGTTCCAGCGTCGCGGTATCCGCACACAGGTCGAGCTTGAGGTAGACCGGCCCCGTCGCGTTCAGGTGATAGGCCCGCTCCGAGACGGCCCGCGCGC
Source organism: Paracoccaceae bacterium (assembly GCA_020629115.1). Lineage (GTDB taxonomy): Bacteria > Pseudomonadota > Alphaproteobacteria > Rhodobacterales > Rhodobacteraceae > JAHDDY01. The sequence continues at coordinate 4,382 of JAHDDY010000118.1, read as the reverse complement.
TCTGGGCGATGCACGACGCGAGGCGCCCGGCCTCCGCCGCGTTCCACCCCGCGCCGGTCGCGCAGGTCTCGACCCACTTGCTGGCACTGTCGGAGCAGAACTGCTCGGAAAGGAAACGGGTATGGCTCATCGGTCTGGCTCCACCTTGCGCGATCGTCTTGGTGACCAATGTCGCGCGGAAGAAATTGTTTCGGTCGATTCTGTCGCATCGACATCGAAGCGAGGCTCCGATTGCTATTCAGCCTATCGCGTACTCGCGAATTCTCCGTGAAGACCTGTGGTTTCCGCCGTGTTTTCAATGATATTTGATCTATAATTTTAATCAAAACCCGATCTTGCAGAAGCCGGAGCGCCGCCCATGAAAATCGTTTCGCTGGAGACATTCGTCGTCGGCAATCCCCCGCCCGGCTTCGGGGGGCGCTACTTCGTCTTCGTGAAGCTGACGACCGCCTGCGGCGTGGTCGGCTACGGCGAGATCTATGCGGCGACCTTCGGGCCGCGCGTGGTCGAGGCGATGGCGCGCGATGCCTTCGCGCGGTTCCTGGAAGGGGCGGACCCGTTCGACACGGAGGCGCTGTGGCATCGCGGCTACGGCGCGGGCTTCTCGCACCGGCCGGATCTCTCGATGATGGGCGTCGTATCGGGGCTGGAGATGGCGTGCTGGGACATCGTGGGCAAGGCGCTCGACAAGCCGGTCCACAAGCTGCTCGGCGGGCGGGTGCACGCGCGGCTGCGCAGCTACACCTACCTCTATCCCGAACCGGGGGAGGACCCGGCCGCGTTCTACGCCGACCCCGACGCCTCGGCCGAGCGGGCGGCGCAGGCGGTGGCGCAGGGGTTCACGGCGGTCAAGTTCGACCCGGCGGGACCGTACACCGTCTATGACGGCCGCCAGCCCGACCTGGATGCGCTGGCGCTGTCGGAGGCGTTCTGCCGGTCCATCCGCGAGGCGGTGGGCACGAAAGCGGACCTGCTGTTCGGCACGCATGGGCAATTCACCGCCTCGGGGGCCATCCGCCTCGCCCGGCGGCTGGAGCCGTACGACCCGCTGTGGTTCGAGGAGCCGTGTCCCCCCGACAACCCGCACGCGCTGGGGCAGGTCGCGGCGGGCACGTCGATCCCGGTCGCCGCCGGCGAGCGCCTGACGACGAAGGCGGAGTTCGCGCGGCTGCTGGAGGCGCGGGGGGCCTCGATCCTCCAGATGAACCTCGGGCGCGTGGGCGGGCTGCTGGAAGCCAAGAAGATCGCCGGCATCGCCGAGGCCCATTCCGCGATGATCGCGCCGCATCTGTACTGCGGGCCGCTGGTGGGGGCGGCCAACGTGCAGATCGGGGCCTGCTCGCCGAATTTTCTGATATTGGAGAGCATCGGGCGCTGGGACGGGTTTCACGCGGATATTCTCAAGACACCGATGGTCTGGGAAGATGGGTACGTTCTCGTCCCCGACGCGCCGGGGCTGGGGGTGGAGCTGGACGAGGACGTCGCCCGCGCGCATCCCTACGAGGGCGACCGGCTGCATCTGGAGATGGCCGACACGCCCTTCGATCCGAAGGCTTATGCGGGCTTCGCGGGCGGCTGAGCGCGCATGTCCTTCTCCACGCCGATGGTATAGCGCACGCAGACGAGGCACAGGGCCGAGGAGCCGAGGATGCACAGGATGAGCGGGTACGCCCCGCTCGTCTCCGACAGGGTCGAGGCCGCGAGCGCCGAGAGCGCCGCGCCGCCGAAGGTCGTCATCGCGCCGTTCAGCCCCGCCGCCGACCCGGCCAGGTCGGGCCGCAGGTCGAGCATCCCCGCATTGGCCGAGGGCAGGACGATGCCGTTGCCGAGGCCGATCCCGAAGGTGAAGGCGAAGAAGCCCAGGGGATGCGTCACCCCCGCCGCCACCGCGACGAGCGCCATGGCCATCAGCACCAGCGTCGTCAGCGCCCCGAAGGTCATCATCCGGAAGATGCCGACCCGCTCGGCGAAGCGCCCCGATATCCCGTTGCCTGTCGCATAGCCCAGCGGCGTGATGGCCAGGTACATCCCCACCTCGGTCGCGCTCAGCCCGTAGACCTCCGCCCCCACGAAGGGCGCGCCGCCCAGATAGGCGAAGAAGGTGCCCGCCGCGAACATCATCGACAGCGCATAGCCCCGGAACCGCCGCGAGCGCAAAAGGTCCGGGTAGGCGCGCGCCTGTTCGCGGAAGCTGCCCATGCGATGCGTGTTCGTCTCGCCCTGATCGAGCCAGACGACGACGAGGCAGACGGCCCCGATGATCGCCAGCGCCCAGAAGTTCGAGCGCCAGCCATGGGCGTCGCCCAGCGCGCCCCCCACCGTCGGCGCGATCATGGGGGCGAGCGCCATGCCCATGGTGACGTAGCCGATCATGCTCGCCGCCTTCTCCCGCGCCACCATGTCCCGGATGGCCGCGCGCGAGACGACGAAGCCCGCGACGCTGACGGTCTGGAGCGCGCGAAAGAGGAAGAACCAGCCCAGGGACGGCGCGTTCGCCGCCCCGATGCTGGCGAGGACGAACAGCACCATCGCCCCGACCATCACGGGCCGGCGCCCGATCCTGTCCGATATCGGCCCCATGGCGAGCTGCACGAAGCCCGTCAGGGCGAGATAGCCCGTGATGGCGAACTGGATGACCGCGTAGGTCGTGCCGAAATCCTCCGCCATGGCGGGCAGGGATGGCAGGAAGAGATTGGTGCAGACCGACCCGACGGCGGTCATCAGGACCAGGGTGGTGATGTGCGGCGGGGTGGTGCTGTCCAGATAGCGGACGGGGGGCAGGGATGTCATCCGGGCACGATGGCACGAAACGCGCCGGCGCGCGGCCCGAAAATCATGCGCGCACGTGCGACGACAACGTATCGCGCTGACCTCGGGCGCGCGGGGCCGTATGACCGTCGGCACGGACCCAGGAACGAGGAGCGACCCCATGCCGACCGTGACCAGCGTCGAGGATTTCCGCCGTCTCTACGCGCGCCGGGTGCCGCGCATGTTCCACGACTACGCCGAATCCGGCTCCTACACCGAAAGCACCTTCCGCCGGAACGAGAGCGATTTCGGGCGGGTGGTCATCCGGCAGCGGGTGGGCGTCGACGTCTCGGCGGTCGACACGGCGGGGGCGATGCTGGGCGAGGCCGCGACCCTGCCGGTCGCCTTCGCACCCGTGGGGATGCTCGGGGTCCAGCATGCGGGCGGCGAGATCGTGGTGGCGCGGGCGGCGAAGGCGGCGGGCGTGCCGTTCTGCCTATCGACCATGTCGATGTGCTCGATGGAGCAAGTGGCCGAGGCGACGGGCGCGCCGTTCTGGTTCCAGCTCTACGTCGTGAAGGACCGCGGCTTCGTGCGCGACCTGATCCACCGGGCGCGGGCCGCCGGGGCCTCGGCCCTCCTGGTGACGATGGACCTGCCGGTGCTGGGCCAGCGACACAGGGACGTGAAGAACCGCCTGTCGATCAAGCCGGATCTGCGCAACCTCCTGAACATCGCCACGAAGCCGGGATGGGCCTGGCGGATGGCGCGCACGCCCTACCGCACCTTCGGCAACGTGATCGGCCATGCGAAAGGGGTGGACGACCTGAGCAGCCTGATGACCTGGGCCGCCGAATCCGTCGATCCGTCGCTGAGCTGGGCGGATGTGGAGTGGATCGTCCGCGAATGGGGCGGGCCGGTGGTCGTCAAGGGCATCCTCGACCCCGAGGACGCCCGCATCGCCGCCGATCTGGGCGCGAAGGGCATCGTCGTCTCGAACCATGGCGGGCGGCAGCTCGACGGGGCGAGCAGCACGGTCGCGGCGCTGGCGGGAATCGTCGAGGCGGTGGGCGAGCGGACCGAAATCCTGATGGATTCGGGCGTGCGCACCGGGATGGACGTGTTCCGCGCCCGGGCGCTGGGCGCGTCGGGCGTGCTGCTGGGCCGGGCGATGGTCTACGCGCTGGGGGCGCAGGGCGGGGCGGGCGTCGCGCGCCTGCTGGAAATCCTGCAGAAGGAACTGGCCGTCACCATGGCGCTGGCGGGCCGCACCGCGCTGGCGGATATCGCGCCCTCCGACGTGACCTGCCCCCGCGACTGGACCTGACCCCCGGGGCGCAGTTCGCGCGTGACAAACCCCGTACGGCTTGCAAGGCTGATGCCCGGTGGATGCGCGCGGGTGCATCGGGAAACGGGAGAGACCCATGAAGAAACTGATGGCAACCGCCATGGCCGTCGCCCTCGGCACGACGAGCGTCATGGCCGACGGGCACGGGATGCAGTGCTCGAACGACACCTGGAACAAGGTGATGGAGCGCGGCAAGATCGTGGTGGGCGTGAAGGCCGACTACAAGCCTTGGGGCTACCGCGACAGCGACGGCTCGCTCAAGGGCATGGAGATCGACATGGCTAGG
>JAHDDY010000292.1 GCA_020629115.1 Paracoccaceae bacterium | reverse complement strand
AGAGCTGGTCTATGGTGCCCTGCGCCGCGAACGGCTCTGGCAGCGCCTTGGGCTCTTCGGGCTCATCTTCGGCATTCTCGGATGCCTGAGTGCGGCGGTTGTCGCAATTCTCGATGTCGATCCGCCGCCCGTGGTTGTGCCCTATGATCCCGCCACCGGCTTCGCGCTCCCCGAGGCTTCGGTGGGCGCGACGTCGGTCACAGCCAACCAGGCGATCATCGAGGCGGAAGTCTTCCGCTATGTGACCGACCGGGAGGTCTATAACCAGCTCGACAACGATCTGCGCATCCGCAACGTCCTGCGCCGCTCGGACGGAGCTGCCGAGAGCGGGCTGCGCCAGATCTGGAACAGCGCCAACGAGAATTACCCGCCGACGGTCTATGGCCCCAATGCCCGGCTGGATGTGGAAATCCTCAGCATCAACCGGATCGGTACGAACCGCGCCACGGTGCGCCTGCGCAAACGCCTGACATCCATCAATGGCGTCCAAACAGGGCTCTTCACCGCCACGCTGCTCTTCGACTTCCGCCCCGAGACCCGCCGCTCCATCGATGAGGTCTGGACCAACCCTTTCGGCTTCACCGTGCTCGAATATTCCATCCGCTCCGACAGATTGGAGAATTGAATTTGTTCCCAGTTCGACTTTTCATATTGCTGATTGTCCTATTGCCCGGCCTCGCCTTCGCCGAAGCCATCCCGCACGGAGGCCCCAATGACAGCCGCGTCCGCTTGGCCACCTACCAGGAGGGCCAAGTCTATCGTCTCAATGTTTCGCTCACCCATGTCACCACGGTCGAGTTCGGCGAAGGTGAAAGCATCCGCTCGATTATCGCTGGCGACACAGAGGGCTTCGAGATCGACGGTGTGCCCGGTGGAAAAGCCTTCGCGATCAAGCCCGTCGCGCGCGGCGTCCATACCAACGTGACCGTCTACACGAACCGGCGGAGCTACTATTTCAACGTCCAGGAGACCCGCAGCCCGACCTTTTACGTGGTCCAGTTCCGCTACCCCGAAGACAATGCACGTCCGACGCGCGCCATCGCGGCCCAAGCACCGAACTACAACTACGGCGCCAGCGCGCGCACCGAGTTCACCCCGACCCGCGTCTGGGATGACGGGACCTTCACGTATTTCGA
>JAHDDY010000291.1 GCA_020629115.1 Paracoccaceae bacterium | reverse complement strand
GGTCTCGAGAGACGCCGACGACCTGCCGGCGCCCGACGCAACCTTCCGGTCGACCGACAGTGACGGCACGGCCGTCGACGCCGACCCGCGCAGCACCGACGAGATCGACACCGGCGCCGGAACCGCACCCAGCAGCCGGTTGATCGTCGCGAGGGCCGCGGCACCTTCCGCGACCGCGATCGGGACCGACTGCGGGCGGCGCATCAGACCGAGATGGGCCAGCTCACGCTTCGGCGGCCACGTCTCCGAGGTCGAGCTGCAACCGTCGAGCACAGCCACCAGCGCCCGCTGCTTCCGACCCGTCCGATCCCCCGCCGCAACCGAGGCGAGCGCGAACACGTCGTCGACCGAACGCACCGGCTTCGGTGCCGCCACCGCACTGAACCGCTTCGGCTGCACCCCCTCGGCGTGATCGAGCAGCGCCCGCCACTTGGCCCGGTGGTTCTTCGCGTTCGCCGGCTCCTTCCGCAGCCGCCCATCGACCACGTCGAACAGATCCCGACGGAACACATCCGCGAGCCGGGCGAACGAATGACCCGACGACAACAGCTCCAGCCACCGCACCAGCGCCATCGCCGCCAACCGTGCATCCCGGCACTCGGCCGGCCACACCTCAACCGCTCGCGCCACCACCTCGTCCGACAGTGCCCCAAGCGGGTCCGGGCCTTCAGCGACAAACCCCAACAGCGACGCCCCGGCCAGCCGGCCAGCCGTGTGCGCACGCAGCGCCTCCAACGGCGAGGACTCCGAGTCCGAGGCCGCATCGGCGCCCGACCCGGCATCGCCATCGAGGATGAACAGCCGTGACTGCTCGCCAGGGGCATGCCCGCCGTGCGTGCCCCACCCCGACGAGCGGGTGCTCCCGGCGGCCAACTTCGACTCAATATTCCGTTCCACACCAGCAGAGACGGCCCCACCAATGGTCACCGTCCGGGCCAACGTGCGTTTGGGCTTCGTTTCAATAATCCGTTCCACAACCCACACGAGTCGGTTCCGGGTGTGGTCACCGTCCGGGCTCCCCCACCCCACGCACTGGGCATCAGCCGACGACTGGGCGCTTTCGGCCGACGTTGACAGTTCGCTCTCGTCCACAGTCAAGAGAGTCGGCTCGCGCCCTGGTCACCAACCGGGCCTCC
>JAHDDY010000117.1 GCA_020629115.1 Paracoccaceae bacterium | reverse complement strand
CTCGGATGGTCAACCCCGATCGCCACCCCCAAGGACAACGTCCACGGCCAACACAACTAGGTGTTCCGGGCCGGGGCTACGGATCGCAACTGGCCGTCACAGTTTCAGGCTTCGACTGCAGAGCGGCGACTGCGCGATGCCGTGACGGCTGTGGAAAGGCGTTGCGCTACCTTCTGACGCTGAACATGCGCCAACGCAAACGCCGCTACGAGAACAAACGCAGGCAGGTTGGTCGGGCGGTACAGCTTGCTTTCGACGAGTGCGCCGGCGAGAGAAACCCCGATCCACGACAGTGCAAGAACTGCCAAGCCCTCAGCAGTTCCGGTCGCGACCCGCACCGTGCGAATCGCCGTCCATACAACGGTTAGGATCGCTGCCACCCACAGGAGCAGACCCAGTGAACCAAGCTCGATCCAGATCGACAGGAACGTGTTGTGGACGCCAAATCCGACCTCATCGGACGTTCCGAATCCGTGCCCCACGAGCGGCGACTCGCGGATGACTTCGAGGGCGAGCTCCCATCGACTCGTGCGCGCTTCGTCCTCGAAGTCAGAGAACCGCTCGAATGCGAAGTCGAAGATCGTGCTGCGCGAGATGACGTAGCCAACCACTGCGCTGACGGCGCCACCGAGCCCGATGGTTGCAGCCGGTCGGCGGACGACGCCGACCACGATGTACGGCGCAGCAGCACCGGCGAGGGCCACGAGACCCGATCGCTGGGCACCAAGGAGCGTGAACAGGACCGTTGGTGGAGCCAGGCAGAGGCCAGCGAACCTCACAATGCCCTCCTGATAGATCGCGCACCAAAGCAATGCAGAAACGAGTACTGCACCGGTAAAGGCGAAGATCGGCGAACTCGTGCCCCCGCCGGCGAATCGCTGGTCGCCTTCGAAGTCTCCCAAGCCGCTCAGCGAAAAAAGATTGTGGAGAATCGCCACGCCGACAAAGGCACGCCCGAACCACACATCCCGACCTGGCATCGACAAGAAGACGGTCAGCGAGGCAGCCACCGGGCCATGGAGGAGAACCATGAATACGGCAAACAGCACGCCGAGCGACGGCGCCTCGCGCACCGGCTGGATGGCCACCCCAATCAGCAGCGACGCCAAGATCAGTCGTTGACCCAGAGCGAGCTCGCCTACGCGACTGAGACCCAGCACGCCGAGCATCACGATGGTCAGCTGGCGGACACCGTCGCCCACTTGGCCGAGTTCGTCGATCACGGCCCCGCTGAAGATGAACGACGGTAGCAGAGCCACGAGGATGAGGTCACGGCGCCTAGTGAACACCACGATTGCCAAAGCGGATAGCGCGCCGAGAACCAATAGAAGAAGCGTGAAACTCACCAGACCCTCCAATGTGCACGCTAGCGAAGCAAGTCACGCCTCGGCGAGGGCAGAACCACCAAGGCGAGCGCATGGTGGAGATCGCCCTGGGGCAGTCCTTGATGACTGCCGTACTCTTGGCCCTACGAACGTCAGTGGCCCGGAAGGAGGGCTCGACAACATGATCAAGCCAAGCGAGCGCGCCCCGCTCTACCTCTTCAGCCATATCCCCAAGACGGGGGGCACCACCCTCGCGCGACTCTTTCAGGAGAGCCTCGGGCTCGCCTACGTCCCCGCAATTCGCCGGTCGGACAGTGCTCACTATAGAGCGGCTGACCTGGGCCTCGATCTCAGGCTGAATCCATGGGCACGGTGCGTCGGCGGCCACTCGATCAAACCTTTCGAGGATTTGTCGCAGCACGGCGTCGAACTCCGGTGGTTCACCGTACTTCGGGAACCCAAGGCCCGATTCCTGTCCCACTACCGCCACCAGTACGAGCGGGGGCACGATCGCTATCACCTCGCCCTGGACGAGTGGTGTCTCGCTTACAGGCGCCGCAACTGGATGACGAGGATGATCGCTGGCGAGGAGAACCTCGACCGAGCGAAGGACATCCTCAATCGGTTTCACATCGTCGGCACCCTCGACAACCTAGACGTCGTCGTCGAGGAACTCCGCAGGGAGCCCGCCCTGCACCGTTTGAAGCCCCTCGGGGGACGCCGAGAGAACGTCGCCGCATCGAGGCAGAAGACCGAGCAGCTCGAGATACAGACTAGCCATTACGAAGAACTGATCGTCGAGCAGAACGCCCTCGATATCGAGCTCTACGAGTACGTGCGCGACGAACTCGATCCCGTGCGCCGGTCCGGGGGTCCAGGGCGGACCCCTACCAACACGTGGACGGGGAACCGCTACCTGGCTCGTGGCTACCGCAATGTCGTTCACAAGCCTGCCGTCCGGGTAGTCAGCCGGGTCAACTCGGTTCGGGGACGCTGATGTGCGAATGGCGTTCCGTGCAGTCGAGCCTCGGCGACGCTCAACAGCAGCGGATCATCGAGGCTCTGGAGCGTCGGCTCGGACCAGCCGACCGCACAGGATTCGTCCGCAGCGGGCTATCCACCCGAGCTCACGTCGGCGCCCCTCTTGCCGAGATCACCCCGGGCAGCATGCCTTCGAGACTCCGAGGCATTGCAGCCGGACTGTCGGGACTCGCCCGGCGACCGCGATCGGCCTTCACATTGGCCTTTGGCGTTGACTCATCGCTCTGTGCCATTGCAGCCCAATCGCTTCCTGGTCGACGATCGCCGGTCGTGACGCTCATTTCTGACCTTGCGCCCGATCTCGATGACGGCGGACCACGCGGTCGAATGGCACGAGCCCTGCACCGGCTGGTCCTCAATCGATCGAGCTTGGTGGTGGTCACCTCCGACCACTTCGCCACCGGCTACCTCATCCCCAAGCTAGCGATCAGCACACAGTTCCTCGAGCTGCGAAACCTTCCGGCAAACGACCTGCCCCGCACGTCAATCGATCGGGCGTTAGAGCAACCGCTGACCATTGGCTATTTCGGCTTGCTCAGATGCGAGCGGAGCCTCCGAGTGCTCTCGGAGCTTGTGCTGACAGCTCCTGACCGATTTCGCGTGCTCATCGCCGGCGTCAACCTGACTCATGTCGACCTCGACGACATGGCAGAGCGAGTCGGCTTCGAGGTCCACGGTCCCTACCGCAGTGCCACCGAGCTGGCGTCGCTCTACGACCGCGTCGACGTCTCTTGGACGGCGTATCCATTCGCGCCGGAGCGCACCAACATGCGATTGGCGAAGACCAACCGCTTCTTCGAGGCGGCTGCTCTCGGAATTCCGCAGATAGCGAATGCCGACACGCTCGAAGGGTCGACGGTGGAAGCTGCCGGGACAGGCTTCGCAGTGACGCTGGGAGACACGCAATCGGCGGCCGCGTCGATTCTGCAGGTGAGCGCCAAGCAGTGGGCAGAGTTCGCTACTGCAGCGGCGGCACACGCAAGCGAATATCCTTCGCTGGACGAGGAAGTCGCCGAGATCAGCGTCGCCCTGTCTGCGCTCTCGCCCTGAGGTAGATTTCGGGCAGCGTCAGCTGCAAGGTCGTGGCGTCGAACCGACGCTCGACGTGTTCAGCACCATTGGCTTGGCACCACGCTTTCGCATCCTCGTCGGCGAGTGCGCGGCGCAAGGCTGCAGCGAGCTGGTCCGCGGTGTAGTCCGGCCCGAGTTGCGCCGCCGTGCCATCGAGTGCTTCCCCGACACCGCCACGGCCGCTGCAGACCGGAAGAGCGCCGGCGGCAAGAGCCTCGAGGCCCGCAACCCCAAACGCCTCGCCGAAGGGAAGGCAGTAGATCTCGGACGACGCAAGCGCAGCGGCGAGCGACGGACGGTCGAGCCGGCCGGCGAGGGTCGTGATATCGGCGACATCAGCGAACTCGGGCAGCTGCTGAACCGCTTCCGCGGACGGTCCGACCACGGTCAGCTTCACGCCGGAGTGGCTGGATCGGACGAGCGCAACGGCTTCGAGGAGAACCGGGAGTCCCTTACGACGGAAGTTCGACCCGACGAAGATGATCGAGCTCGGTGCACGCTCGATCGAGCCAGCACGGAAGGCCTCCACGTCGACGACTTTCGGCAGCGTCACCACCGTCGTCCTGTCGATCCCGTACGCATCGATCACCGCTGAAGCGGTGTACGAGGAGTTCGCGACGACCACATCCGCGCGGCGGAACACCTTGCGCTCCACTCGGCGGCGCCAGAAGAGGGACGCAAACCGCCGAAGGCCCTCTCGGCGCAGCGCCCGGGCCGGATGTCGCAGCAACTCAGCGCTGTCGTAGTCGTTTGCTTGCACCACGAGGGCGGCATCACCCCGGTAGTTCTTGACGACAAGCGGGTTGTTGGCGTGCACGACGGAGTCTGCTCGTTCATTTGCGATCTCTGCGGCGGCGTTCGATAGCTGCGCATAGAGCTCGCCCGAACGAGAAGCGCCGTCAAGGCCTGTCGACGATCTCACCTTCGCTGTCGAGGGCGCGATGACCTCGACGGGGATGCCGAGCTCCGCCAACGCCGTGAGGACATAGCCCGTGTAGGTCCCCGGCCCGTGTGCTCCCTCCGACGCCGTCGATGTGACGAAGATGACGGTTCCGGCGAACGTCGCTGCCTCCGGCTCGGTCACCCTCGCCCGTTCAGCTGGTCGGCGAGCGAAAGCATCAGTTCAGTCGTCGCAAGACTGCCCGGGCTGACTCTCCACGATTCGGTCCGGAATGCGCGGAGGCCCTCGCTATGCCCTTTGCCAGCGGCGACCTTGATCTTCTCGCCATCGATCCTCAGCGAGCGGAAGTTGTCGATGATCGCCGTATGCCCTCCGCCGTGGACCTCGACGTACTCCTTCGCGGTGGCGACGTGAGCGTCGGCGCAGTAGAGAATCGACGCGGTCGAACCGTCCTGGTACTCAAGCATCACGTGATAGGTGTCGTGCTCGACCGTTCCCGGCCCTGCGATTGCTTTGCTGACCACGCTCTGATCAGACGCCAGGGCTCCGCAGAGATCGACGAAGTGACAGATCTCGCCGAGCAACCGACCGCCCTCGCGATGATCGCTGTACCAATGCCCGGCGGCAAGCGGACCGGCGTTGATTCGATAGACCACGTGACGTGGCGCACCGCAAGGAACTGCGGCTAGCGCTCGAGTGACCATGGGTGAGTACCGCCGGTTAAAACCGACGTAGAGCCGACCGTCATTCCGGTCGAGCGAGCGCTTCACCTCGTCGAGCTCACTCCACGTCAGCGCGAGCGGCTTCTCGCAGTAGACGTGTTTGCCAGCCTCGAGTGCGGAGACAACGTGCGTCGCATGAAGGGAGTGCGGACTCGCTATCGCCACCAAGTCGACGGACGGATCGTTCCAGACCGCTGCCGCGTCCGACGAGACCCGAGCGGCACCAGCCCGCTCGGCGAGCCGGGCCGCCGACACTCCGGATGCTGAGGCGACGTGCAAGGGGCCGACCCACCCAGCCTCCTGAGCAGCGGGGACAAGCACTCCTCTGCTGAACGAACCTGCACCGACCAGGCCGAACGACTCACCCTGCTGGGGTCCTGGAGCTTGCTCGGAAGACCGGCGCTCGACCGTTCGCTCCACAGCGGAGCTCGCTCCGTAGCCGAGAACAATCCCGAGCGCTCGCTGCGATGGGTCTTCGAGTGTCTCGTAGGCTGCCCCGGCCTCAGCGATGTCGAATCGATGCGTGATCAGATCCTCCACGTCGAGCGTCTTCGCCTTCAACAAGTCGAGGACGGCCTCGAGGTTCCGACCTTCGCTCCAACGCACGTAACCCGGTGGCAGGTCGACCCCCCACTCCTCGTAGGAGCGCTCGTGCCGACCCGGGCCATACGACCGGGCGAGACGTAGCTCGAGTTCCTTCGCATAGAAGTCGTTGCGGTTCAGGTCGAGACCGAGATCACCAACTGCGACGACGATCGCCCGATCCCGGCACCTCGCTGGCACGCCTTTCACAATCGACGAGTCGCCGCGACCACCTGCCGTCAGGATGACGGCATCGGCCCCGCGTCCCCGTGACCAGTCCGTGATTGCCTGCGTCGTATCGGCGCCTTGCTCAACCGCGGCGATCACACCATGCGTTCGAGCCATCTCGACGAGATCCTCAGAAAGATCCACTCCGAACACATCACAGCCAGCAGCACGAGCCATACGGGCGGTGAGCTGACCGATCAGGCCGAGACCGACGATGAGGACCTTGCCTCCGACGCTGATCTCCGCCTGCCTCAGGCCGTGCAGGCCGACACTCGCAACGGTCGCAAAGGCTGCCTGCTCGTCGGACACACCGTCCGGGATCTTGGAGACAAGGGTCCACGGGACCGCTTGGAAGTCAGCGTGAGTTGCGAAACCGCCGCCGCCGGTTGCTACGCGGTCACCCGGCCGAAGTCCCCGAACGCCATCACCGACCTCCACGACCACACCAGCGCCCGAGTACCCGAGAGCGACGTCGTCGCTCAGCCGCGCCCGGACGGCAGCGGCAGTGGCCTTCACGCCGTCGACCTTCGCCTTCGCGATCACCTGCTTGACAAGGTCGGGCCGGGCCCGTGCCTTCTCAACGAGGCTCGACTGGGCCAGTTGGGTGACGGCTCGCTCGGTACCGGCAGAGATCAGTGTCGCCGAGGTCGCAACGAGGACCTGCGCACTCGTGAGCCCGGGCGTCGGACCCTCCACCAGCTCGACCGGTCCACCACCCGCGGACTGCACAATTTGACGCACCACGTCAGGCTAGAGCCCGCCGAATCGCCTTCTCATGAGCAAGTTCGACTGCTCACGTCGGGGGTGAGACGTCACCTTGTGCCAGAGACAGCGCCGGGACATCATGGAGCAACGCCTCGATGGAACCGCGGTGAGCGACTCTGCCCGACTCGAGGTAGAGAACCTCATCGCAAGAGGTGAGCGTCGACAGGCGGTGCGCGATCACGACGACGGTCAGCGCCCCCCGAAGACGTTCAACGGTCGACATGACCGCCCGCTCGGTCACCAGGTCGAGCGCCGAAGTCGCCTCGTCCAGCACGAGCACCTCCGGGCTGAGCGCCAAGGCCCGAGCGAGTCCGAGCCGCTGCAGCTGGCCACCAGACAGGAGCGAACCCGCCTCGCCCACTCTTGCACCAAGGTCGTCAGGCAACCCAGATACGAACTCGGCCAACTCTGCGAGCTCGAGTGCACGCCAGACATCGAGGTCGTCGAGTTCGAGACCGAGCGTCACGTTGTCCCGGATGGTTCCGTCGATGACGACCGTCTGCTGACGGACCATGGCGATCTTCGGGCGAACAGGTGCCCCATCCACGGTCCACGAAGTTGTTCCCTCTGTTGCGTTGATCGCTCCGGAGACCACGAGCGCAAGCGTCGACTTCCCTGAACCCGACTCTCCGGCGAAGCCGACCATCGATCCTGAATCGAGCGAGAACGAGACATCGACGAGAGCCGGCTCCAGGCGACCGGAGAACCGGTGCGAGACGCCGTCGACGACGAGCGCTGGCGCCGATCCTCCGTATTCCTGGAGGTCAGCATCGGTCGCGGTGGCTTCACGAATGCTCACAAGACCGAGCCGGTCCAGGTCGGCTTGGACGACCTCGACCGACGCCCATCCGGCCCGGATGTTCGAAACGGCCCTCAACGCGCGGGAAACGGCCGGCAGAGAACGAAGACCGACGCCGAGGAACACAGCGAGAACTGCGAGCGTTCCGTCCGCGTCAGTGAGTAGCCAGGCGGAGCCGAGGACCAATGCGAAGCCGCCGATGAACAGGACCTCCAGGTACCAACGGGTGCCCTCGCTGACGAACTTCACGACTCGCCGCGACCGTTCAAGGTCCAATCTGTGTGCCGAGAACGGGGCGATGAACGACTCGGCCGTGCCGCGTTGGGCCAGATCTGGCGCCAGACCAGCCGCCTCGGTGACCTGCCTGATCGTGAGCCCCAGAAGGGCTTGGATCCGCTCAGCGTGGCGGTTGACCAGGCGTCGCGTCCCACGACTGAAGAGCAAGGACCCGGCAATGAAGTAGGCCAGTGCGGCCACGGCCACTACCGGCTGAACAACTGCGAGAACGAGGAGAAGCAGCAGCGAAGACGCAAGATCCGAGATGAGAAGGACAGACCCGAGCACGACTTGATCCATGATCGTCCGGATCGCGACGACAACGTTGCGAACGAGATCGGCCGAGTTCGAGTTGCTGTGAAACGACAGTGGCGCCCGAACGTAGGTCCGGAGTAACTCCGTTGAACTCTGGACGCTAGCCCGCACGACGACACCCATGATCCACCAACGGGCCATCGCCATCAGGACGGATTTCAGGACGAAGAAGCCGACGATCAGGCCGAGAAGGGCGGCGAGGGAGGTCGTCCCCAGCACTGGGAGGTCGACAGTCGACGCATCGGACGTCAGCGAGTCGGCCAGAGGCACAAGCAGGAGAATTCCCGCCGCATCGAGACCGGTGATCGCTGCCGAGAGCACAGCGGCGAGCACGAACTTGGGCACCAATCGCCGGTCCACGATCCGGAACAGCGGGGCCACCCGCGCACGCAACCTCTGCATCGCTCCCATTCTGCCGGGTGCAGCGTCGAGTCGAATGGGCGACCCTCCCAGTCGTTCGATCTGCGACCTCACCGCTGGTGACGGTA
>JAHDDY010000290.1 GCA_020629115.1 Paracoccaceae bacterium | reverse complement strand
TTGAACGAGATCGTATTAATCACGGGTGGGACTGGTTCGTTTGGGAAGACGATGCTGTCGCGTGTATTGGGGACGGACGCGTCTGAGGTGCGTGTTTTCAGCCGTGACGAGGAGAAGCAGGACGCGATGCGTCACCTGTTTCGGGACGATCGGGTACGGTACTACATCGGCGACGTGCGTGACCGGGAGAGCGTTCTGCATGCGACGCGGGGCGTGACGCGGATTTTCCACGCGGCGGCCCTGAAGCAGGTTCCGTCGTGCGAGTTCTTCCCGATGGAGGCCATCCGGACGAACGTCGTGGGTTCGGAGAACGTCATCCGGGCGTCGATCGCGAACGGGGTGTCGTCGCTGGTGTGCCTGTCGACGGACAAGGCGGTGATGCCGGTGAACGCGATGGGGATGTCGAAGGCGCTGATGGAGAAGGCGGCGCGGGCGGCGGCGCGGGAGCTGGGTCCGGATGCGCGGACGACGATCTCGTGCGTGCGCTACGGCAACGTGATGTATTCGCGCGGTTCCGTGATCCCGCTGTTCATCAGCCAGGTCCGGTCGGGCCGTCCGATCACGATAACCGAGCCGAGCATGACGCGCTTTCTGATGCCGCTGCGCGATTCGGTGTCGCTGGTCCTGTTCGCGTTCGAGCAGGCGCGCCAGGGCGACATCTTCATCCGGAAGGCGGCGGCCTCGACGATCACGGAGCTGGCGGATGCGGTGCGGCGGGTGATGGGCGCGCCCGATCATCCGGTCGAGGTGATCGGCTGGCGCCACGGCGAGAAGCTGTACGAGAGCCTGGCCTCGGGCCGCGAGATGGTCGAATCGGAGGACATGGGCGACTATTTCCGCCTGCCCCTCGATGCCCGCCGGCTCAACTACGCGAAATACTTCAGCCAGGGCGCATCGAGCGTCGCGGAGGAACCCGAGTACAGCTCCCACACCGTCGAGCGGATGTCCCCCGATGCGCTCGAAGCCCTGCTGCTGAGCCTCGACGAAGTCCAGGAGCAGCGGCGCGAGGCCGGTATCGCGCCATGAAGGTCGTCGTCACGGGCGCGACCGGCCTGATCGGATGGCACGCCGCCGCCAGGATCCACGCCGCCAACCGGCACGCGCACT
Source organism: Paracoccaceae bacterium (assembly GCA_020629115.1). Taxonomy (GTDB): domain Bacteria; phylum Pseudomonadota; class Alphaproteobacteria; order Rhodobacterales; family Rhodobacteraceae; genus JAHDDY01. The sequence goes on along the minus strand of JAHDDY010000290.1, from coordinate 47 downwards.
TCCAGAACAAACCCGAACCCTTCCACCTCGAAACACTCCAACGCAAC
>JAHDDY010000289.1 GCA_020629115.1 Paracoccaceae bacterium | reverse complement strand
ATTCGCGCGCAGCCAGTCCAGCACGTCCGCCGCCGCGCGGTCGGGCGGGAAGATCGGGTAGAAGACCTTCTTCACGAAGCTTTCCTCGATCACCAGCGTCATGCGCTTGAAATACGCCCTCTCGCCGACGATGAAGCGGGGCAGGCCCAGCGCGTCGGCGAACATCAGGCCGTTGTCGCTCAGGAGCGGGTAGGGCAGGTGCAGCCGGGCCACCGCCTCCTTCTGGTCCTCCGTCGTCTGGGTCGACAGGCCGAAGACGCGCTCGGCCCCGGCGGCGAGCAGGTCCGCGTGCAGGTCGCGGATGGCGTGGGCCTGGGGCGTGCAGCCCCGCGCGCCGGGGATATCGTCCCAGCCCTCGGGCAGCGCCTCGCCCGGCGTGCCGGTCATCGGATAGACGAACACGACCGTCCGGGCGGGGGCGGAGAGGTCGATATGCGTCTCGTCGGTCGCGGGCAGGGCCATGGACGGCACCGCGAAGCCCTCGACCCGCTCGCCCGCGCCATCGTCCTCGGGCGGGGGCAGGGCGCTCCAGTCAACGCTCGTCAGATCGGTCGGCACGCTCATCGTCTCACCCTTTTTCTCATCGCCTGTCCCCCTATATGGAGCGCCAATGCAATCTTGGAACGGGAAACGACCATGGCCAGCATGAAGGATCGCGAAAAGGCGTTCGAGAGCAAGTTCGCGCATGACGCGGAGATGAACTTCAAGGCCGAGGCCCGGCGCAACCGCCTGCTGGCGGGCTGGGTCGGCGACAAGCTGGGCATGAGCGACGAGGAGGCCAAGGCCTACGGGGCCGAGCTGATCGCCGCCGATATGAAGGAGTCGGGCGACGACGATGTGGTCGACAAGATCATGGCCGACGCCAAGGAGAAGGGCGTCGAGATGGACCGCGCCGAGATCAAGGCGAAATCCTCCGAATACCTGACCCAGACCCGCGCGCAACTGATGGATGAGGCTTGAGGGCATCATCCTCTGCCCCGGATTTGAATCGCCCCGTGCAGCGGCGGGGCCTGTTTGAGTGGCGCACTCCGCGGCAACAGGCCCCGGCTCGGAGGCCGGGGCAGAGTACTTGTGTCAACCAGCCCTCACCCCATGGGTAAGTCCATGCGCCGCAAGGGCGACCTGCCGACCAAGCCGTGCGCGACCTGCGGGCGGCC
>JAHDDY010000020.1:13541-55352 GCA_020629115.1 Paracoccaceae bacterium | reverse complement strand
CGGGTGTCGGGGGAGGCGGAGGACCGGCTGATCGACGAATTCGTGGAGGCGGAGGTGATGGTGGAGGCGCTGGGAGGGTAAGAGTTGTATTTTGCCACTTTATATAGTACGTGACAACTTCACTGTAGTTCACGCAGAGAAGCTATACTGGAAAGTGCAATGCCACGTTTGACAACACAAGACAGAACAAAAGTGCAGAGCTTTTTATTGAGCGATTTAGTACCAGAGCAGGGGTATCCCGGTAAACCAATGGAATACTTTGAGAATAAATTCTCTTTCATTTCGGACGCTTCGTTACGAAAGCGCCTTGCAGAATGCTGGTATCAAGCAAGACTCTTCGAAAAAAGTAGATCATTGATTCGATTGCAGGGTGACTTCCTAAACGCTTTCGTTAAAGGTCAGATATTAGCTTACGCTTCGATATACGAAGCTGTGATTGATTATATGTTAGACAAAGACGATTATCCTCAACTCAATACGGCTTTGGAAGGAAGAATTCTAAAAGAGGAAAGAACAGCTTTTTCATCTGGTGTAAAATTACAACGCCATGATGCATCTTCTGGTTCGACTACCCCACTTTTTGTATGTCGCCGAACTGCTGGAAAAGTACGTGATCTAAAATTCTCTGAGCGTGTAGATTTAGCTGTAAGTATTGGCTTCGTTGATGCAAACCATGCGGATTTTCTCAAACAACTCTATGATTCTAGAAATAAAATACACCTGATTGCTGCATCTTCTAAAGGGTGGTCACCCAGTAAAGCACAGTCGCAGAAAGCGTTTGAAACATTATTCCCGTTCATTGAAAATGTAGAAAGTTTCGCCGGAGCTTGAATAACTTCAAGCCACATTAAACCGCCGCAACTGCTCCGGCTCGCTCTCCCCGCACGCCACCGACGCCAGTTCCGACAGCAGGTCCGGCTCCGCGTGGCCGTCCGTCACGGCGAATTTCAGGACGGCGTCGAGGTCGTCGCGGGTGGCCCGCGCCCCGGCGCGGACGAGCCACAGCGCCGCCTTGATGGCGTCCTGGCCCGCGCGGTCGTCGAAGGCGTAGCGGTAGAACCACAGTTCCAGCAGCAGGTCCGGGTCGCGCTTGGCAGGGTCGTCATCGAGGGCGGCCTCGAAGGCGCGGTCGAGCATCGAGAGGCCCTCCTCGCGTTTTCCGAGGCTGAACATCGCCTGCGCCGCGCCGCACAGGGTCGCCGGGTCGTTCGGGTTCTCGGCGAGGGCCTTGTCGTAGAACGCCTCCGCCGCCGCCGGGTTCGTCTTCGCGGTGTTCACCACGCGGGCATAGCGGCGCAGGGTCGCGACCCGGCGCGGGTCGGCGGCGACGGCGCGGCGGAACAGGGCCTCGGCCTCCTCCGTCTGCCCCCGCTCGCGCAGGATCAGGCCCAGATCGGCCAGCGCCGCCGCATCGCGCGGCGCGATGGCGGTGGCCCGGCGCAGCAGCGGCTCGGCGGCGTCCATGTCCTTGCGCTCGTGCAGCAGGAAGTTGCCGTATTGCGCCAGCGTGAACGCATCCTTCGCGTCGAGCGCCAGCGCCTTGCGGTAGCGGTCCTGCGCGGCGGCCGGGTTGGCGCGCACCTTGTGCAGGAACCGCGCGTGCGAGGACAGGATCGTCGCGTTGCGCGGGTCGAGATGGACGGCGCGGCGGTAATACTCGTCCGCGGCCTCGGAATCGCTGCGCTCGTCCTCCTGGAAACGGGCGTAGGCGAGGGCCGTCTGCGCATCGCCGGGGTCGGCGTCGAGCGCGCGGACCAGCAGGTCCTCGGCGGCATCGGCGTCGCGGCGGTGGACCGACATGAAGCGGGCATAGGCGCGCAGCACCTCGGGCGAGGCGGGGTCGGTCTCGACCGCCTGCTCGAACCAGCCCTCGGCCTCGTCCGGCTTCTTGGCCATGTCGGCGAGGAAGGCGGCGGCGGCGGCCATGGTCTCGGCAGAGCGGGGGTCGATCTTCGTCGCCTGGCGGTAGATCGCCTCGGCCCGCGCCAGATCGCCCCGCTTCTCGGCCACGAAGCGGGCGAGGCGCAGGGCGGGTTCCGGGTCGGTGGTGGTCGAGGCGGTGGCGAGCTTCAGCAGGGCATAGGCCGCATCGTCCTTGCGCTCGACCTGGGACAGGAACTCGGCATAGGCGGCGATGGCGCGGGCATGGCGCGGGGCCACGTCGACCGCGACCTGGAAGCATTCGCCGGCGGCCTGCATGTCGCCCCGGTTCCTCCACAGGAAGGTGGCGTAGGCGATGAGCGTCTCTGTATTCTCGAAATCCACGCGCAGGGCGAGGCGGTAGCATTCCTCGGCCCGGTCGTAGTCGCGGCGCACGTCGGTCAGGAAGCGCGCGAACTCGCGCAGCGCCTCGCCGTCGCGGGGGTCGGCGTCGATGGCGCGGTTGAAGTAGTGCTCGGCCCCGTCATGGTCGCGCCGCCCGACGGTGAGAAAGCGGGCGTAGCGGGACAGGAGCCGCACGTTGCCCGGCGAATCCTGGATGGCGGCGAGGTAGCGCCGGTCCAGCTCGGCGGCATCGGCCCGGCCCAGCAGGCGGCGGGGCAACTCCAGCGCATCGTCCTCGGGCATGTCGAGAGACGGGGCGGGGACGTCCTCCCCCGGGGCGTCGGGTTCGGGTTCGGGCGTGGCGGCGGGCGGGTCTTCGGCCTCGGCATGCACGGTTCGCTCGACCCGCCCCGCCTCGTCCGAGACGACCGCGAGGACGGGGCTGTCGGGCACTTCCCGCGGCTCGTCCGGCTCGTCGTCGGCGGGCATGAGCGTCTCGGTCAGGATGCCCGCCTCGCTCACCCGCTCCCCGCGCTGGCCGTTGGCCATGGCGGCGACGGCGGCGGCGATGAGGCGGTCGATACGGTTGTCGGCGTCCTCGTCGGATTCGTCCTCGTCCCGTGCGCCGGGACCGGCCAGGATCGTGTCCTCGCCGTAGCCGTGCAGCTCCTCCTCGGCGATCACGTCGCTGCTGTCGAAGCTGTCGGCGATCGTTCCGGCGAGGGAGACCTCCTCCCACGTCTCCTCCGTCTTCGCTTCGTCCGACGCGGACCCGTCCGGTTCGGTCGTATCCGGCGCGGAATCGTCGCGCAGGGGGGCGAGCGGGGCCGGCCCGGGCCGCGGCGGGGCGGCTTCGGGGCGGGGCGCGACGGGTGCGGCGAAGCCCGGCACGGCATCGGGCCTGAGATCGTCGCGCTCGGACAGGGCGCGGTACTGCGCATCGTAGCGGCGCAGGATCTGGTCGAAGCGGTCGATGCGGGGATGGCCCAGCTCGAATTCGCGGCGGATGAGGTACATCAGGCCCTCGAAGTCGCCGTAGGGCGTCCAGAGGGTGTTGCGTTCCTCCAGCCATGCGCGGATCGGCTCGCCCGGCGGGTCCTCGTTCACCCAGTAGATGCCCCCCGCCGGCGCGCCGCGCGGCAGGCCGGCCAGCAGGTCCGCCACCGACTCGTCCCGCCCGCCGTAGCCGACGAAGACGAGCGCGGCCTCGGTGAACTGCGCGCGCAGGCGATCCTTGACGTCGGAGCGCAGGAAGTGTCCCTCTTCGGGACCGCGCCCGCCGCCGAGATGCGCGTCGCCGTAGATCTTCAGGATGGTCGGGCGCGAGGTGCTGATGCGGATGCGGCGGTCGAAGCTTTCGTGCGTCAGGACCTGCGGCTTGCGCTGGGAGTAGAGGTAGAGCGCGTCCGCCGCGAGATCGTCGAAATTGGTGGTGACGAGGGTGTTGCACCGCTCGCCCCAGTCGGGCTGCGTCACCAACTGCGCCAGCGTCGCGTAGCCGAATCCCGGCTCGGCCTGCGCATTGATGCGCTCCAGTTCGCGCTCCTGCTCCTGCTCGGTGTAGAACAGGGCGTCGAGCACCTCGCCGTAGAGCGCCGCCGGGTCGGCAGGGTCGAAGGCGGCGAATCGCTCGGGTGCCCAGTCGGCCACCCCCTCCGCCGTCCCCGTCTCCAGATATTTCAGCTCGCCCAGCCAGCGCATCGTCGTCGCGCCCGCATCGCCGATGCCCGCGCTGACGGAGCATCCCGCGCCCAGGAACCAGACGTAGCGCCCGTCATGGTTGATGAGTCCGTGGTGGAAGCGGCGCACGAATTCGAAGGGGGAGATCGTCCTCATCGCGTAACCGTCCGCCCTTCGTCCTTGAACCCGCGTCGCCGTAGAGGTGTCGGCTCCGCACGTTAACAAATGATTACATTCCTGTCCCTGTGAACGGAACAGGTACAATCGGGTTGTTCGCCCGTACCCTGAAAATTATTGCGAAACGGCTTGGCGCGGCAAGCAAAACCTGTCCGTTCCCGTCGGAAAGATATTTACGATTGATTAATCTGTCATCCCGGTATAGAACATATGATCAGGGGACTGATTAATATTCGGGACAGCGTCATGCGAATGATCGAGAGACTGGTGGCGATCAATATCGGGCTGTGCCTCGATTCCGCGATCGCGGTGGCCGAGGCGAGCTACACCATCAACTGGGGCGCGTTCTAGCACCCTCCCTACCGTCAGGAGACGTGTTCGGCGGCGACGCCCTTGATCCGCTCGATCATCGAGCCGAGGCCGTTGCTGCGCTGGGGACTGAGATGGGCGGCGAGGTCGATGCGCTGCAATTCGCCCGCGATGTCCTTCTCCGCGATCGTGCGGGCGGGCTGGCCGGACAGCATGACGTGGAGGATGGCGATGAGGCCGCGCACGATATGTGCGTCGCTGTCGCCGTCGAACTCGATGCGGGTGCCGCCCTCCCCGTCCACCGCGCGGCTGTCGATCCAGACGCGGCTGACGCAGCCGTCGACCTGCGTCGCATCGGTCTTGCGCGCCTCGTCCAGCGGGGTCAGCGCCTTGCCCAGCTCGATGACGTAGCGGTAGCGCTCCTCCCAGTCGTCGAGATACTCGAAGTTCTCGACAAGCTCGTCGTAGGTCATCTCGGCCATGGTTCTCCCCTCCGGCACGCCCTTCGGGGCGGATAGAGCATCTAGCCTGTCCGGAAGGACCGTCCACCGTGTCAGCGCCGCCATCGCGCCTTCGGGTTGAGCAGGGCAGCCGGATTGAGCGTGATGCAGTAGCGCCCAGCCCGCTTGGCGATGGCGCAGAGCGCGCCCGCCTGGGCACGGGTCAGCGAATGGATCACGGCGAGACGGCGGCCGTCCCGCGCGCGGGGAAACGTGCGCCGGGGCAGGGTTCGCGCCCCGCTGGCGCGCGCGGTCACCACCCCCATCGTCGCCCGCGCCTCCGCATCGGTCGCGAAGGCCCCGAGGAAGGCGGCCCAGCCCGACAGCGGCGGCGGCGGTGGCGGGGCCGGCGGTACGGGCGGCGGGGACGGGCGAGGCAGAGCGAGGGCCTGCCGCACGGGGGGCGCGGGCGGCACGTAGGTGTCGTTCGGTTCCGGCTCGGGCGGCTCCGGTTCCGGCGCTGCCCGCGCGACCGACCGCGCCGCGCAGCCCCCCACGTCGGGCGGGGCGGCATCGGACGGCGCACCCGGCTCCAGCGGCTTGCCCGTGTCCAGCGCCTCGAAGCCCGCCTCCAGAAGCGCGCGCACCGCCTTCAGCCGCGCCGCCTTGCCCGGATGGCCCAGCGTCACGGCCAGGACGCGCCGTCCTTCCCGTTCGACCAGCCCGACGATATTGTAGCCCGCCGCGCAGGTGAAGCCCGTCTTCATCCCCTGCGCCCCCGCGATTCGCCCGAAGAGCGGGTTCGTCGTCGTCACCCCCCGCCCCGCCGCCCGGGTGCGCCGTTCCGCGAAGATCAGGCTGCGTTCGGGGTAGTCGGTCAGCAGGGTCAGGGCCAGCAGCGCCGTATCGCGGGCCGTCGTGCGCTGGCCCGGCGCGGGCAGGCCGGAGGCGTTGGCATAGCGCGTGTTGACCATGCCCAGATCCGACGCCGCCGCGTTCATCAGCGCGACGAAGGCCGCCTCGCTCCCCGCCACCGCCTCGGCCACCGCTACCGCCGCATCGTTCTTCGACCCGATGGCCATGGCGGCGAGCAGTTCGCCGAAGCGCACGTCCTGCCCTGCGCGCAAACGCAGCTTCACGGGCGGCTGGCGCGCGGCGGCGCGGGAGACGATGACGACATCCTCCTCGTCCACGTCCCCCCGCTCCAGCGCGGCGAAAGCGACGTAGGCGGTCATCAGCTTCACGATCGAGGCGGGGCGGCGGACGGCATCCGGCGCATCCGCGACCAGCACCGTCGCGCGGTCGACATCCACCGCGATCCCGGCGGCATTGACCGTCGCGGGCAGCAGCACCGCCAGCGCCGCGATCAGAGCGAGGCGAGCCATGTCTCCACCTCCTCCACGCGCCCCGCCACCGGGCAGGCGACCGGGGGCCGGTCGATCAGGACGACCGGCAGGCCCAGCAGCCGCGCGCCCGCGATCTTCGGATAGGCCCCCGCCCCGCCCGCATCGCGCGTGACCAGCGCGGCAATGCGCTCGGCCCGCATCAGCGCGGCCTCCTCCCCGGCGTCGAACGGCCCGCCCTTCGCGGTGAGCGTGAAGCGCATCAACCCCTCCGCCGCCGGATCGTCGCGCCGGGTGCGCACGAGATAGTGCCGCGCCGCATCGCCCGCGAAGGGGGCGCGCTCGCCGCGTCCCAGGCAGAGGAACACGCGTTCCCACGCCGGATCGAGCGCCGCCCGCGCGGCCTCCCCATCCGGCACCCGCCGCCAGTCGTCCCCCGGCCGTGCATCCCATCCCGGTCGGACGTAGCGCAGGAGCGGCACCCCCCGCGCGGCACAGAAGGCGGCGACGCGGGCATGGGTGTCGCGCTCGCAGGGGTGGCTCGCATCGACGACGGCCCGCGGGGCGGGGCCGTCCGGCAGGGCCGCGACGAGTCGCGCCCCCGGTATCGCCTCCGCCAGCGGCCGCGCCTCCCGCGCGCCGTCGACGACGAGGCAGGGTTCAGGCGGGGTCGCGCGGTCCAAGCTCGATCACCTCGACGCCCTCCCGGCCCGCCGACAGCGCCACCTCGCCGCGCTTGAGCCGCAGCGCATCCTCCCCGAACAGGTCCCGCCGCCAGCCGCGCAGGGCGGGCACGTCGGCCTCGGCCTCCATGGCGATGGCATCGAGGTCGGCGGATGAGGCCACCAGCCGCTCGGCCACGTCCTCGGCGGCGGTTTTGGCGCGCAGCAGGGTGCGCAGCAGGTCGGCAAGGGCCGCCTGCACGGGGTCGGGCTTCGGCGCGGCCTTCGGGGGACGCTCGCCGTCTCGCCCGGCGGCCTCGCGGATGGCCTTCAGCATCGCGTCGGCGGCGGCGTTGGAGAAGTTCTCCCGCCGGGACAGGCGGCCCGAGGTCAGGCCCTTGTGGTCGGTCGGGCGGGCGGCGGCGATCTCCATCAGCGCATCGTCTCGCAGAACCCGGTTGCGCGGCACGTCCCGCGCCTGCGCCTCCGCCTCGCGCCATTCGGCCAGCGCCTTGGCCGCCGCGAAGAGCTTCGCGGTCGGCGCGCGCATCTTGAGGCGCTTCCAGGCCTCGGCGGGGTCGACGCGGTACGTCTCCTCCGCTTCCAGCACCGCCATCTCCTCCTCGATCCAGGAACGGCGGTCCTCGCGCTCCAGCCGCTCCGACAGATGCTCGTAGACGTCGCGCAGATGGGTCACGTCGGCCAGCGCGTAGGCGAGCTGCTTGTCGGAGAGGGGCCGCTTCGACCAGTCGGTGAAGCGGCTCGACTTGTCGAGGCCCTGTCCGCAGACGGCGCGCACCAGACGCTCGTAGCCCACCTGATCCCCGAAGCCGCAGACCATCGCCGCGATCTGCGTGTCGAACAGGGGCGTCGGCACGGCATCGGCGAGGTGGACGAAGATCTCGATATCCTGCCGCGCGGCGTGGAAGACCTTCAGCACAGAGCGGTCGGCCATGAGGGCGAAGAGCGGGGCGAGGTCGATCCCCTTGGCCATCGGGTCGATCAGGACCGCGCCGTCCTCCTCGAAATCCGCGTCGCTCTCGCCGTCCCGGCGGGGCCGGCCGAGCTGCACGAGGCACAGGATCGGCCAGTAGGTCCGCTCGCGCAGGAATTCGGTATCGACGGTGATGTAGGGGCTGTCCGCGTAATCCTCGCACAGCGCGGCGAGATCGGCGGTGGTCGTGATGGGGCGAAGCGACATCGGCGGGCTTTCGGATGGCGGGGTCGGGCCGCCATCCTAGGGGGTAATGGCGCGAAGCGATAGGGCGCAATCAGTGATTGCCGTGCCCCCCGTGGCCATGCCCGCCGTGACCGTGGCCGCCCCCGTATCCCCGCGCCTTCGCGTAGATCATCCGCTGGTGGCGGGTGAGGAGGGGGTAGGTCTCGATATGCGCCTCCAGATGGACGGCGCGGAGCCGGGCGTCCAGCGCGCCGATGCGAGCGGTGGCGGCGGCGACGGCCCCGGGGGTCGCCGCATCGCCGGCGAAGAGGGCGTCGAGCGCGGCCTCGGCCTCGATCAGGTCGGCACCGAGGGGGCGGGCCTCGGCCAGCATCCGCTCGCGGATGGCGCTCACCCGCGCGGCCTGTTCGCCGGACAGGGACAGGGCGTCGGCCAGCTCCAGCACGTGCAGCGGGCCGGGCCAGCCGTTCAGCTCGGCGGCCTTGGCGTAGCCCAGGCCCGCCCCGGCGCGCAGACCCTCGATCCGCTCCGGGGCGAGGGCCTTGATGGCGCGGGCCTCCTGACCGGCATAGGGGGCCTGCTCCGCCTGCACGGGGGCGGCGACCAGCGCGGCGAGAACCGCCAGGGTGAAGCGCGTTGCGTTCATTCTCATGTCCCTCCCAGGGATTCGCCTCTCGACAGGCGGTCGAAGACCATGCGCCAGGTCGCGGTCTCCTGCGCGCCGACAAGGGCGTAGGTTTCCTCCAATACGAAGCAGGGGACGCCCGTGACGCCCATCTCGCGGGCGAGCGCGTCCTCGTTCAGCAGCAGCGCGCGATCCGCATCTTCGGCGTAGAGCCGGCGCAGCAGCTCCGGGTCCATGCCCTGCGCCGCCCCGATCTCCACCAGGGCATCGCGGTCGCCGATATCGACCCCTTCGGCGAAATAGGCGAGGAAGAGCGCGTCCACCACCGCCTCCTGCTTGCCGGTCGTGCGCGCCCAGCGGATGAGGCGATGGGCGTCGAGGGTGTTGGGCGTGCGCTCGATCTTGCTGAAATCGAGGGGCAGGCCCGCGTCGCGCACCGCCTGCTCGATGCGTCCGTACACGCTGCGCGCGCCTTCCGGCCCGCCGAACTTGCGCTCCAGATAGGCGGTGCGGCCCATGCCGCCCTCGGGCATGTCGGGGTTGAGCTGGTAGGCGCGCCAGTGGATATCGAGCGCCATGGCAGGCCCGTCGCGCAGGGCTTCGTCGAGGCGGGCCTTGCCGATGTAGCACCAGGGGCAGATCGGGTCGGAGAGGATGTCGAGGGTGCGGGGGGCGTCGGATGTCATCCCTCCGGTTGAGCATCGCCGGGACGCCTTCGTCAAGTCATACCGTGCGGGTCGGGGTCGTCGCGGGACGGATCGTATCTTTTCCTCCACGGAAAGGATCATTATCTTGCGATGCACCACGGTTCCTGTTGCGTCGCAGCATGAAAGGGATATCTTGAACTCAAGCGATGCAATTTTCCTCCCTTTGCAGAGCATAAACTCAATGCCCCGCTCCTCTTGCAGGACGGGGCATTTTTTTGTGCCGCGTCATGGGGAAGCCGTTTCCTTCGCTCCGGAATCAAAATGCCCCGCCTCTTTCGAGAGCGGGGCATCCGGTGGTCTCGTGCCTGACGGCGCGGTCGGCGTCATGCCGCGTCGTTGGCGGCATCGCGGGCCAGCCGCGGGATGTCGGTGCGGGCGATGCCGAGATCGTTCAGATCGCGGTCGCTGCACGCGCTCAGCTCGGCGTACGTCCGGTTGTAGGCCTTGCGCCGGCGCAGGGCGAGCGACAGGCGGGCGGTGGCGGAGGGGAAGATGTCACCGGCGACACGCAGGATGGCGTTGTCCCGGGCGATGGTCTGGATGGTCATGGTTTCGTCCTTCGATATGATGGGATTACTGGTCGTAGATGCAGGCGTGGGCGCGGCTCGAGATATCGGACCGGGTCAGGCCGATCTCGGCGAGCTGCGCGTCGGAGAGCTGGGACAGCGCCTCGCGCATCCGGGCGTACTGCATGGTCCGGACGGCGCGGCGGAAGCCGGCGCCCAGGCGCTCGAGGGCGGGGCGGGGATCGAGCGCCCCGGTCTGGGCGGCGGTCGAGGGTGCAAGCGTTAGGGTCATCGTTCTGCTCCTGTGGTCATGGCTGAGTCGAATGCTGCGATGCACTATTATTCTTGTTGCATTGCGATATAGTAAGCACCGCAACCGGCCGTAGCCCCCGTCGGGTCAAGGCGTCTTTGACCACAGGGAAAAGCCGCGTAAAGGAACCTTTCATGGACCTGCCAAACCTCATCGTCCTCTTCGCCCGCGTGGTCGAGGCGGGCAGCTTCTCGGCGGCCTCGCGGGAGCTGGCGCAGTCGCCCTCGGCGGTCAGCAAGCAGATCGCGCAGCTGGAGGATCGGGTCGGCGTGCGCCTGTTGGCGCGTTCCAAGCACGGGGTGAGCCTGACCGACGACGGGCACGCCTTCTACCAGCGCTGCGCCGAGATCAAGGGGGCCATCGAGGCGGCGGAGGAGCTGGTCGTCTCCTTCGGCGACCATCCCAAGGGCAAGCTGCGCATCGCGGGCACGGTGGCCTTCGGCAAGGCGCAGATCATCCCCGCCCTGCCCGCCTTCATGGCCGAGCATCCGGACGTGCAGCTGTCGCTGACCCTGACCGACCGCACGCTCGATTACGCGCGGGGCGAGATCGACGTGGCCATCCAGTTCACCGAGCAGATCGAGGACCGTCAGCTCGTCGTGCGCAAGCTGGCGCATAACCGGCGTATCCTGTGCGCCGCACCAGCCTATCTCGACCGGATGGGCACGCCGAAGGCGGCGCGCGACCTGCGCGCGCATAATTGCATGCGCCTCTCGACCGTCTCCCGGTTCAACGACTGGGGCATCGCCGAGGGGATGAGTACCCTACCGGTGCGCGGGAACTTCGAGGCCAACAGCGCCGATTCGCTCTATCACGCCGCGCTGGCGGGCATCGGCATCGCGCGGCTTTCGATGTACCTCGTGCGCGAGGATCTGCGCGCGGGGCGGCTGGTGCACGTGCTGCCGGACTACGAGGATAACGGGTCGGACATCTACGCCGCCTATCCCGACCGCCGGAACCTCGCGCCCAAGGTCCGGGCCTTCATCGACCATCTCGTCGGCATCTTCTCGCCGGTCCCGCCCTGGGAGCGGGAGGAGAACGGCGTTTGAGGTGCGCGGCCCGATGCGCTAGGAGGGGCGGATGTTCACGCGCTTTTTCCTGACGCTCAAGCAGGCCCGCATCCCCGTCTCCCTGCGCGAATACCTCATGCTGCTGGAGGGGATGCGGGCCGGGCTGGTCACCTACGATATCGAGGGGTTCTACCACCTCGCCCGCGCCGCGCTGGTCAAGGACGAGCGCCATCTCGACCGCTTCGACCGGGTGTTCTCGGAGGTCTTCAAGGGCGTCGAGGCGGTGGGCGGCGCGAGCGGCGAGGCGGTGGAGGAGCAGCCCATTCCCGAGGAATGGCTGCGCAAGCTGACGGAGAAATTCCTCACCGAGGAGGAAAAGGCGCAGGTGGAGGCTCTGGGCGGCTGGGACAAGCTGATGGAGACGCTGAAGAAGCGCCTCGAAGAGCAGCAGGGCCGCCACCAGGGTGGAAGCAAGTGGATCGGTACGGGCGGCACCTCGCCCTTCGGGGCCTATGGCTACAACCCCGAAGGCGTGCGCATCGGCCAGCACGAGAGCCGCCATCGCCGGGCGGCGAAGGTCTGGGACAAGCGCAGGTTCCGCAACCTCGACGATTCGGTGGAACTGGGCACCCGCAACATCAAGGTCGCGCTCAAGCGCCTGCGCGTCTGGGCGCGGTCGGGGGCCGACGAGGAACTGGCCCTCGACGAGACCATCCGCGCGACCGCCGAGCGCGGCTATCTCGACGTGGTGACCCGGCCCGAGCGGCGCAACGCCGTGAAGCTGGTGATCTTCCTCGACGTGGGCGGGTCGATGGACGACCATATCAAGGTGGTCGAGGAACTGTTCTCGGCGGCGCGCAGCGAGTTCAAGCATCTCGAATACTACTACTTCCACAACTGCCTCTACGAAGGCGTGTGGCGCGACAATGCCCGCCGCTGGACGGAGCAGATCCCGACCTGGGACGTGCTCAACACCTATGGCAGCGACTACAAGTGCCTCTTCGTGGGGGATGCGAGCATGTCACCCTACGAGATCAAGGTGCCGGGCGGGGCGAACGAGCACTGGAACCAAGAGGCGGGCGAGGTCTGGCTGCGCCGCGCCTTCGCGCAGTGGCCGGGCCATGCCTGGCTCAACCCGGTGCCGGAGGATCGCTGGCGCTACACCCATTCCATCGGCATGATCCGGGAGATCGCGGAAAACCGCATGTTCCCGCTGACGCTGGACGGGATCGGCGCGGCGATGAAGGCGCTGACCTGACGCGGGCGCCCCGCCTCAGGCCACCTCCGCCCGCTCCTGACGCTTCGTCACGCGCACCGCCGGGGTGGTCGGAACGCGGCAGGGCAGGATGACGCGGGCCTCGGTGCCCTTGTCCGGTTCGCTGGTCAGCGCGAGGGTGCCGCCATGGGCCTTCGCCAGCGCCGAGACGATGCACAGTCCGAGGCCGGGGCCGACCTCGCGCGTCTCGTCCGTATCGCCGAGCCGCGTGAACGGCTCGACCGCCCCGCGCATCGCCTCCTCGCTCATCCCCGGCCCCTCGTCGCGCACGGTGAAGGCGACGTGATCCGCCGCGCGGGTCACGCTGAACAGGATCGTCTTGCCGGACGGGGAATAGCGGATGGCGTTGTTCAGCAGGTTGAGCACGATACGCACGAGCGCCCGGCGGTCGGCCTCCAGCGCCCCCGCGCCCGGATCGACCAAGCAGATCAGCGTCTGTTCGCGCACCTGCGCCTGCTCGGCGACCATCTTCTCGATATCCTTGACCAGCGACGGCAGGTCGACCCGGCCGATCTGGAGGTACGTCTGCCCCGGACCGGCCATCGACAGCGCCATCATGTCGCCGACCACGGACATGAGGTGCTTTCCGCTGTGCTGGATGATGCCCGCGTATTCCTCGATATTATTCAGCCGGTTCTCGGGCGAGAGGAAGCGCGGCTCCAGGATCATCTCGGAGAATCCGATGATCGCGTTCAGGGGGGTCCGGAATTCGTGGCTCGCATGGGCGAGGAAGGCGGACTTGACGCGGTTGGCCTGCTCCGCCGCGCCGATGGCGGCGTCGAGCTCGCGGTTCCGGCGGGCGATCTGGAGTTCGAGGGCTTCGTGCGCCTCCTCCAGCGCCTCGGCGGCCTCGTCCAGGTCGGCGACCCGCTTCGTGAGATCGTCGCAGACCGCCTTGAGGCTGTCCCGCGATGCCCGCATGTGACGGAGCGTGGACCGGAAACAGAAGAAGAGCGGAACGACCGCGACGAACGCGCCTGTCGCGACGATGGGTAGGAGATTCGGCGGCGCCTCCCCGTTCAGCAGGAGAAAGCCCCCCAGGGCCACCGTGGCGGTGATCGAGAACACGGTCGCGAAGAGCATGCCGAGCGTGCAGGGCACGCTCAGAGAATCAAAAAAATGGCTTGCGTCCCTCGGCACCCGGCCTTCTCCCACCATCCTCATGCGCCGTGATCGTGCGCATCGGCAACGCTCCGTCCCCGGAGCATAACTGCGCCACACTGTTTAATGAACCCCAAAATCCCGACGACCGGCTTTATCCGCCGCGACTTTGTGTCAATGCGACGGGTCCGCCCTAAATGCTTTTCGGCCCCGATCATGCGGAGATGCTTCCTTGACCCCGTTCGACGCCATCCTCGCCGCCGCGAAGGCGCGCCCCGCCATCGTCTCGCTGCCCGAGGGCGAGGATACGCGCATCGTCGAGGGCGCTGTCCGCGCGGCCCGGGACGGCATCGCGCGGCCCGTGCTGATCGGCGACGAGACCAGGGTACGCGCGGCCCTCGCGGCGGCGGACGGGGCGGATGCGGATGTGGCGGTCCTCGACCCGGCCACCGCATCCGAGACGGCGCGCTACGCCGACCTCTTCCACGAACTGCGCCGCCACCGGGGCGTGGATGCCGAGGCGGCGGCGGCGGCGGCGCGCGATCCGATGACCTTCGCCGCGCTCATGGTGCGCGCCGGGGATGCGGGGGGCACCATCGCGGGGGCCGTCGCCACCACCGCGCTGACCGTGCGCACGGCGTTCCGCGTCATCGGGCGCGCGGAGGGGATCGACACGGTGTCGAGCTTCTTCCTGATGCTGCCCGAAGGCGATGGGCACCCCCTGCCCGGCCCGGTCCTCTTCGCCGATTGCGGCCTCGTGATCGAACCGACCGCCGCCGAGCTGGCCCAGATCGCGCTGTCCTCCGCCGATTCGCTCGACGCCCTGCTGGGGCAGGAGGCCCGGATCGCCTTCCTGTCCTTCTCGACCAGGGGCAGCGCGCGGCACAAGCGGGTGGACAAGGTGACCGAGGCCCTCGACCTCGCCCGGGCGCGGCGGCCCGAGTTGGCGATGGACGGCGAGCTTCAGTTCGACGCCGCCTTCGTGCCCGCCGTCGCGGCGAGCAAGGCCCCGGATTCGGCGGTGGCGGGGCGGGCGAACGTATTCGTCTTCCCGTCGCTGGAGGCGGGCAACATCGGCTACAAGATCGCCCAGCGCATCGGGGGGGCGCGGGCCATCGGCCCGATCCTCCAGGGCCTCGCCGCCCCGGCCAACGATCTCTCGCGCGGATGCAGCGCGCAGGACGTCTACGACCTCATCGCCGTGACGGGCGCGCAGGCGGCGGTGGCGGCACGGCGCTGACCGCGCCTCCATCGAGATCCAGCCGCATCCGCGCCAGCGTGCGCCCCGGGATCGAGCCGGACGGCGAGCGTCCGGTCTCGCGAAAGCCGAGGCGGCGGTAGAACTCCTCCGCGAACGGGTCGGCATCCAGATGGAGCCTTCGCAGCCCCTGCGCGCGCGCTTCGGCCAGCACGCGGCCCCAGAGCGCCCGACCGATGCCCCGCCCCTGGCATTCCGGGTCGACGAAGACGCGCGCGACCTCGCCTGCCCCGCCCCGCGCATCGAGGATCAGTTGGGCGCATCCGAGGGGCGGTGCGTCTCCCGCCACCCAGAACAGCCCCTCCGCGATCTCGCCGGGCGTCACCGTCAACTCGGCCGCGCAGGCCGCCATGAAGGCCGCGTCGTAGCCGTTCGAGGCCTTCGAGCGCAGGCACAGCGCCGTCAGCGCCGCCGCCTCGTCGGGCCGGGCCATTCTCGTCGCCGGTATCCTCATGCGTCGCCCCAGTCTTGCCCGAAACTTGCATCACCGTGGTACATATAACCACGGAGAATACGGATCATGGCTCGTTTCGCATCACTCACGCTCATGGTCCTCCTGATCCTCGCGCCGTCCATGGCACGGACGGAAGCGGGATGGGTCCGCTCCAGCCGCGCGCTCACGCTGGCGACACCCTGCGATCCGGGTGCATCCTGCGCCTATTCCTGGACGCTGGCCTCGCGCATGGGCCATATCCTGCGCTTTGTCGAGGACCGCTACGGCCCGCGCGACCGGGGGTGGACGCTGCTGGGGATCGAGTTCACGAGCCGCAAGGCGCCGCAGGTCTGGTACCCGACCTATGACGGGGTGGGCGATTCCATCATCATCCAGCTGACGGAGAGCGCGGCGACGGACGAGACCCAGGCCCTGTTCCAGCTCGCGCACGAGGTCGTGCACCTTCTGTCGCCCGCCGGACCGGGCAAGCGGGCGAGCGTGCTGGAGGAAGGTCTGGCGACCTACGTCTCGCTCCAGTACCTCGCCGCCATCGGCCGGGCGGTCACGCCCGCCTATATCGACGCCCCGCGCTACGCCCGCGCCTACCGCATCGTCGCGGCCCTGGCCGAGCGGCCCGACTTCGCCGACGGGATACGCGCCCTGCGCACCCGCACGGACCGGCTCAGCGGCATCGCCCCCATCGAGATGCAGCGCGCCTGGCCCGGCCTCACGGGCGAGGAGGCGCGGAGGCTGGCCGCCGACTTCTGACGGCATAGCCCCGCCCGTCATCCCGCGTCCGGAATCTGCGCCCTACGCCCCGTCGCCGCGCCTGTCCGACAGATCGACCGTCGGCTGCACCGCCCGGTCGCCGCACAGGACGACGAGGAGGTTCGAGACCAGCCGCGAGCGGGCCGCCGGGTCGATGTCGTCGCGCAGGCGGTCGAGCGCGTCCGAGACGATGCCGACCGCCCCGTCCACGATCCGCGCCCGGGCCGCGACCACCGCATCGGCCTGCTGGCGCTGGAGCATGGCGGCGGCAATCTCGGCGGCATAGGCGAGGTGGCTGAGCCGGGCCTCGACGATCTCCACCCCCGCCTCGCGCACCCGCGCCCTCACCGCCTCGGCAAGGGCCGCGTCGATATCGTCGCGCCCATCGCGCAGGGAGACCGCCCCCTCCCGGTCGCTCTCGTAGGGATAGCGCGCCGCGATGCCGCGCAGGGCGGCCTCGGACTGGGTGGTGACGAAATCGGTGTAGCTGTCCACGGCGAAGATGGCCTTGGCCGGATCGCGCACGCGCCAGACGACGATGCCGCCGATCTCGACCGGATTGCCGGCCCCGTCGTTTACCTTCAGCCGCTCGGTCTCGAAGTTCCGGGTGCGCAGCGAGATCTTCTGGCTGGAACACAGCGGGAAGATCCAGCGCAGGCCATGGTCGCGCACGGTGCCCCGGTAATCCCCGAACAGCGTCACCACCGCCGCCTCGTTCGGCTCCAGGCTGACGAAGCCCTTCGCGATGAAGAGGGCGACCACGATGCAGGGAAGCGCGAGAAGCGAGACGAACCCCGCCGAAAGAACGGCGGCCACGGCCAGCGCGACCAGGATGACGATGGCGGCCAGGATGGTGAACCCGTCGGCGGCGAAGACCGTCTCGCCCGCCTCGTGGTCGGTATCGTTTCGCATGGTGGCTTTCCTCGGCCCGTTCACGGAAAACGGCACGGTGGCCGCGATGCCGGCGAGCATAGGGAACCGATGGTTGACGAACGCTGAGCGGCGCGTCCTACCCGCGCAGGCCCTTCGCCACCTCCAGCGCGTAATACGTCAGGATGCCGTCGCAGCCTGCGCGGCGGAAGGCCACGAGGCTTTCGAGGATGGCCTTCTCCCGGTCGATCCAGCCGCGTTCCGCCGCCGCCTCGATCATCGCGTATTCGCCGCTGACCTGATAGGCGTAGGTCGGCACGGCGAACTCGCGCTTGATACGCGAACAGATATCGAGATAGGCGAGACCGGGCTTGACCATGACCATGTCGGCCCCCTCGGCCAGGTCCATGGCGACCTCGCGCATCGCCTCGTCCGCATTACCCGCGTCCATCTGGTAGGTCTTCTTGTCGCCCTTGAGCGTGGCGTCCGCGCCCACCGCCTCGCGGAAGGGGCCGTAGAAGGAGGAGGCGTATTTCGCGGCGTAGGACAGCAGCATCACGTCTGTATGCCCCGCCCCCTCCAGCGCGTCGCGGATCGCGCCGATGCGGCCGTCCATCATGTCGGACGGGCCGATGACGTCGGCCCCCGCCTCGGCTTGGGCGAGCGCCTGACGGACCAGCGCCTCGACGCTCTCGTCGTTGACGATGCGCCCGCCCCGGACGATGCCGTCATGGCCCGTCGCGCTGTAGGGGTCGAGGGCCACGTCCTCCATGATGCCGATATCGGGCACCGCCGCCCGGATGGCGCGGGTGGCGCGGCAGACGAGGTTGTCGGGGTTCCACGCCTCGGCGCATTCCTCGGTGCGCAGGCTGCGGTCGATGTTCGGGAACAGCGCGACGAGGGGGATGCCATGGTCGGCGGCCTCGCGGGCGCGCTCGGTCGCCACGTCGATGCTGATGCGCTCGACGCCGGGCATGGCGCCCACCGGCTCGACCACGTTCTCGCCCTCCACCACGAAGAGCGGCCAGATGAGGTCGGCGGCGTGCAGCGTCGTCTCGCGCACCAGATCGCGCGCCCAGGGGGCCTGCCGCGTCCGGCGCATGCGCGTGCGTGGAAACTGGTGCATCGTCATGGCGTCCTCTCCCCCCGGTCCTCGGCTCCCTATCGACCCCAGACACCCCGGATTGTCAACTCCATACGACGTACTCTGCACCCCCCCTTAACGAACCCCCCCTAAGATGCTGAAAGAAAAAGAATATCGTACAGTGAAAATCTCAGGAGAGTCCCGGTGAAGATCGTACAGGCCATCGCTTTCGCCCCCGCCCTCGCCCTCTGCTCGCTGCACGGCGCGGCGGCCTCGACGGACGGAAAGATCGTTTCCGGCACCAAGGACGCCGCCGCCGTGACGCGGATGCCGATAGAGGCGGCGAGCGGGAAGACGACGCGCCGATGGGACGCGCAGGTCGATTACGACCACACGCTCGACCGGCCCGACCTGGTCGCCGGGGCGACGCTGAACCGCGAGACGGCCCGTCCCGCTTTCGCCACCCTCAGGCGCAGCTTCGGCGACGGGGGCTTTCGCCCGTATGTCGGGGTCGGCGTGGGCCAGGCGTCGGCGAAGTTCGCGGCGGTCGCGCCCGGCGAGACGGATGGCTACGCGGTCAAGGGCGTCGTCGGCGGCGCGCTCGACTTCACGGAGACGGTGGGGGCGTACATGCAGTACGAGCATGCCGTCGCCGGCCAGAACCCGGCCCTGGCCGAGGAAGAGGCCAAGTCCCACGGCTTCAGCGTAGGCCTGAAGATCTCACTGAACTGAGGCCCGGCGCGGACGGCGGAGACGACGCAGGATACCGAGCAGCAGCGCCATCGCCCCGCCGCCGAGCACGAAGCCGAGGAAGGCGTAGACCGCCCCTTCCGTCGTCGTCGGCACGGCGGGGCGGTAATCGTCGAGCGTGCCGTCCAGCAGGGCGCGGTCGTGGTATCGCCAGAATAGGGCGGGCCGCTCGAAGGCGGTCGCGTCCTGCAATGCGCGCCGATGGGCGGTGATGCGCTCGTGGCGGGCGAAGGTGCGCTCCATGGACAGGCCGCGACGGTTGAAGAAGCCGTCCTGGGACGCGCTGTAGCGGGCGAGCGCCATGTCGAGGCTCAGGCCCTCGCGGGCGGCATCGGCCTCGAAATCCTCGATGACGGCGGTCAGCTCCTGCACCGCGCCACCCAGACGCTGGGTGTATTGCTGCATGAGTTCGGGAGCCTGGGAGGCACCGACCGCCCCGGACAATCCCGCCACCACGATGAGCGCGCGCCGAATCACCGTACGCTTCCTCCCTTGCCGCTATGCCGCATCTTCGGGTCCGAAAATGGCGGATTCAAGATACCGCGCGCCCAATCGCGCCGTCTCCGCCGCGAAACGGGGGGCGAGCGCCTGCGGCTCAGTCGCCTCCGCATGGCTGCCGATCCAGGCGAGGAGCGCGAGGCGGCGAAGCATGACGAAGGTGCCCAGCATCGCCGCATCCTCGGGCGGCATCGGCGCGACGGTGCGGTATCCGGCGAGCCAGGCGTCGCGCAGGGCGGGAAGCGCGGGATCGTCCTCGATGAAGCTGACGGCGGCGGCGAAGTCGTAGGCGAACCAGCCGAAGCCGCAATCGTCGAAGTCGATGAGATGCAGCCGCACGCCCTCGACCAGGACGTTGGCGAGGCGCAGGTCGGCATGGATGAGGCCGTAGCGGTCGGGTCGGGTGCCATAGGCGCGCAGGCGGGTCCGCACCGTCCCTTCGACCCGCTCCAGCAGCGCCCGGATACCGGGCGTCACGTTCGGCGCATCGCGCCAGTCGCCCCAGGTCGGGGACGGACCGAACACCGCCGCCTCGTCCCAGGCGAAGCGCTCGAACCCGTCGGGCCGCCTCCAGCCGCGCGCATGGACGTGCAGATGCGCCGTCGCCGCGCCGAGGCGCTCGAACATCGGGACCATCGGCTCGCCGGGGGCGACGTGGCGGCCCGGCAGGCCCTCGAACAGCGTCAGATGCCGGCCCAGCCCCGACTGCACGCGCGCGCCGTTCCGGCCTGCTATCGCGGCGGGCACGCTCAGCGCCGTATCCGCGCCGAGCGCCGCGAGCCAGTCCAGCTCAGACCCGATGCCCGCCCGCGTGTGATAGCCGGGGCGATGGACGCGCAGGAACCGGCGCGAATCGCCCGCGTCGATGCGATAGGTCAGGTTCTCGGAGACGTTGACGAGAGCAGCCGTCGCGCCGGGCGGAATGTCCCACCCCGCCCGCGCCGCACGCAGCGCCGCGTCGGCCTCGATCACGCGCGCTTCATCGCCGCCATCCACAGGCCGCCGCCGATGAGCAGCGTCCCGCTGATGCGCTCGACGACCTTGACCCGCCCGCGCGTGAGCAGGCGACCCGCCCGGCCCGCGAGCAGGGCGTAGCCCGCGTCGCACGCCGTCGCGACGACCATGAAGGTGCCGCCCAGCGCCACGGTTTGCCAGAACGGGCTGCCCGCCTCGGGGCGCACGAAGTTCGGCACGATGGCCCCCAGCAGCAGCAGCGCCTTGGGGTTCGACCAGATGACGAGCACCCCTTGCCAGAAATAGCCGCCCCTCGGCGGGGCCACATCCGCGTCCGACCCGATGGCCCCGCCCGAGCGCCACAGCCTGATGCCGAGCCAGACGAGATAGGCCGCGCCGAGCATCTTCACGACGAAGAACCAGTCGGCCATGAGCGCGACCACCGTCTCCAGCCCCGCCGCGACGATGAGCACCATGGGCACCAGCCCCGCCTGCGTCCCCGCGATGTTGAGCATCCCCGCCCGCGTCCCCGCCCGCAGGGAATTGGCCACGATCACCGTCACGGTCGGGCCGGGGACGATGGCGATGAGGAAACTGGTCAGGGCGAAGGCGGCGAGGAGGGAGAGGGTCATGGGAAGGTTTCCTGCAAGAGCGAGCGTCACGACCCTCCTTCGCACATCCCGCGCGGCTTTCACAGATCAGGCTGGGCGGTCAAGGCGCACCCTTTCCGCCCTGCCGCCCGATGGTGCCCAGATGCGTGACGGTGAAATCCCGGGTCGATTTCAGTCCGTAGCCGAGCATCCGGTCGAAGCCCGCATGGGCGAGCCAGAGCGCGCCGAGCGCGGCTACGCCCGCCCCCGCGCCCGAGAGGCCGATAGCGAGGAGCGCCGCGCCGAAACCGTAGGTATGCACGAGATTATAAGCCATCGCCCCGACCCTCGGCCCGAACAGATAGGCGATGATGCTCAGATCAGGGACGAAGAAAACGAGGGCGGCCAGCCACCATGGCAGTCCCGCCTCCGCATGGACCGCCAAGACCACTCCCGCGAGGCAGACGACCGCCCCCTCGACCCGCTGCCATACCACCGTACCGTCCATCCCCGTTCCTTTCGCCGCCGCGCCATCCGTGGTTTCATGCCCCCGCCCGCGATAGCACAGGAGCGCCCGCCATGCCCGTCCCCTACGAGACCCTCCGCTCCGCGCGCTGGCTGGCGCAGGACGATCAGCACCGCTCCTGGAACCATCGCTCGCGCATCATGCAGATGGGCTACGGGGCCGAGGACTGGACGGGCAAGCCGGTCATCGCCATCCTCAACACCTGGTCGGACATCAACCAGTGCCACGCCCATTTCCGGCAACGGGTCGAGGACGTGAAGCGCGGGGTGTGGCAGGCGGGGGGCTTTCCGCTGGAGCTGCCGGCGCTGTCGCTGTCCGAACCGATCGTGAAACCCTCGACCATGCTCTACCGCAACCTGCTGGCTATCGAGGCGGAGGAACTGCTGCGCTCGCATCCCGTGGACGGGGCGGTGCTGATGGGCGGCTGCGACAAGACCACGCCGGGTCTCGTGATGGGCGCGACGAGCATGGACCTGCCCTGCATCTACCTGCCCGCCGGGCCGATGCTGCGCGGGAACTACCGGGGGGCGTCGCTTGGCTCCGGGTCGGACGTGTGGCGGTACTGGGACGACGTGCGCACGGGCGAGATGGGCATGGACGAATGGCAGGAGGTGATGGGCGGCATCGCGCGCTCGCACGGGCATTGCATGACCATGGGCACGGCCAGCACCATGACCGGCATCGCCGACGCGCTGGGCCTGACCCTGCCCGGCGCGTCCTCGATCCCCGCCCCCGACGCGGCCCATATCCGCATGAGCGCCGAATGCGGGCGGCGGATCGTGGGGATGGTGTGGGAGGATCTGAGACCCTCGGACATCCTGACCCGGGCCAGCTTCGAGAACTGCATCACGGTCGCGATGGCCATGGGCTGCTCGACCAACGCCATCATCCACGTCATCGCCATGGCCCGGCGCGCGGGGGTCGATATCGGGCTGGACGATTTCGAGGCGGCCTCGCGGACGATCCCCGTCATCGCCAACATCCGCCCGTCGGGGGACCGCTACCTGATGGAGGATTTCCACTATGCGGGCGGCTTTCGCGGGCTGATGTCGCGGCTCGCCGACCGGCTGGACCTGAGCGCCCGCACGGTGACGGGCGGGACGTGGGGCGATGCGCTGGCCGGAGCGACGGTGCATGATGACGACGTGATCCGGCCCCTGTCGAACCCCATCTACGCCGAGGGAGCGCTGGCGGTGCTGAAGGGCAACCTCGCCCCCGGCGGCTGCGTGATGAAGCCCAGCGCCTGCGATCCGCGCTTTCTGAAACATGCCGGCCCGGCGGTGGTGTTCGACGACTACGCCGCGATGAAGGCCTGGGCCGAGGACGAGACCATCGACGTGACGCCCGATACGGTGATGGTCCTGCGCAATGCGGGGCCGGTGGGCGGGCCGGGGATGCCCGAATGGGGGATGCTGCCGATCCCCAGGGTCCTGCTGCGCCAGGGCGTCACCGACATGCTGCGGATATCGGATGCGCGGATGAGCGGCACGAGCTACGGCGCGTGCATCCTGCACGTCGCGCCCGAAAGCTTCGTCGGCGGGCCGCTCGCGCTGGTGGAGACCGGCGATATCGTCCGCGTCGACGTGGACGCGCGGACGATCCGGCTCGACGTGCCGGAGGACGCGCTCGCCGCCCGCCGCGCCGCCTGGACCCCGCCGCCCCCGCGCTATACTCGCGGCTACGGCTGGATGGTCGCGCAGCATATCCAGCAGGCGGACAGGGGATGCGATTTCGACTATCTGGAGCGCGCCTTCGGCGGGGAGACGGCGGAACCGGCGATCTGGTGAGCTTTCCTTCGGCGGGCGGGGGCCATACGGTGCGGGCGATGACGACGCGTCCCTCTCTCCCCCTTCCCCCCGCCGCGCTCGACGCGCTGGGTCTCGACGGTCCGGTCGCCGTGGAGCGGGGCGGGGTCGCGCGGATCGAGACGCCGGTCGGGGTCGTCTGGGCCAAGACGGTCGAGCCGCCCCGGCGCAACGTCAACGCCGCGATCCTGCCCGTCCTCGCGCGCCTCATGCCCCTGCCGATCCTGCGGCGCGGGACGGCGGGCAAGGGGGGCGATACCCTGCTGCGGCAGGCGGAGCGGTTGCGCGATCTGGCGGCGCGGGGGGTGCCGGTCGCGCGGGTGATCCATGCCGACCGGGACGTGCTGATCACGGCGGATGGCGGCCCGACGCTCGAAGGGGCCGTGCGCGACTCGCGCCGCCGGGAAAGGCGCGGGCTGAACGACGCGGACCTGCGCACCGCCCTCCTCGCCATGACGCGCGCCCTCGCGGGCCTTCACCGCCACGGCACCGCCCATGGCCGCCCCAAGATCCGCGATTTCGCGTGGGACGGGGCGCGGGTGACGATCCTCGATCTGGAGGAACGCCCGTGGGAGGTCATGCCCATGGCCGATGCGCAGGCGCGGGACGCGTTCATCTGGGTCCACGACCTGTGCGGCCTGCCCTTCTCCCGCGCCCTCGCCCCGGAGGCGGCAACGATCCTGTGGGAAGCGCTGGACGACGAGGCCCGCGCCAGCCTGCGCCGCCTCATGCGCCTCATGCGCCGGGGGCGCGGTCCGGCGCGGGCGATGCTGCGCCTCCTGCCGGGAAACCGGGAGCTGGTGG
Source organism: Paracoccaceae bacterium (assembly GCA_020629115.1). Lineage (GTDB taxonomy): Bacteria > Pseudomonadota > Alphaproteobacteria > Rhodobacterales > Rhodobacteraceae > JAHDDY01. Next base: position 31,421 of record JAHDDY010000020.1, on the reverse strand, counting down.
CGGGGCTTGCGGCGTATGACGTGCTGCGGGAGACGGTGTCCCGGGAGTGATCCGGGGCAGAGCGCCTTGCGCTACCGTCCCCGGAACATCCCGCCCAGCACCCCGCGCACGATCTCGCGCCCGATGCGGGAGGAAACGGAGCGGGCGAAGGATTTCATCGCGGCCTCGGCGACGGTCTGGCGACCGCGCCCCCGGCCCCTGGGCTTCGGCTCCTCCGCCTTCCCGGCGGCCTGCATGGATCGGCGGGACGGCAGGGAGCGGCGGGCGGCGGGGCCGTTGACCGGGACGTAGCGGCGGGCGCTGTTGAACTGTTCGAAGTCGATGGTCAGGCCGCCCTCGCCGGACGCCTGCGGCACCGCCTCCTCGGCCCGGCCCGTGAGCTGCTCGAAGGCGCTCTCGCGGTCGACGATCTCGTCGTACTGGCCGAACAGGGGCGAATCCTGCATCACCTTCTCGCGCTCCGCATCGGTCAGGGGGCCGAGGCGCGACGAGGGCGGGCGGACGAGGGTGCGCTGGACCATGGACGGCGCGCCCTTCTCCTCCAGCGTCGAGACCAGCGCCTCGCCCGTGCCGAGATCGAGGATGGTCTCCTCCGCGTCGAAGGCGGGGTTCTGGCGGAACGTCTCGGCGGCGGCGCGCAGGGCCTTGCGATCGCGCGGGGTATAGGCGCGCAGCGCGTGCTGGATTCGGTTGCCGAGCTGACCGAGGATGTCGTCGGGCACGTCCGCCGGGTTCTGCGTGATGAAGTAGACGCCGACCCCCTTCGAGCGGATGAGCCGGGCGACCATCTCCACCTTGTCGATCAGGGCCTTCGGCGCGTCGTCGAACAACAAGTGTGCCTCGTCGAAGAAGAACACGAATCTGGGCTTGTCCGGGTCGCCCACCTCCGGCAGCTCCTCGAACAGCTCGGACAATAGCCAGAGCAGGAACGTCGCATAGAGCTTGGGAGACTGCATCAGCGTCTCGGCGGCGAGGATGTTGATGCGCCCGCGCCCCCTGGCGTCGGTCGCGATCATGTCCGAGAGTTTCAGCGCCGGCTCGCCGAAGAACGCCTCGCCCCCCTGCTGCTCCAGCACGAGGAGTCGGCGCAGGATGGCCCCGACGCTCGCCTTGGTGACGTATCCGTAGGTGGTCGAGATATCGGACGCGTTCTCGGCCACGTGGTTGAGGATCGCGCGCAGGTCCTTGAGGTCGAGGAGGAGCATCCCCTGATCATCGGCCAGGGTGAAGGCGATGTTAACCACGCCCTCCTGCGTCTCGTTCAGGCCCAGGAGCCGCGAGAGCAGCAGCGGCCCCATCTCCGTGACGGTGGTGCGCACGGGATGGCCGCGCTCCCCGAAGAGATCCCAGAAGACGACCGGGAAGTCGTCGTAGCCGAAATCGTCGAACCCGATCGTCTCGGCCCGGGCCACCAGCTTCCCGTGCAGCTTGTGCTCGTGCGTGCCCGCCGCCGCGAGGCCCGAGAGGTCGGATTTCACGTCGGCGAGGAAGACCGGCACCCCCGCCTCCGAAAACCCCTCGGCGAGGATCTGGAGCGAGACGGTCTTGCCCGTGCCCGTCGCCCCGGCGATGAGGCCGTGCCGGTTGCCGTATCTCAGCAGGAGCGACTGCGCCTCCGCATAGTCCGTCCCGCCGCCCCCGATGAAGATGCTGTCCCGGTCCATCGTGCCCTACCTTCCCGTCACGCGTTTCACCCTGCGCACTCTCCCGCCGTCATGGCCCGACGCGGGGCCGGGGTCAACCGGGGCGGCCGGAGGGTGCAGCGCCTTCGGCCCGCGCAGGGAGAGCCGCAGCACCGCCAGCGCGGCCCCCAGCGTGACGAACACGCCCGGTATCGCACCCAGCCGCGACAGGGCCGCGATCTCGCCCATGCCGCCGTAATGCAGCAGGCACCACCCCCCGAAGCCAAGCCCCACCGCCCAGAGCAGCAGAAGCGCGCGCCGCTCGGAGATGACGCGCCGGTCGGAATCGGCGCCCGGCACGACGATATGCACCACCGCCTGCGTCACCGCCCCCGCGAAGGTGACGAAGAACAGGAGGCTGAGCAGCAGCAGGAAGACGCGCATCGTCTTGGGCGCCCACAGGTCGTTGAGCGCCAGCAGCAGCGCGCCGTCGGTCCCGACGCGCGGCAACTCGCCGTAGATGCGCCCGCCCCCGTCCACCGACAGCGCCAGCCCGCCCAGCACCATGATCGTCAGGATGTTCAGCAGCATCGGCTGGAAGACGAAGAGCCGGATCGCCGCGCCGATGCTATAGCCGCGCGCCGCCCGGCTGAGCGCGTAGCCCACCACCGGCGCGAGCAGCATCCAGCCGCCCAGATGCGTGATCGTCCAGCGCCCGGCCCAGGTTCCCGGCTCGTCGAGGAACCCGAGGAACAGGAGCGGGAAGAAATCGCGGATCATCCACCACAGTGCCTTGAACCCGCCGCCGAAGATGTATCCCTTCGGCCCGAGGACGAAGACCAGCAGCAGGAAGACCAGCAGCAGCATCAGCGCGATGCGCGCCGTGGCGGCGAGGCTCTTGCCGATGGGCCGCGCGCCGAGGAAGACCGCGGACAGCACCAGCGCCACCAGCACCCCCGTCAGCACGCCCCGCATCAGCGGCGTGCCGGAGATGGCCAGCCCCTGCGCCGTGATCGACACCGTCGCGCTCGCCAGCGCGCCGACGAGCGCGAGCACGACGAACAGGAACACGATGCCGTCCAGCAGGTCCCCCCAGGCCGTGCGCCGCCCCAGCCGCGCCCCCGACAGGACGCTCTCGACCGAGCGCCGCGCGCGCAGGGTGCCCGTCGACAGGGCGAAGCCGACCATGAACAGGCCGAAGGTCAGATGCGCCAGCACCGCCCAGTGCAGATACGCCGCCGTCCGCGCCATCACCGCCGCATCGGGCGAGCGCGGGACCAGGCCGAATCCGGGGGGCGGGGCCTGCATGTGGAAGAGCGGCTCGCCGGCGGCCCAGAACAGCAGGCCGACGGAGGTCGTCGCGCCGAAACCCACGGCGACCGCTTCGCCGGCCGTCACGCGGATTGGTGCGTCCTTGCCCCCGATCCGCACGCCGCCGATCAGGACGGCGGCGAGGATCACGGCAATTATGGAGAGCGCGGCCACCCCCAGGTACAGCCAGCTCAGAAGTGCCACGCTCGTCTGCCGCGCCCCTTCGGTCGAGTCGAGGATCAGGGGACCGAGGCCGCGCCTGTACGACAGCCATGCGCCCGCAAAGACGAAGAAGGGGATGACGACTAGCGCCATCCGGGGGGGATTGTGCATCGCGGACGCTCCGGTTCTACGGACGCTCACATGTGCCGGATTATGGCAGGCAGGTAAAGGCCGGCCCGGCGGCGGACCCTGCGCCGGGCCGGCGGATGCTTGAGACTACGTTTACACGTTTACCGTTACGCTACCGCAAACGGGGTCGGCGAGCGAAGCGCATGGGCAGATTTCTCAAGAGCGAAGACGGCAATGTCACCATCCTGACCGCGGTCTTCCTGCCGGTCCTCTTCGCCGGCGGCATCATGGCCATGGATCACGCCAACACCGCGCGCTACAAGATCCTGCTCCAGGATGCCGCCGACGCGGCCGCCCTCGCCAGCGCCAAGGAACTGGGCTACCTGTCGCGCCTCGAAGGGGTCGATCTGGACAGGGAGATCGACCGCGTCGCGCAATCCTATGTCGACCTGCAACTGACCCCCACCCAGAAGCCGGCTCGGAGCGATGCCTCCATCGTCGGGGAGGGGCGCGTGCGGGTCCACGCCTGGCGGGAGATCAAGCCGATCCTGGGCGAGCTGTACGGCGCGCGCACGATGGTCGCCGAAGCCTATTCCACGGCGGAGGCGCTGGGGGCCGAGGATCTGTGCATGCTGCTGACCTGGACGGACAACAGCAAGCACGTACTGCACCTCGACCAGGATGCCGAGATCCTCGCCGAAGGGTGCATGCTCCACGCCAACTCCCGCAACGAGCAAGCCGTGGAACTCGACGGCAAGTCGGTCGCTACGGTCGGGACCATCTGCTCGGCAGGGGGCATCAAGGTCTCGGGCAACGCCCGGATCGACGGCAACGCGGTCGACACCTGCCCCCGCCTGGACGATCCGCTGGAGATGCACAGCAACAACGGCGGCCCGATCTCCAGCCTCCTCGGCACGGTCGGCTGCATGTTCCCCCACGAAATCGAGCATGAAGGCCCGAACCCGTTCCACCTCATGCCCGGCCGCTATTGCGACGACGTCGTCCTGTCGGGCGATGCCGACGTGACGCTGGCACCGGGGGACTACACCTTCACGGGCGGCGAGCTGCGGATCGAGGACGATGCCGTCGTCAAGGGGGAGGACGTGGCGCTGGTCTTCGCCGGCGATTCGACCGGCATGAGCATCCTCGACGATGCCGACGTCTCGCTGAGTGGCAGGACCGCCGGCGACTTCGCCGGCATGCTCATCGTCTCGCGGCAATTGTTCGACGGATCGCAGGCGCGGAAGTTCAGGATCGAAAGCCCCCGCGTGAAGGAGCTGGTCGGCACCATCCTCACCCCCGACGATGACATTCTCATCGACACGGACGCCCCCGTCGGCGAAGGGTCGGCCTTCACCATCGTCGTGACGCGGACGCTGCAGGTGAAGGGCCAGGCGAAGCTGGTGCTGAACCGCGACTACGGCCTGACGAGCGTACCCGTGCCCGGCGGCTTCGAGGGCGCGGAGCGGAGCCTGCGCCTCATCGAATAGCCGCCGGGCCTTTCGCCTCGACTCAGATCAGCGCCATCACGCGCGAGTTACCGCCCGTGGCCCCGCCGATCTTGGGCGCGGCGACGAGTACCGTCGCCCCGGTGGCGGGAACGGCGTCCAGCCCGGCGATGCACTCGACGCCCCAGCGGCCCGAGGGCAGCCAGGCGTAATGCGTCTCGAAGGTCGAGGAGGCGCCGTGGTCGAGCGACAGCGTGTCCGAGGCGATGCCCAGCGCGCCGCGCTCGCTCATCAGCATGTCCGCCGCCTCGACGTGGAAGCCGGGGAAATGCATCACGCCCTCGTCGTCGCGGTTGACGAACCCCTCGCCCGGAGCCTTGGCCGCCCAGCCGGAGTTCATCGCGATGCAGGCCCCGTCGGGAATCTCGCCATGCTGCGACTCCCACGCCGCCAGATCGTCGGGGGAGAGCTGGTAGTCGGCATTCTCGGCGGCCTTCGCGCGCACGTCGACCACCACGAGGGGCAGGATCAGGTCGTCGAGCGGAATCTCGTCGGCGGTCGCGCCTTCGGCGGCGAAATGGATGGGCGCGTCGATATGCGTGCCGCAATGCTCGGTCATGGTGTAGCGGCGCAGGTTGAACCCGGTATCCTCGAAGGTGGCGAGCTGCTCGACCTGGAGGTTCCAGTCGGGGCTGTAGGTCGGGAACTCGGGCGTCAGCGTGTGGGTGAGGTCCACGACGCGGTTGAAGACGCGCATGCCCTGGGCCTGGGCCGGGCGGGCGGCGCCGGCCAGCGCCCCGGCCGTCAGGGCCGCCGCCCCCGCCTTGAACAATCCGCGCCGGTTGAGATGGGAATGCACCATCGCATGACATCCGGGAACGCACATGGCCTGTCTCCTCTTGCTGGACCTGTATGCGGTACGATAATGCCCCGCGAGGCGCGGGCGTCAAACGGAGATGGAGCGATGGCGGAAGAGGCGATTCGCATACGGGCGCTGCGGGCGGACGACCGCGCGGCCTGGGACGCGCTCTGGCGCGAGTATCTCGATTTCTACGGGGCGCGCCTGGGCGAGGCGGTCTACGACAGCACCTTCGCGCGGCTGCTCGACCCGGCCCGCCCTATGCAAAGCGGCTTCCTCGCCGAGACGCAGGGCCGGCCCGTGGGGCTGGTCCACTACATCCAGCATCCGCACAACTGGCGGATCGAGGACGTGATCTACCTGCAGGATCTCTATGCCGAGCCGTCGATGCGCGGGCGCGGCGTGGGCCGGGCGCTGATCGAGGCGGTCTATGCGGAGGCGGACCGGCGCGGCTGTCCGTCGGTCTACTGGACGACGCAGGATTTCAACGCGGAGGCGCGAAAGCTCTACGATCGCATCGGCACGCTGACGCCGTTCGTCAAGTATCAGCGATAGGTCTCTCCGGGTCGTTTCGCCGCGCCGGGGCCTTCTGCCACCGGGGGCCGTGGTCCACCCGCTCCACATCGTCCGAGCGCGCCCCGCCTTCGGGCGGGGACGGAGCGCTCAATAGTCGTCTTCGTCGTCGAACAGCGCGTCCTCGGGCAGGGTCAGCGCATCGTCGTCGAAATCCATCTCTCCGCCGGCCAGTGCATCGACATCGAACGGCTTTTCGAAGTTCATCTCGTAATCCATGGTCTTCTGTCCCTCTATCGTACGGTTGCGATGGGGAGAGAGTGGCGGACAGCCGTAAAGAATTCCTGTTCGGGGTACGCCCGCCATACGCGATAATACCGTCAATTTGAGGGGAATGCGGGTGCGTTAACTCGCGCGCGATGCGACGGGCCTGCGCGAAAGCTGGGCATTCCGCCGCTCCCGCGCGACGGTGCCGAGCGCATATGCGGCACCGCCGGGGGGTGGCATTAACGCCGTTCGCGGCGCATGATCGGCCTCAGCCCCCGATGCCGCCGTGCAGCGTCGGCACCTGGAAGGGGCTGAAGCCGTAATGGCGCAGCCAGCGCAGGTCGCTCTCGAAGAAGCCGCGCAGGTCGGGGATGCCGTACTTCAGCATCGCGATGCGGTCGATGCCGACGCCGAAGGCGAAGCCCTGCCACGCATCCGGGTCGATCCCGCAATTGGACAGGACCTTCGGGTGGACCATGCCCGACCCGAGGATCTCCAGCCAGTCGTCCCCCTCGCCGACCTTGAGCACGCCCCCCTGCCACGAGCAGCGGATATCCACCTCCGCCGACGGCTCGGTGAAGGGGAAGTGCGAGGCGCGGAAGCGCAATTCCACGTCGTCCACCTCGAAGAACGCCTTGACGAACTCCTCCAGCGTCCATTTCAGGTGCGCCATGGTGATGCCGCGGTCGATGGCCATGCCCTCGACCTGGTGGAACATCGGCGTATGCGTCTGGTCGTAGTCGGAGCGGTAGACGCGGCCCGGCGCGATGAAGCGGACCGGCGCGCCCTCGGCCTCCAGCGTCCTGATCTGCACGGGGCTGGTATGCGTGCGCAGGACGTGGCGCGTGCCGTCGGCGCGCGAGGCCATGTAGAACGTGTCCATCTCGGCCCGGGCCGGATGCTCGGGCACGATGTTGAGCGCGTCGAAATTGTGCCAGTCGTCCTCGATCTGCGCGCCCTCGCGCACGTCGAAGCCCATGTCGGCGAAGATGGCCGTCACCTCCTCCGTCACCTGGCTGACCGGGTGCAGCGTACCCTGCGGACGCGGGCGGGGCGGCAGCGTCACGTCGAGCCATTCGCGCTCCAGCCGCTCGGCCAGCGCGGCATCGCCCAGCGCCTGGCGCCGGGCGGTCACGGCGGCGGTGATCTCGGACTTGAGCGCGTTCAGCGCGGGGCCGGCGGCGGCGCGCTCCTCGGGCGTCATCTTTCCCAACTCGCGCATCTTCAGCGCGACCTCGCCCTTCTTGCCGATGGCGGCCAGGCGCGCGGCCTCCAGCGCGCCCTCGTCCGAGGCGTCGCGGATCGCGGTCAGATGCGTGTCGCGCAGGGTATCGAGGCCGTCCATCGCTCTGTCGTCCTATCAAGGGTCGAGGGTCTTCGGGGAGGTACCCAGCACAAGGGGCGAGGTCAAGGGTCGCGCGAAGCGGCGCGGGTTTCGCAAGGGGAGGACGCAAGCAAGAAACCACCCCGAGGATTGTGCCATGAAGAGACAAGCCGCCCCGATCGCCCTCGCCCTACTCGGCACGCTGTCGGTCTCGCTGCACGCGACCCTCGCCGCGACGGGAGCCGACGCCACCGTCGGCGAGCGGAGCGGGCGGGAATTGTATCTGTTCATGGTCGCGGCGGTGGACCGGGACTGCGACGGGGACCTGACGGACGAAGCCGAGCGCGACCGGAACTTCGCGACCCAGAAGACCCTCGCCCCGGCCGAGTGCATCGTCTACCGCACCCGCTACCGCAACGACGGCGATTTCGGCATCCGCCACATGCGGGTGACCAACATCGTGCCCGCGCAGATGGTCTACATCCCCGGCAGCGCGGAGCACATCTCGACCCCGCCGGGACTGTGGCCGCAGCCCTCCGTCCTGCCCTCCGAGAACGAGGAAGGCTCGATCATCTGGCGCTTCGGCGGGGCGCTGGCCCCGGGCGAGACGGGGGAGATCCAGTTCCGCGTGCGGTTGGTACCGTAGCTCAGTCCAGCGATTTCGGCGCGACGTGGTGGAGCAGCGTGCCCGCGCCGAAGCTCAGCTCGGCCCAGCGCGTCACGCCGAAGCGCAGCACCGCCGCCGCGCAGGTCGGCATGGCGGGCGGGCAGTCGCCGCCCGACAGGCGGATCGCGGCGCGCTCCAGGCCGGGATTGTGCCCCAGCACCACCACCCTCTCGCCCTTGGCCTCCGCGCGGATCGTGTCGAGGATGGCCTCCGGCTCCGCGAGGTAGAGCGCGTCGAGCGTGCGGCGCGATACGTCGCCCCATTCGGCGACGAGGCGGTCGGCGGTCTGCTGGGTGCGGGTGGCCGGGGAGACGAGCATCCGGTCGGGCAGGCCCACGGTCTCCTCGATCCACCCGGCCATGCGCGTCGCCGCGTTGCGGCCGCGCTTGTTGATGGGGCGCTCGCGATCGGGCACCGACCCCGACCAGTCGGATTTTCCGTGGCGCAGCAGGATCAGCGTCTTCATGCCGACCCCCGCGCCCGCAGGAAGGCGGCCATGTGAAAGGCCGCGCGGGGCGGTTCAGGCACGAAATCCTGCCCCACCCAGCAGGCCCGCCGCGCAAGGCATCCCCGCTCCCGGCAGGCCGCCCCCTCGCGGCCGGCGACATGGGCGGCGCAGCGATCCACGTGGTAGGTCTCGCCGTCGAAGGCATCGACGGGGCAGGCCCTGAGACAGGGCATCGAGGCGCAGGTATCACAGGGGCGGGCGAAGGGCCGCGCTTCCGGCAGGGCGTCGAGCGCGGCGAAGCCCAGCGCGCCGCGGAAGGACATCCACAACCCGTGTTCGTCGTGGATCGACATGCCCAGCGGCGACGGCCCCATCCGCCCCGAGGCCGCGGCCCAGCGCATGAACGGCTGGTAGGGCGGCCCGCCGAAGGGAAAGAGCGCCTGCGCGCCCAGGCTCTCGCCCAGCCCCTCCACCACCCGGACGGACCAGCGGTCGAGCGGGTCCGCCGCGCCGTCGGCGTATTCGGGGGCGGCGGTGAAGGCCGCCCACCCCTCCCGCGCCATCCCGAGCAGGACGACCGCGCCGACGCCCTCGGGGGCCTTGTGCTCGGGCCGCGCGGCGACGACGCCGAGGCTCGTCAGGCCCGCCCCGCGCGCCGCCGTCTCGACCTCTGCGGGGGTCACGAATTACCCCGGCGGTCGAGCAGCGGCAGCAGCAGCGACCAGCCCAGCCGGGTCGGGCGCTCGTCCTGGAACTCGTTCAGGCCGATGGTCATGCCGTCATGCCCTTTTTCCGGCTGATCTATGTAGGTGCCGAACAGGCGGTCCCACCAGGGCAGGTTGAACCCGAAATTCGCGTCCGTCTCGCGGTGGATGACCGAATGGTGGACGCGGTGCATGTCCGGCGTGACGACCACGAGCCGCAGCAGGCGGTCGGCCCAGCCGGGAAGCCGGACGTTCGAATGGTTGAACAGGGCGCAGCCGTTCAGGATCACCTCGAACAGGATCACGGCGATAGCGGCGGGGCCGAGCAGGTAGACCGCCCCGATCTTGAGCACCATCGACAGCGCGATCTCGCCGGGATGGAAGCGGATGGCCGTGCTCACGTCGATGTCGCGGTCCGAATGGTGGACCCGGTGCAGCCGCCACAGGACGGGGATGCGATGGCTCAGCACGTGCTGCCAGTAGATGAGGCAGTCGAGGATGACGATGGCCAGGACGATCTCGACGAGGGGCGGCCAGCCGAGCCAGTTGAACAGCCCCCACCCGTTCGCCGCCGCGTCCAGCGCCGCCCCCGCCGCGACGACGGGAAAGAGCAGCCGCACGATCAGCGTGTCGAGCACCACGATGCCCCAGTTCACGCCCCAGCGCCTGCCCTTGGGCGCGACCAGCGCCCGGCGCGGGGCCGTCATCTCCCACAGCGCCATGAGCGCGAAGACGCCGAGGAAGACGGACATGCGGATAAGGCCTTCGTTCTCCATGACGTCAGGGTCTCCAGCGCAGGAAGTTGCCGATGAGGGTCAGCCCCACCCCCTGCGACTTCTCCGGGTGGAACTGCGTGCCGAACAGGGCGTCCCGGCCCACGACGGCCGTGATCTCCCCGCCATGGGTCACATGGGCGAGGCGGTGGGCGGGGTCGTCGGTCACGAGGTGGTAGCTGTGCACGAAATAGACATGATCGCCCCCCGATACACCGTCGAACAGCGGATGTTCACGCGCAAGTGACAGGGCGTTCCAGCCCATGTGCGGGATCTTCAGCGCCGGATCGTCGGGCACGATCCGCTCGACCGCCCCGCCGATCCAGTCGAGGCCCGCCGTCTCGCCATGCTCGCGGCCCAGGGTCGCCATGAGCTGCATCCCGACGCAGATGCCGAAGAAGGGCTTGCCGGACGCGCGGTGCTCCTCCAGCGCCTCGACCATGCCCGGCACGGCGTCCAGCCCCGCGCGGCAGTCGGCGAAGGCCCCGACGCCGGGCAGGACGACGCGGGTCGCCCGGCGCACCGCCTCCGGGTCGGCGGTGACTATTATCTCGCCGCCCCCCACCTCGCGCGCCGCGCGCTGGAAGGATTTCTCCGCCGAGCGCAGGTTGCCCGAGCCGTAATCGACGATCGCGGTGGTCATCGTTCTCTCCCCTCCGGCGTCCGCGCCATGGCGAGCGCCGCCTCGTGGCTCCCCGCCGCCACCGTCCCCGCCAGCGCGTAGCCCCGCCGCGACAGGTAGAGCCGGCACAGGAAATGCGGCGCGAACCAGTAGAGCGAGGCGATGGCGAGGCAGGCGATGCCGAACCAGGTCAGCAGCCCGCCCCCCCGGGGCAGATAGTACGCCCCGAGGATGCAGCACGGCCCGAGGACGAACACCGCCTCCATGAACCGCTTGAGCGGGGCGAGGGGGCCTTGCTCGAAATACTCCTCCCCCACCACCCGGCGCAGGCGGATCAGCAGCGGCATCCGCGGCACGGCGACGGCGTCGCCTCCCTTGCGGAACACGCTCCAGTCGGGGGTCAGCAGCCTGGCGGCGTCCGGGCGTCTCATGCGTAGCGCTCCCGGTAGTGCAGGATCGTCTCGGCGACCTCGTCGAGGGGAGCGGCGACCGCGCTCTGGGCGATGGACAGGAGCGGATAGCCCATCCGCACATTCGCCCGGAACAGCGCGCGCTTGCCGCGCGTCATACGATCGAGCAGCGCCTCCTCGTCCGCAACCTCTATCCCGATCATCGACTGCCCGGCGACACCGAACAGGGATATACCGTCGAGCTTCGACCAGGGCACGCTCAGGGCATTCGCGCGCGTCGGATCGCCGAAGGACAGGGCACGGGGCGACAGGACGAGCGTAGGAGCACGGCGCAGCGCACCGTACAGGATCGCAAGGGCGCACGCGCCGAAGAAGACAAGCCCGATACCGCCGACCACCACCATGACGACATCCCGGGGCACCATGCGCCATCCGGTCAGGGCCATCAATGCCCCCAAGGCAGCGAACCCCAGGCAGATGGCGAGGAATAGCCACAGCTTCCACGGGTTCGGATAATAGATCACCGTTTCCCCTCCCCCGCTCATGCGCCCCCCTTCCGCCGGTGCGCGCCGTTGTAGAGATGCGTCATCATCGCCAGACCGAAAACGGGCACGACGAGGTTGAGGAGCGGGACGAGGGTCAGCACGGCGAGGAGGATACCGCCCAGCACCATCGGGAACCGGACCGACCGGCGCAATTCGCGCACCCGCGCGGGCGTGTCCCGCCGCAGGGCGGCCATGTCGAAGAAGGACCGGCCCAGAATCCACCCGTTCACCGCCGCCGGCAGGGGCGGGAAGATGAAGTAGAAGGGCAGGAGCAGGATGTTGAGCGCGATGGCCAGTCCCGCATAGCGCAGGGCCATCGACACCTCCGTCCCCATCGACCGCCCCCGCGCCGGGCCGCGCTCGGGGTAATGGCGCGCCTCCACCGCGTCGGCGACCGGATCGACGAAGAAGCCGATGGCGAGCGCGGCGGCGGGCGTAAAGGCGAAGGCCATGGCGATAACCGTACCCGCCCCGGCGAGCCACCCCACCGCATCGTCCGCCGCCCCGCCGATCTCGCCGACGAACGGGATCGACACGCCCGACACCAGCCATCCGACCCCCGCCCCGACCGTCACGCCCAGCAGCACGATGCAGACCGCCGTGACGACGAGGCCCAGCAGCAGCGGACGCAGCATGGCCGGGGTCGGAAGCTGCGCGAGAGAGCGGGTGATGGCGGAGAGGAGCATGACCGTCAGCTCCCCATCACGCCCTTGGTACTGGGAATCGCGTCGGCCTTGCGCGGGTCGATCTCGACCGCCTCGCGCAGGGACCTGGCGACGGCCTTGAAGACGCTTTCGGCGATATGGTGGTCGTTGAAGCCGTGCAGCGTCTCGATGTGCAGCGTGATGCCGCCGTTCATGGCCAGCGCCGTGAAGAATTCGCGGAAGAGTTGCGTGTCGAACGTGCCGACCTTCGCGGTGGCGAACTTGACGGTCCAGACGAGGAAGGGCCGCTTCGACAGGTCGAGCGCGCAGCGGGTCAGCGCCTCGTCCATCGGCAAGAGGCACGACCCGTAGCGCCGGATGCCGCGATAGTCGCCCAGGGCCTTCACCAGCGCGAGGCCCAGCGCGATGCCGGTATCCTCGACCGTGTGATGGTCGTCGATATGCGTGTCGCCCGTCGCCCGGACCCGCATGTCGATCAGCGAATGGCGGGCGAGCTGCTCCAGCATGTGATCGAGGAAGCCGATCCCCGTCTCGATGTCGTAGGTGCCCGTCCCGTCGAGGGCGATCTCGACGCTGACCTGCGTCTCGGTGGTGTCGCGTTGAATCGTGGCGGTGCGCATGGACGTCTCCCCTCGGGCGCGTTCTTACCGCCGCATGGGCCGGGAGGCCAGCCCTACCCGTCGCCGTCGCCGCCGAACGGATCCATCCCCCGGGCGCGGCAGAACCAGATGTAGAGGGGGATCTCCATGATTAGCATGGCCACGAAGGAGAACACCGCCCAGTTGGTCGAGAACAGCAGCAGCGAGAACCGCGTCCCCGTCCCCCAGAACAGGTATCCCGCCACCGCCAGCGCGAGGCCCGTCAGCACGATGTCGATCGTCGCCATCCGCATCGGCGTGATGCCCTCGATGGCCGGGTACACGCCCAGATAGGCGACCAGCAGGATGGCGGCGTTCACGAGGAGGATCTGCGATTCGGGCGCGAAGGTCATGGGGATGCCTAGCAGACCGGCGTCGCCATGCTCAACCGCGGCGGAACCTATCGCCCCGGCCCCGATTGCTTCCCGGCAACGATACCGGAGAAGAACCCATGTCCATCCAGTCCATGATCGCCGAGCATCCCGACGTCGCCGGCAACGAGAACGAGGCGCTGGGCCTCGCCGTGCGCCACGCGATGTACGCCGCCGCCATCACCAACTCCTGCGCCGATGCCTGCGCCGCCGAGCCGGACGTGGCCGAGCGGCGCGACTGCATCCGCATGTGCTCCGACACGTCCGATATCTGCACGGCCACCTACCGCGTCGCCTCCCGCCGCACCGGCTCGAACGAGGCGCTTCTGAAATCCATGCTGTCCCTCTGCGTGGAGGCGTGCGAGGCCTGCGCCGGGATGTGCGGGCATCACGACGACGACCATTGCAGACGCTGCGCGAAGATGTGCCGCGAATGCGCCGAGGATTGCCGCAAGGCGATGGCGACGATCTGAGGCTGGCGAGGGGCGGGGCGGGCATGGTAGGCTCATGCCCATGAACGCACCCGCCCGCCTGACCGATCCGACCATGACCGTCGCGGACTTCCTCGACTGGACCGCGGGCGTCGAGGGACGGTGGGAGCTGGACCGGGGGATGCCGGTGGAGATGCAGAGCGAGCGGGCCGGACACAATCGCTCCAAGCGGCGCGGTGCCGCCGCCATGGAACGCGCCGTCGCCCGCGCCGGCCTGCCGTGCGAGGTCTTCACGGACGGCATGGACGTCCTGCTGGACGATTCCGTCTACGTTCCCGATGCCATGCTGCGATGCGGAGAGCCGGTCGACGACGATGCGACCCGGATCGCGGACCCCGTCGTCGTGGTCGAGGTCCTGTCGCCGTCGAACACCACCATCGAGATGAGCACGAAGATCGACGGCTACTTCACCCTGCCCTCGCTCGCCTGGGTCCTCGTCGTCAATCCGGTCACGCGCATCGTGCACAGCTACGCCCGGGGCGAGGGCGCGCTGATCCTGCGCCGGCACGAGGCGGGCGAGACGCTGACGCTCGATCCGCCGGGCATCGCCGTCGCCGTCGCCGACCTGCTGCCCCCGCCCGCACCGGAGGCGTGACAGGGGCGCGGCGGCGGATTATAGACCCCGCATCACCTCGGAAGCAGGGATGCGAGACATGCACGACATCAGGACGATCCGCGAGAACCCCGACGCCTTCGACGCCGCCATGGCGCGGCGGGGGCTGGCCCCGGTCTCGTCGTCCCTGCTGAAGCGCGACGCGGCCCGGCGCGGCCTCGTCACCAAAGCCGAGGCCGCCCTCGCCGAGCGCAACGCCGCCTCGAAGCAGGTCGGCGCGGCCAGGGCGGCGGGCGACGAAGCCGAGTTCGAGCGCCTGCGCGCGCTGGTCGCCGACAAGAAGGCCGAGATCGCCGCATTGGAGGCCGAGGCGGCGCAGGCCGATGCCGCCCTGCGCGAGGCGCTCATGGTCCTGCCCAACCTGCCCCTGCCGGACGTGCCGGACGGGAAGGACGAGGCCGACAACGTCGAGGTCCGCAAGTGGGGCGAGCCGCCCGCCCTCGACTTCGCCCCCAAGGAGCATTGGGAGCTGGGCGAGGCGATGGGCGGCATGGATTTCGAGACCGCCGCCAAGCTGTCGGGCGCGCGGTTCATGGTGCTGTCGGGCGCGCTCGCGCGGCTGCACCGGGCGCTGGCGCAGTTCATGCTCGATCGCAACGTCGACGTGAACGGCCTCGTGGAGCACTGGACCCCCGTCCTCGTGCGCGACGAGGCGATGGTCGGGACCGGCCAGCTTCCGAAATTCGCGGAGGACAGCTACCGCACCACCAACGGCTGGTGGCTCATCCCCACCTCGGAGGTGACGCTGACGAACATGGTCGCGGGCGAGACGGTCGATGCCGCCACCCTGCCCCGCCGCTATACCGCCCATTCGCAGTGCTTCCGCTCGGAGGCGGGCAGCGCGGGCAAGGACACGCGCGGGATGCTGCGCCAGCACCAGTTCGAGAAGGTCGAGATGGTCACCATCTCGCATCCCGACACCAGCGGCGACGAGCTGGAGCGGATGCGCGGCTGCGCCGAGGGCATCCTGGAGGCGCTGGACCTGCCCTACCGCACGGTGGTCCTGTGCACCGGCGACATGGGCTTCGGCGCGCGCAAGACCTACGATCTGGAGGTCTGGCTCCCCGGTCAGGACGCCTATCGCGAGATCTCCTCCTGCTCGGTCTGCGGCGACTTCCAGGCGCGGCGGATGAACGCCCGGTTCAAGCCCGAGGGGGGCGGCAAGCCCGGCTTCGTCCACACGCTCAACGGCTCCGGCCTCGCCGTGGGCCGATGCCTCATCGCGGTGATGGAGAACGGCCAGCGGGCGGATGGGTCGATCGCGATTCCCGAGGCGCTGCACGGGTACCTGGGCGGAAAATCGAGCATCGGGGCGGACGGGGCGCTGACCTGACCGTTCCGCATCCCGAAGCGTGCGGCGTGGAGGGGATCACTCCTCCTCGGGCGTCACGTCCAGCACGCGGGCGCGCATGACGATCTCGACGGGGCCGGGCTTGCAGTCGCGCATGCACGGCTCCGCCTGCGTCAGGGTCGGCGTGTCGGGGCGGGTATCCTCGAAGAAGCCGCCCGCGTTCGGCATCGCCACCTGCGGGAAGCTCTCCCGCGACAGCTCGAAATCGTCCTCGACCACGTCGTTCATGTAGAGCAGGTACGCCGTGATCGCGTAGACCTCGTCATCCTCCAGCGTCTGCGCCGCGCCGAAGGGCATGGCGCGGTGAACGTAGTCCCAGACCGTTGAGAGATAGGGCCAGTAGGAGCCGACGGTCTTGACCGGGCGCTCGCCCGTCAGGGTGCCCTGCCCTCCCGCCAGCACGGGCCAGCGGTCGATCCCCTCGCCGAAATCGCCGTGGCAGTAGGCGCAGTTGTCGGTGTAGAGTTCCTCGCCCTCGACGGCGGTGCCGGAGCCGGGGGGCAGGCCCGCGCCGTCGGGGCGGATGTCGATGTCCCACGCCGCCACCTCCTCGGGCAGGGCCGCGCGTCCCAGCCCGTAGCCCTCGGCATGGGCCGGTCCCGCGAGGAGCGCGAGGATGCCGGACGCCGACAGGACGAGCCGCGAGAAGGCGCGTCGTCCGCCGAGGCCCCGGGTCTTCGCCCGGGGCGGGGTGCGGATATCAGGAAACCTCGACATTCTCCACCTCCCCGCCCGCGCGTACGTGCCATGTCTGGATGCCGTTGTTGTGGTAGATCGAGTTCTCGCCCCGCACGGCGCGCAGAGCCTTCTTGGTCGGCTGCACGTGCCCGTCGCTGTCCACCGCGCGGCTTTGCAGCAGGAGGGGCGAGCCGTCCCAGTCGAACTCGTGGTAGAAACGGTGCAGCGCCATCGGATGGCTGCCCCCGTCGATGCGGGCGGGCCGCCAGTTGCGCCCCCCGTCGAGACTCACGTCCACCCGCTCGACGGTCCCGCGCCCGGACCAGGCGAGGCCGGTGAGCACCGTATGGCCCTTGCCATGGGTGATCGGGGCCTGGGGCGAGGGGTTGGTGATGACGGATTTCACGTCCATCTCCCAGGTGAAGCGCCGGGCCTTCCCGTTCTCCATCAGGTCGGTGTATTTCGAGGTCTCCTCCCGGTGGTGCCAGGGTGCGTCGCCGACCTCGATCCGGCGGAGCCACTTGACCCACATGTTGCCTTCCCAGCCGGGCACGACGATGCGCAGGGGATAGCCCTGCTCCGGGCGCAGCGCCTCGCCGTTCATGGCGAAGGCGACGAGGCAGTCGTCCATCGCCTTCTTCAGCGGGATGGAGCGCGTCATGGCGCTGGCATCGGCCCCCTCGGGCATGATCCAGCGCGCGTTGGTCCGCACGCCCGCCTCGTTCAGCAGGTGCCGCAGCGGGACGCCGGTATACATGACGCAATGCACCATCCCGTGCGTGAACTGGCACCCGTTGAGCTGCGCGCCCCGCCATTCCATGCCCGAATTGGCCGCGCATTCGAGGAAGTAGAGCCGGTTCTCGCGCGGGAAGCGCTTGATGTCCTCCATGGTGAAGACCAGCGGCGTGTCCACGAGACCGTTGATCATCAGCCGGTGCCGCGCCGGATCCACCTCCGCGACGCCCGCATGGTGGCGCTCGAAGCACAGGCCGTTGGGCGTGATGATGCCGTCGAGTTCGTGCAGGGGCGTGAAGTTGACCGAGGAGACCGGATCGGCGGTCAGCCACGGCACGTCGCGGCGCACCACATGCGCCTCGTGCCCGGACGGCATCCCGTAGGGCCGCGCGTCCACGCCGTCGCCGAGGTCCTGCATCCAGGGTTGCAGTTCGGTGATGGCCGGGTCCGGCGCACGCGCCAGCGCAGGGGTCGCCGCTGTAGCACCGCCCAAGGCAAGTGCGCCGCGCAGGAGGGAGCGGCGGGAGGTGTGAG
>JAHDDY010000020.1:5829-13441 GCA_020629115.1 Paracoccaceae bacterium | reverse complement strand
ACACCACGATCTCGATGGCCGAGTTGCCGTCCGGCGCGACCGTCCCGGCATCCTTGAAATGGGCCTCCACCACGTCCCAGATCGGCGGGCCTTCCGTCTCCTCGTTGACCGAGGCCCAGCCCGCGACGACGTATTCGCGCGACGCCTCGATCGGCTCGCCGGTGGCCAGATGCGTCATCGCCCCGATCCGCTCGCCCATCGGCGCGCGCACGTCGAGGCGGTAGCCCATCCCCCCGACGCGCACCATGTCGCCGCCCTGCTGGTAGTAGGGGTCGGGGTTGAAGATATTGTCGGCCACGTCCTCCAGGATCAGCCTGAGCGTCTCGCCGGTCATCGTGGAGCGGTAGGCCGCCGGGTAGGTCATCGCGGTCGCGTCGTGCAGGTCCTCGACCGTCACGTCCGACCCCGCCGGGACGCTGGTGCCCCAGCGGAAGCCGGGCGAAAGCGCGATCTCGGCGTCGCGCTGCGACAGGAGCGCGTCGCAGATCACGTCGTCCCACGTGCCGTTCACGTTGCCGCGCCGGTAGAGCGTCGCGTCGGTTCGCCCGATCACGCGGGTCAGCTCGTCCAGATACGGCGCGCGCTGCGCCTCGATCAGCGCCGTCACCGCCGGGTCGGGGGCGATCACGTCGGAGAAGACGGGAATGAGGCGGTAGCCGAAATCCTTCACGCCGCTCCCGTCCACGTCCAGATCGAGGCGGGAGACGAACTTGCCGTTCGAGCCGCTGGCGATCAGCATGGTGCCGTTCACCATCAGCGGCTCGGGAAAGGCGTCGTGGGTGTGGGCCGTCAGGATCACGTCGATCCCGTCGACCCGCGTCGCCAGCTTGCGGTCCACGTCGAAGCCGTTATGCGAGAGCAGCACGACGACCGCGGCGCCCTCCTCCTCCCGCGCCTCCGTCACCAGCTCGGCAAGGCGGCGCTCGCGGATGCCGAAGCTGAGATCCGGGAACATCCAGCCGGGATTCGCGATGGGCATGTAGGGAAACGCCTGCCCGATCACGGCGATCCTCGCCCCGCCGCGCTCGAAATAGGTCACGCCCTCGTAGGCCGGCTCGTCCCATTCCGCGTCGAAGATGTTCGCGCCCAGCAGCGGGAAGGGCAGCGCCTCGCTCATCTCGCGCACGTAGTCGCCGCCGTAGGTGAATTCCCAGTGGGCGGTCATGGCGTCGGGGCGCAGCGCGTTCATCACCGCCATCATGTCGCGCCCCTTGGTGGCGTTCGCGGTATAGCTCCCCTGCCAAGTATCGCCCCCGTCGAGCAGCAGCGCATCGGGCCGCTCGGCGCGGATGGCGTTCAGCACGGTCGCCACGCGGTCGAGGCCACCCATGCGCCCGTACTCCCTCGCCAGCGCGGTGAAGTCGACCGAGGACAGCGCGTAGGCATGGGGCGAGCCGGGGGCGATGCCGTAATGGTCGAGGAACGCCTCACCCGTGATGTGCGGCGGCTGGCCCTCCGCGATCCCGACGCCGAGATTGACGGACGGCTCGCGGAAGTACACGGGCGTCATCTGCGCGTGGATGTCGGTGACGTGCATAAGGGTGACGGTGCCGACGGACGGCATGTCGAGCAGCGCGGCCTGCGTCATCGCCTGGCTCGCCGCCGCCCGCTGCCACCCGCCGCCCCAGCCCGTGAGCGCGGTGGCCGCGACGCCGGCCTGCAGGAATTCGCGTCTGGAAATCATGCACGACTCTCCCATCGCGCGGGAGAGGCCCGCACGGCATCAAAGGCCGCGCAGGGGCGGCTCACCTATCAGGAAAACGCCGCCCCGCGGGGGTGCGGAGCGGCGAAACGGGTCAGGCGATCTTGATCGTCTTCGAGATCTCGTAGACCTCGCCGTCGTCGGCCACCCACTTGAAGGCCAGCTCGCCCGCCTCGGGGACGCGCATCTGGAACTCGAAATAGGGGTTCGCCGAGACCGCCGGCTCGACCGCCGCCTCGAAGACCGGCTCGCCGTTGAAGGTGACGGAGAAGGTGTTGACGATGTTCCGGGGGATCATCTCGCCGGTCTTCTTGTCCTTGCGCTGGCCCGATTCCATCGGATGCGAGATGAGCGTCTTGATGGTGACGACCTCGCCGACCTCGGCGCTCTTCGGGACCTTCACGCGGGGTTTGATCTTTGCCATTGTCCTGTACTCCCCCTTAGCCGCCGCAGCCGCCGATGGTGACCTTCACGGCCCGGGTATCGGTGTGGAACGAGCCGTCCTTCATGCGCGCGATGGCGGTGATGTTCTGCGTCTGCGCCAGGCGCACGCGGGTCGAGGCGGTGGCCTCGGCGCTGAGCGGCGAGAACTTGAAGGTCGCGACGCCCGGGTTCGGGTTGCCGTCGGCGAGGACGAGCACCTCCTCGACCATGTCGTCGCCCTCCATCGCGCTGTCGACCGCGATCTCGATGGGCACGGTGTTGCCGTTCTCCGCGATCTCGGGCGCGATGACGGTGACGAGGCCCGTCTTCGTCTCTGCCCCGCCGGTGAAGGCGGCAATCGCCTCGTCCATCTTGGACGCGAAGGCGATGCGCGTTCCGCCGAGCGTGGCCGCGATCCCCGCGCCCAGGCCCAGCGCCATCGCGCCCCGCCTGCTGACCTGTGCCGTCATGGTCGACCTCCCTATCTGCCGAATCGGTTTTTCGTATTCAAGAAACACGATACGACCGCGCCTCCCGCTTGTAAAGCACCGCGCTCAGGCGCGGCGCAGCAGCTCCAGCAGCGGGGCCGTCACCGTGCCGCGCACCATCCATTGCAGCACCAGCCACGACCCGGCGAACATGCCGAGCATCGCGACGGGCGCGCTCCAGGCGAGGACGGAGGCCGCCGTCAGACCCTGGCCGATGGTGCAGCCGAAGGCGAGCACGCCGCCGATGCCCATCAGCGCCGCGCCGAGCAGATGCCGCCGAAAGGTGCGCGCGTCGTCGCAGGCCTGCCACTGGAACGTCCCGCGCCACAGCGACCCGGCAGCCCCGCCCGCGATCACGCCCAGCATCGCCCCGATGCCGAAGGTCGGCCCGCCCGTAGGGCCGGTCATGAAGACGATGACCGACTCGCCCAGGGGCCGCACGAAGGAATGGCTCGTCGCCCCGGTGCCGGAGAATCCGCTCGCCGCCTCGATCCCCGTCGCCCACCAGCCCGAGACGATGCCCAGCGCGATGACGACGCTCCAGCCGAGAAAGGCGCGCTCCGCCCGGAAGGACCGGCTCGACAGGACGGCGGCGGCGAGCGCCGTCGCCACCGCGATGCCGACAAAGGCGACCGGCAGGCCCGCCAGCGTGGACAGGTCGTGGGCGAGGCCCTGCGGGGCGGCATCGGCGAGACTTCGCGGCGGCGCGGTGCCGAGCCACGAACCGAGTACCCCGCTCGCCGCCGAATAGCCCGTCACCCCGACCACCCCGACCACCAGCAATCCGCCCAGATCGCCGCTGCCGAGCCGGGCGAGCGAACCGAAGGCGCAGGTGCCGACCAGGGCCATGCCGATGCCGAACAGGAACGCGCCGACCGCCACCGCGGCGAGCGGCAGGGGCCGCACCAGCAGCGCCGCGCCGGACAGGTCCACGACCCCCGCCCCCGACAGCGCGAACACCGCCCCCATCGCCAGCGCCAGCCCGAGCAGCGCCATGCGCAGCCGCCGGGAATCGCCGCCGAAGACCACGTCCTCGATGGCCCCGTGCGTGCAGAACCGCCCCGCCTGCGAGGCGAGGCCCAGGAGCGTGCCGCCGGCGAACCCGGCCAGCGGCAGGAACCAGCTTTCGTCCATCGTCGGCCCTCCCCGTCAGCAGAACGTCTCGTAGAGAAACGCCACCATCCGCATCACCCGCTCGTCGCGGATCGAATAGTAGATCGCCTTGCCCTCTCGCCGCGTCTCGACGTAGCCCTCCAGCCGCAGGCGCATGAGCTGCTGCGAGACGGCGGGCTGGCGCATCGAGAGCAGCGCCTCCAGTTCCGAGACCGACTTCTCGCCGGTCATCAGGTGGCACAGGATCAGGAGGCGCACCTCGTGGCCCAGCGCCTTGAGGAACTCGGCCGCTTCCTTGGCGCAGCCGGCCATGTCCTCCAGCGCGGCGGCATCGGCGGGAAAGGCGGAAGGGGTCACGGGCGCGTCCATGTCGATTTACGTCACGCCCCCATACCGCATCCCCCGCCGAAAACGAACCCGAACCGCGAATGGCCCACCCCGACGGTTCAGCCGAAGATCTCGCCGGTCATCGCCTCGTACCAGCCGATGCCCTCGGCGGCGGTCTGGGCGTGGGTCGCGTCGTCCTCGCCGACCTGGGAGATGAAACCCTCGGTCTTCTCGATCTTCCCGTCGCCCGCCTTGTAGCTCGCGCCGACCTTGATGCCGTAATCGTCGCCGACGAGGCTCCAGCAGGTGTTGCGGAAGCGGGGCGGGAAGGCGCGCCTGTCGGTCATCGCGGCGAGCACCGCCTGGGCGCAGGCCTTGGCCTGGCTGTTGGCGGAGAAGCCGGATTTGGGCATGTCGCCATTCGCGCAGGCGTCGCCGAGCACGTGGACGCCCGGCACGAGGGTCGATTCCAGCGTCGCCGGATCGACCGACGCCCAGTCGCCGTCCCCGGTCAGGCCCGAGTCGATGGCGATGCGCCCGGCCGTCTGGGCGGGGATGAAGTTGAGCACGTCCGCCTCGAACACCTCCTCGTCGGCGGTGGTCACGCTGCGCGCCTGCGCGTCGACCGCGAGGAAGTCGCCCCCCGTGAACTCGCCCCCGACCCATTCGACCATGCCGGGGTACAGCCGGTTCCAGCCCTCCACGAACAGGCCCTGCTTCGAATGCTTTGTCTTGGGGTCGAGGATCAGCACCTTGGCGGTGGGATTGTTCCTCGACAGCCAGTTCGCCATCATCGACGCGCGCTCGTAGGGACCGGGCGGGCAGCGGTAGGGGTTCGGCGGGGCCGCGATGACGACCGTGCCGCCCTCGCGCATCGCCATGAGCTGCTGCTTGAGCATCAGGAGCTGATTGCCGGACTTGTAGGCGTGGGGGACCATCGTCTCGGCGACGTGCTCGTCGAAGCCCTCGTACATGTCGTACTTGAAGTCGATGCCGGGCGCGACGACCGCGCGGTCGTAGGCGATCTCCGTCCCGTCCGACATCACGACCCTGCCGTCCCCGACGCTGGCGGCGTTGCCCATGGCCATCTTCACGCCGTCCCGCGCCTTCATGGTCTCGTAGTTATGGGCGAGGCGGTCGTAGTCCCAGTGGTCGCCGAGATAGAGGTTCGAGAAATAGCAGGTCATGTAGACCGGGTTGCGCTCGACCAGGGTCACATCGACCCCGCCCGCCGCCGCGACCGTCCTGGCCACCGTCGCCCCGCCCGTGCCGCCGCCGACGACGACCAGCTTCGGCAGCGCCGCGCGGGCCACGTTGGGCGCGAAGAGGGTGGCCGCGCCCGCAGCGGCGGCCAGCGTCATCGTATCGCGTCTCGAAAGATCCATGTCGTCCTCCCCGTCAGTCCTGTTTTTCCTGCTGTGTCGCAAACCACGCGGCCAGCGCCGCGAGTTCCTCGTCGCCCAGCGACCGGGCGACGCTGACCATCACCGCGTTCTCGCGGGTTCCGTCGGCGTACTCGATCATCGCGAGGCGGAAGTAGCCCGGCGCGATGCCGTCGATGGGCGGCACGCCCCCGGCCCCGTCGGCGACGTGGCAGGCGGTGCATTCCTGCACGAGATACTCGCCGTATTCGGGATCGCCGGGCACCCCGTCCACCGTGAGGACGGCCCGCATATCCGACATCTCGCCGCCGTCACCCGCGAGCGCCTGCGATATCGCCAGCGCCGCGCAGAGGGCGGCCAGCGCGACCGTGTTCAGCACGCCCACCGCGTCAGTTCCGGACCGAGGGCGTCTCCACCGGCAGGCCCTGGCCGCGATAGCCCAGGTACAGCTCCAGCGCGAGGAACTCCTCCCCGCCCTTGCTGAACGGTTCCGCGCGGATGTTCTTCATACAGCCCGAGAACCGGCGGTGCAGCGAGCCGACGCCGGACCACTTGAAGCGGTAGGTCGGGAAGCCGTTCGACTGGCCCTGGCTGAGATGGTCGGCGCGGATGTACATGCCGTAATAGTCCTGGTGGCAATTCGAGCAGGCCATGTCGAGCTGACCGACGCGCTGGTTGTACAGCGCCTCGCCCTTCTCGAAATAGGGCGCGGCATCGCCGTCGATGGCCACGTTCACCGGCTCGCCCCGGTCGACGTTGCGCACGAGGATCGTCATGCCCAGCATGTCGGGCTTGTCGTATTTCCACGCGTCGGCCTGCATGTGCTCGGTGCGGCAGTGGTTGATCTGGTTCTCGATGTTGGTGAAGACCTTCTCCCCGTCGCGGTCGACCACCTTGGGATAGGTCGAGCCGACGCCGGCCATGCTCTCCTCGTAGTCGTCGTGGCAGGAGGCGCAGCTCTTGCCCGCCGCGCCGTCGACCTCCTCCCAGGTCTCCATCGCCTCCTCCAGCAGGAGATAGCCGGGATTCTCGAAATCGTCGGCCTGGAGCGCGCGGGTCTCGTCGGTGCGGAACTCGTAGCCGGAGATGATCTCGGTCAGCGGATGGTCCTCGTTCGGCGGCTCGACGGCGACGTAGTCGTCGCGCAGCTCGGCGGCGGCATATCCGCCACAGGCCAGCGCGAGGGCGGCGGCGGCGACGGTCTTCTTCAGGTGCGGGATTCCCATGGCGCTCACTCCCCTTTCAGCGTGCCGAGATAGGCGACGATGTCCTCGACCTGCTGGGCCGAGAGGATGGTGCCCTTGAACGCGTCGGGGACGCGGTTGAGGCCGGTCTCGCGGTAGAAGGCGGGCATGATGGTCGCCGGGTTCGCGACCTTCGAATCGACGATCTGCGCGCGTAGCTCGGCCGCCGAATAGATGTCGGCCACGCCGTCGAGGGGCGGGCCGATCTCGCCGTGGAACTGCTGCTCGTCCAGAAGCTCGGTGACGACGTGGCAGGCGAGGCAGTTGCCCGCCTTGCGCCCGACGAAGGCGGCCTTGCCGCGCTCCGCATCGCCCGGCTCGCCCGTCAGGGACGCGGCGATGGCCCCGTCCACGATCTTCACGTCGCCGGGCGCGACCTCCCCGGCCTGCGCCGTCGTCGCCAGCGTCGCCGCCGCGAGAATCGGAATTATCCTGTGCAGCATCGTCGTATCTCCCCGTCTGCGCGGCGCTTTGATGCGCCATTCTGTCGTCACCGTCGCCGGATGACCGTTGCCCCGTCACTGTTCATGGACAGATTGTGAAATTCAAGTCTTTATATATGAACGCCGGGAACCGGCGAATTTCGGGAGAATCGCGATGCTCAGGGCGGCTATCATGGCGGCGATGACGGTGACCGGCGGGGCGGCGCTCGCGGACGGGGCCGCGCCGCTCGAACTGGTGATGTTCGAGCAGACCTACTGCGAGTGGTGCGAACGGTGGGACGAGGAGATCGGCGTCGTCTACGCCAGGACCGAGGAAGGCCGCGCCGCCCCCCTGCGCCGGGTCGATATCCACGCCGACCGGCCCGAGGATCTGGAGGACGTGGAAGGCGTCGTCTTCACGCCGACCTTCGTTCTGATGGAGGACGGTACGGAGCTGGGCCGGATCGCGGGCTATCCGGGGGAGGATTTCTTCTGGCCGATGCTGGGGCAA
>JAHDDY010000020.1:3930-5729 GCA_020629115.1 Paracoccaceae bacterium | reverse complement strand
TCGATCCCCAGCCGGTCCCACATCGCATCGACCTTCGCCACCGTCTCCGTGTCCATCTCCAGCTTGCGGCCCCATTCGCGGTCCGTCTCGCCGGGCATCTTGTCGGTGGCGTCCAGCCCGATCTTGGAGCCGAGGCCGCTGACGGGGGAGGCGAAGTCGAGGTAGTCGATGGGGGTGTGCTCGATGATCGTGCAGTCCCGCGCCGGGTCCATGCGGGTCGTCACCGCCCACCACACGTCGTCCCAGGACCGCGCGTCGATGTCGTCGTCCACGACGATGATCCATTTCGTGTACATGAACTGCCGCAGGTAGGACCACGCCCCCATCATCACGCGCTTGGCATGGCCGGGATAGGCCTTCTTCATGGAGATGACGGCGATGCGGTAGCTGCACCCCTCGGGCGGCAGCCAGAAATCCACGATCTCGGGGAACTGGCCCTGCAACAGCGGGATGAATACCTCGTTCAGCGCCTCGCCGAGGATGGCCGGCTCGTCCGGCGGGCGGCCCGTATAGGTGCTGAGATAGATCGGCTTTTCCCGCATCGTGATGGCGGTGACGGTGAAGACGGGGAACGGCTCGACGGAATTGTAGTAGCCGGTGTGGTCGCCGTAGGGGCCTTCGTCGGCGTAGTCGTCGAGGCTCACGTAGCCTTCCAGCACGATTTCGGCGGTGGCGGGCACCTTGACCGGCTGCGTCTTGCAGTCGACAAGCTCCA
Organism: Paracoccaceae bacterium; assembly: GCA_020629115.1. Lineage (GTDB taxonomy): Bacteria > Pseudomonadota > Alphaproteobacteria > Rhodobacterales > Rhodobacteraceae > JAHDDY01. The sequence goes on along the minus strand of JAHDDY010000020.1, from coordinate 5,014 downwards.
CCTGCTTTCCGCGCAGCAGACCGGCGAAATGATACTCGCTCAGGGTGTCCGGCACGGGCGTCACCGCGCCGAGAATCGTGCCGGGGTCCGCGCCCAGCACCGCCGCCGCCGGGAGCGGCTCGGGCTTCTCGTTCTTCCAGCGCTGGTGATGCTGCGCCCCGCCGCGATGCTTGAGCCAGCGCATGATAAGCTTGTTCCTGCCCAGCTTCTGCATCCGGTAGATGCCGAGATTGTAGTCGTCCTCGCGCTTGCCCGACGGCCCGCGCGTGACGATGAGCGGCCAGGTGACCAGCGGCCCGGCCTCGTCGGGCCAGCAGGTCTGGATGGGCAGACGGTCGAGGTCGATATCGTCGCCCGTCAGCACCACTTCCTGACACGGTGCCTTGCGCCCCATCAACCCGCCCCAGCCCTTCGGCTTCATCGTCAGGACGGTCTTGGCCAGCGGGATCAGGTCCAGCGCCTCGCGCAGGCCCCGGGGCGGCTCGGGCTGCTTGAGATAGGCGAGCAGTTCGCCCACCTCGCGCAGATCGTGACCCGTGCGCCGCTCCTTGCCGCCCAGCGTCACCCCGCGCGCCACCCGCTCGACCGTGCCGAACAGGTTGACCAGCACCGGCATCTCGCCAGGTCGCCCGTCCTCGTGGGTCACGTTCTCGAACAGAAGCGCCGGGCCGCCCGCATGGAGCGTACGCTTGTGGATCTCCGTGATCTCCCGGTCCATCGACACCGGCTCGGAGATGCGCACCAGGTCGCCGTCCGCCTCCAGCCGATCGAGGAAGTCGCGCAGCGAGGAATAGGCGGCCATGGCGGGTCTCTCCGTTGAATGCTCGCGGGAGAGTATCGCGCCCGGACCCCGCGTCGAGGCCCAACCCGCGGCGAAGAGGTCGCAGGGCGAAATTGTGCTTGCCAGGGCCGGATTTTCCCGGCATCGTTTCCTCAATGTTCAACAAACGAAAGGAGGTGATCCGATGATCAGTGGGATTTCGGCCAAAGGGGCCGCAGCAGGGTTTTCGGGTGTCATCTCTGACCGGATGACGGCCGCCTGACGGTCGGCCTTCAAGGCCATTCCTGCGAAGGGCCGCTCCCG